>JAUZFR010000048.1 GCA_030840335.1 Actinomycetota bacterium | reverse complement strand
ACGCAAGCAGACCAGGCCGCAAACTGCCGCGGGTTGCCGCCTTTCCGGCGATCGATCCTCGTTCTCGGCTTGGTGGCGCTCGCCGCGGCCGCGCTCGGTTTGGCCGCACGCTATGCGCCGGTCTCGCACCACATGGTGCTGCTCACCTCGGCAATCTCGCCATATTTGATGCTCGCAGCCGCTCTCGCCCTTCTGCTGTTTCTGCTACACCGACGCTGGTTCCTGGCCGTCGTGGCCGCTGCAACGGTCATCGCCGCGATCGCGGTTGAACTGCCTCTCTACGTCGCCGAGACGAACGGGCACCCGGCGGCTGTTCGGGTCCGCGTCATGACAGCGAATTTGTATCTGGGACAAGCTGATCCGAAGATCGTCGTCGCAACCGCGGAGGCCAACGCCGATATCCTCGCTTTGCAGGAACTCACTCCTGGTGCGGTCCAGAAGCTGTCCGCGGCTGGGGTGGACAAGGTGTTCCCCTACCGGGTGCTCGACGCGCGGGAAGAGGCCTCCGGCACCGGAGTGTGGAGTCGGTTTCCTCTCAAAGATGGAAGAACGGTCACCGGGTACTGGCACGCGATGATCACAGCGCGCGCCGAAGTCGAAGGAGCCGCGATCGATCCGGTGCTTTTCATCACTCACCTCTCGGGTCCGTGGCCGATGCCACTCAAGGATTGGAATCGGGACTACTCCCGATTGCCAGGAGCGTTGCGGGACCTCGCCAAGACGGCCGGAACTGGCTGCGTGATGGTAGCCGGGGACTTCAACGCGACATTCGATATGAAGCCCTTCCGGCGGCTGCTTGAAGACGGCTACCGCGATGCCGCGGAACAGGCGGGGGCGGGGATTACCGCGACGTATCCCGCCAACACATGGGCACCGCCAGTGCTGGCGATCGACCACGTGCTGACCCATCACTGCAATGCGACCTCCGCCAACACCGTTAAACTGCCTGGTTCTGACCACAGAGGCCTGATGTCTATCGTTGAAATCCCAAGGAATTAGCGGACCGCGACGAAGTCCAACGTCAAATTGCCGGAACGCCGAACTGTCGAGCCGCCGGAGCGGCTGGACGCCCGCATTGGTCCAGCGCCAAGGGCCGCGACGAGGTATGGTCGGACCTCGTAACTGTGTTTGCTTCAATGGCGACAAACGCTCGGTCGCTAAGCGAGGGGGATGAGCGGTGACGTCGACGCGAACGCTGCCTGACGTGCTTGCGAATGAAGGTATCGCCGATCTGACAGGGCTGTGGCCAACTGAGACGGTCCAGGGGTGGAACGACAAGCTCGATCCGATGTTCGCCGCGATCGACGCCGAGGCCCGTTCGTATGTCGGGGCCGATCAGCTGGTCAACACCGGTATCTTCGCGGAACTGTTCTCGGACCCAGTGCGCCGACTGATTGCGGGAATTCAGCCGTCGGCACTGCTTTATCACTGCCACTGCTATGAAATCGCGGCCGGTCAAGATAAGTCCCATATACATGCGGGCAAGCTTCAGGGATGGCACAAGGACTGGGACACCGTCCAATACTTCACTCCCGATTACCCGTCGTATTTGAGCCTCTTCGTCCTGCTCTCGCCGGTTGCTGGCGACGACGGTCCTTTTGAATTTCAGCCGCAGTCGGCCAGCGAGGGGCTACGCGCGAGCGCTCAGATCGTCCAACTGGTCGGCCCTGTTGGCACCGCGGCGATCTGGAATCGATCCTACTTTCATCGGGCCGCACCCAACCGTGGCAATGTGCGTCGACGAATCTTGAAGATCTCGATCCAACCGGCGGGTTTGCCGAACGACCGAATCGGGTTGAAGGAGTTCAGGGACGCCTTTGCGAACCTGGACGATCCACAGCTGCGTGCCTTGGTGGACGAGCGGCGGGTCGGCACGACCACCCCACTTCCCGATGGGGGCGATCCCGTCGAGGCTCGGCTGTTCCCCTCTTCGAAGACGAACGATTTGGGGCCAACGGCGATCGCATATGGACGGATCCAGTCCATCAGTCGCCGCCTGCAGAGTCTTGCGGGAGTGGGGGTCATCACTGAATGACCTCCGGGGAAGAGGCTTCGGGGGCGCCGTCCAAGGTGCGATCTGATCGACTGCGGGCGTTAGTCGTTGGTTCTGGGTATCGCGCCCGCAATGCGTTTTTGCCCGCGCTGAGGTGCCTGGATTCCCACGTCGATATCGTGGGCATCCACTCGAGGACCGTTGCGCACGCGCGCAGCGCCGCCGAACAATGGGGCACCGAGGTCGTGGACAATCTCCAGTCTCTTCGGCCTGGTGATGTCGACATTGTGCTGGTGTCGGTCACGGTGACCAACAACGTCTCTGTTCTCCGCGCGGCGGCGCACCTAGCACCGGGAGCCGCCTTGGTCATCGACACTCCCGGACTCGGGCGCGTCGGCGACCTCTGGCGCATGGCGCTGTTTCGGCGATGGGCACAGGTCCGGGTCGCAGAAGACTTCATGAACCTGCCTCAGTTCCGGCTGATGGGCAAGCTCATCGAAGAGGGGGTCCTCGGTGACATCAACAAGGTACAGATGTCGCAGGTCGGCTACCGATATCACGCCTTGGCGCTGGTCAGGTCGTGGCTAGGATTTCAGGCGCCGAGCTTTGTACGCAGCCGGCGAGCCCCCGCGGGCGGCGTCGATATCGAATACCGGTTCGCTCGCGGAGCGATCGGCGAAGTTCTCGAGCCGTACGAACAAGCGGTGGGCACGATCGTCGCGCAGGGCACCCGAGCGACGGTGGGAGGCCATCCGATGGGCTATGACATCGACGATGCTGGGCCGCCCGACGCCAAGCGCGCGCAACTCCCCTGTGGTCGGCTTGCGCGAATGGAAGATGCCACGGGACTCGTCGGCTTCGAGGTCGTTGGGCTCGGCGAACCCATTGAGACCCGCGTTCCCACCCTGGCCCGCCTGCGCAGTATGGGTCTCGAGGATGACAGTGAATTCAACCTGCTGCGGGTCGACGGTCTGTGTCAGGTGATCTCCTCGCTGTGGGAGCCGGATCCGGTCAACAGTCGCTACCGCCTCGAAGATGCGATGGCTGATCTCCTGGTCAGTTCGGCGGCGCGACGCATCGGCTGGCTGCCGGCGCCACACACCGCGAAACGCAACGTAGTTGACCTGGTCAACACGGTGATCGGCCGCGTCGGGCCCGCGGCCGCCTGAGATGTCATCTGTCATGCAGTCACCAGACCCTGCGCCGATGAACGAACCTCAGCCAATCGCGCACGAGGAATCCAATCGGCAGACAGGTCGACCCGCGCTCGGCTTCGGCTGCGCCAGCCTGTTCGGGTTGCCGACAAAACGCGAACGCCGCGTCGTGCTGGAGTCCGCTTATGACCTCGGTATTCGACACTTCGACGTCGCGCCAATCTATGGTCTTGGCCTCGCCGAAGCGGAACTCGCGGAATTCATCGGGAACCGCACCGACATCAGAGTCGCAACGAAGTTCGGGATGCGGCCGACGACTGTCGGGCGGCTTGCCGGGCTGGCTCAGACACCGGTACGCCAGCTGCTCAAGTCCTCGCAGAAAATGAAGGCGAAGGTCAAGAGCTCTGGCCAGGGTCCCGACGCCGGCTTCGTGGGACGCACGTTGTATTCGCGTAACGATTATTCAGTCGGGGCAGCGCGAAAGGCTCTTTCGGCCAGCCTGAGGGCGCTACGCGTCGATCGAATTGACTACTTCATGTTGCACGAGCCTGCCGGCGCGCTTGGCGACGACTACTCCGACCTCGCCGACTGTCTGGAGCGCGAGTGCAGCAAGGGAACGTTAGGGCGATGGGGCCCGGCGGGTGACCTATCGCAGATGGACGCAAATCTAGCGGGCCTGTGCAGTCGCGCCACGGTTCGCCAGTTTCCGTATGACCTGATGACCGGGTATTACGGCCAACCGCCGGATCAAGATCGCGAGAGCATCACTTTCGGGTTCATGTCGGCGACCCTGCCGCTTCTGCGCGGGCTGCTGGAACGCGATCCCGAACTCCGACACCAATGTAGTGAGCTCCTTGAGGCTGACTTGTCGGACGAACGTACGGCAGTACAGCTGCTGGTACGAAATGCTATGACGCATAACCAATTCGGGACGGTGCTGGTATCGTCGACGAGGGTGGAGAACTTG
The DNA here is from genome assembly GCA_030840335.1 of Actinomycetota bacterium. Lineage (GTDB taxonomy): Bacteria > Actinomycetota > Actinomycetes > Actinomycetales > Microbacteriaceae > Galbitalea. Next base: position 1,225 of record JAUZFR010000048.1, on the reverse strand, counting down.
AAGACGGCGTGTCAAGCCCCGGTTGCTCCATTTCGTAATGAAGCCGAAGTCGCGACGCTCATTCGGCAGAAGTCCAGGGCTACGCGATCTCAATGACCATCGTCTCGGGTAATGACATCGCGCACGGTGCGCAGTTGCGCGCGCGCCTCGTCGTGATCGGCGCAGGGCCCGCCGGCATCGTGTCCGCACTGGAAGCTGCCCAGCGAGGTGTCGACGTCATCCTGATCGAAACAGGGAACACGAAACCCAACACTCGCTACCAAGACCTCTCCATCGCCCACCGCCAAGACCCGACCGTGCACGCGCCGGTCGAACTTACGGTCAGAAGACAAATCGGTGGGACGTCAGCGATCTGGGGTGGCCGGTGCGTTCCCTACGACCGCATCGACTTTGTTCAGCGCGACATCGCACCGGGGTCGGTTTGGCCGGTGGGCTACGACGACGTCCAGAAGTATGCGGAACGTACCTGCCAGTGGATGCTGTGCGGCCGCTCCGTCTTCGACGTTACCGAGCTGGAGCACCTCCCCCGGCACATGATCCCGGGACTGCAAGATGGCGCGGTATCGACATCGTCGCTCGAACGATGGTCGCTACCAACCGATTTCGGAAAGGTGTACTTCGAGAGACTTCGCGACTCTGGCAATCTCAAGGTGATCACTGATACAACCTGCGTGCGAATTAACCTCGACGAGGATCAGACACGCGTCAAAGATATTCAGTGCAAAACCATTTCGGGCAACTCGTTTACAGTCGCAGCAGACGATGTGATCGTCGCAACCGGAGGGTTGGAGAGCACCCGACTCTTGTTGAATTCGCCTGGACGAGAAGGCAAGAGCATTGGCGACCACTCCAGCCACCTGGGCCATTGGTACATGGCTCATCTCGAAGGCGCTATCGCAGATCTCGTCCTGACTACGCCGGTGAAGGAGACGATCTACTGGTACGAGCGAGATATCGATGGTTCGTATGTCAGGCGCCGGTTCACCTTCGCTGAGAACTACCAACTCGAACACGGCTTGCCCAACATCTCGGGATGGATTGCCAACCGAGAACTGGCCGATGCGTCGCATAACAGTGCGGAGCTATCGTTGACCTACCTGGCGCTCATATCGCCGTTTGGCTCGCTGCTGGCTTCTCCGGCGCAACGCCTTTCACTGACCGGGACCAAAGTTCCCGGCACACCGTATGGGATGGTGGAGCAATCGTCGGTATGGGCACACATCGG
>JAUZFR010000034.1 GCA_030840335.1 Actinomycetota bacterium | reverse complement strand
TCAAGCCGTTCGTGATCAAGCGACTCATCGACCTCAGCCACGCTCAGAACATCAAGAGCGCCAAGCGTATGGTCGAGCGTTCACGCCCGCAGGTGTGGGACGTGCTCGAGGAGATCATCCGCGAGCGCCCCGTGCTGCTGAACCGCGCACCAACCCTTCACCGCCTGGGCATCCAGGCGTTCGAGCCTCAGCTCGTTGAGGGTAAGGCGATCCAGCTTCACCCGCTCGTGTGTGCCGCGTTCAACGCCGACTTCGATGGTGACCAGATGGCAGTCCACCTGCCGCTGTCCGTCGAGGCGCAGGCCGAGGCCCGCATCCTGATGCTCGCGTCGAACAACATCCTGAAGCCGTCTGACGGTCGCCCGGTGACCCTGCCAACGCAGGACATGATCATCGGTCTGCACCACCTGACCACGCTCAAGGACGGTTCGACCGGCGAAGGCCGCGCGTTCTCCTCGATCTCCGAGGCGATTCTCGCGCACGACCAGCACTCGCTCGACCTGAACGCCAAGGTTCGCATCCGTCTCGACGATCTGCACTTTGCAGAGGGAGAGGCGCCGGAGGGTTTCGAGCAGGGCAAGACGTTCCTGCTGACGACGACCCTCGGTCGCGCACTGTTCAACGAGACGCTTCCCGCGGACTACCCGTACATGGAGACCGTCGCTGACAAGACGCAGCTTTCGCTGATCGTCAACGACCTCGCCGAGCGGTACCCGAAGGTTGAGGTTGCTGCGGCGCTCGACCGGATCAAGGATGCCGGTTTCCACTGGGCAACTCGCTCCGGTGTGACCGTCGCCCTGTCCGACATCCTGACTCCTCCGAACAAGCGCGAGATCATCTCGGGCTATGAGAAGCAGGCCGCGAAGGTGCAGGACCAGTTCGATAAGGGTCTGACCACCGAGGCCGAGCGTCGCCAGGAGCTCATCGAGATCTGGAACCGTGCAACGGCCGAAGTTGCCAAGGCGATGGAAGACAACCTTCCGGAGTCGAACAACATCAACCGCATGGTGTCGTCTGGAGCGCGTGGTAACTGGATGCAGGTTCGCCAGATCGCTGGCATGCGTGGCCTGGTGTCGAACCCGAAGGGTGAGATCATCCCGCGTCCGATCGTCAACAGCTACCGCGAGGGACTGTCGGTTGCCGAGTACTTCATCTCGACCCACGGCGCTCGCAAGGGCCTCGCTGACACCGCTCTCCGTACGGCTGACTCCGGTTACCTGACTCGTCGACTCGTCGACGTTTCGCAGGACGTCATCATCCGCGAAGACGACTGTGGCACGACCAAGGGCCTCGACATGCCGATCGCAACTCAGGATGCCGCTGGCAACTGGGTGCGCGACGTCAACGTCGAGAACTCGGTCTACGCTCGCAGCCTCGCGGCTGACGCGGTCGACGCCAAGGGCAAGATCATTGCCGAGGCCGGAGACGACGTCGGAGACGTGCTGATCGAGAAGCTGCTCGCTGCCGGTGTCAACGACATCAAGGTGCGTTCGGTGCTCACGTGTGAGTCTGCCGTCGGTGTTTGCGCGGTCTGCTACGGCCGTTCGCTCGCGACCGGCAAGCTCGTCGACATCGGCGAGGCCGTCGGAATCATCGCGGCGCAGTCGATCGGTGAGCCCGGAACGCAGCTGACAATGCGTACCTTCCACACCGGTGGAGTCGCATCCGCTGATGACATCACGCAGGGTCTGCCCCGCGTCACCGAGCTGTTCGAGGCTCGTACCCCCAAGGGTGCGTCCCCGATCGCCGAGGCCGCAGGTCGCATCACCATCGAAGACACGGATCGCAGCCGCAAGCTCGTTCTGACGCCTGACAATGGTGACGAGCCCCACGTGTACCCCGTGCTCAAGCGCGCGACCCTCCTCATCGAGGATGGCCAGCACGTCGAGCTCGGCCAGCAGTTGCACATCGGTAACCTCGACCCGAAGGAAGTTCTTCGCGTCAAGGGTGTCCGCGCCGTGCAGCTTCACCTGGTCGATGGTGTGCAGGGTGTCTACCGTTCACAGGGTGTGCCGATTCACGACAAGCACATCGAGGTCATTGTTCGCCAGATGCTGCGGAAGGTGACCGTCGTCGAGCACGGCGACACCGACCTGCTGCCCGGCGAGCTGGTTGACCGCCTCAAGTACAACGAGCTCAACCGCGCTGCTCTCACCGAGGGCAAGCAGACGGCGTCGGCGCGTCAGGAAGTCATGGGTATCACCAAGGCTTCCCTCGCGACGGAGTCGTGGCTGTCGGCCGCGTCGTTCCAGGAGACCACCCGCGTTCTGACGCAGGCGGCAATGGAAGGCAAGTCCGACCCGCTGATGGGCCTGAAGGAAAACGTCATCATCGGAAAGCTGATCCCCGCCGGTACTGGTCTTCCCAAGTACCGCGACGTGTCGGTCGAAGCCACCGAGGAGGCAAAGGCAGAGCGTTACCCGAACCGCATCTTCACGGATGAGTCGGTGTTCAACGAGTCTGACCTGAGCTTCGTCGACTTCGACAGCTTCTCGTCGGATGACTACACCCCGGGTACGTACAACTAAGTGCTCCCAACGAAAGGCCCCCGCTTCGGCGGGGGCCTTTCGTCGTTATGGCGTGGCGTGGGCTGGCCCCCGAAAACGAGTCTCGTAAATCACGGGTTCGTCGGTTACGATGACCCAAGCGAGGGGGACATCGCCGGTGACCTCCTTCGAGCCCGAATAAGGACGTCCCGTGAGTCTCGCTCTTGCCCGCGGTCGGGTCATGCCCGTCGCCTTTGTCGCGCTCGCGGCGGCCGCGCTGGGGCTCGGCGGGGTACTCGCGATTGGTGCTCCAGCCCACGCCGACGACCCGACCTACTCGGTTACGGGGACGATTACGGGCAAGCCGACGCCGGAGTCCTCTGCGGTTCCGCTGGATAATGTGCTCATCGAGTTGCACCAGGGGACCGATCCGGGCGTGGTCGCCTCGACGACGACCGGCGTAGATGGCACCTACGAAATCGACTTCACGCCCACGGAACCGACGGCCGACTACACGCTCGACTTCAACCGCTCGCCAACCACCGGCTCGACCGGCGCAGACTACGTTCATGAGTGGCTCGGGTCGGCCGCGAGCCAGGCAACGGCCACAAGCTTTCCGCTGTCGGTGGATGTTCCCACGCAGGTCGAAGACGCCGAACTGACCGCGGGCGCCACGGTGAGCGGCACGGTGACCGACGGCAACGGGGATCCGGTCGAGGGCGCGACGGTGCAGGCCAATCCGCCCGGGGACTTCAGCGGCGAATCCACCACCACCGATGCGTCGGGCGGGTACACGCTGCGTCAAGTGCGGGCGACCGACACGATCATCAATACCTATGCGGTCGACTCCGATGCGAGCCACCAGTACACGAACGCGCAGGTCTACTACAACTCGCAGTACTGGCAGGGCGCGGACGAGATCGCGGATGCGACTCCGCTCGCGATTGTGCCCGGCGAAGCGACGACCGACATCGACTTCGCCCTGACGCGACAGTCCGCCATCCATCAGCTGATCACCGACCCCGATGACCAGGCGATACCCTGCGTCGGGTTTGCTGCCTGGGTGCTGAACGAAGCGACCGGCTCGTACGAGAAGCTGGCAGGGGGGCCGTACTACACCGGTCGCGATGGCTATCTCAATCTCGCGGTGCCAGCGGGCTCGACCTACAAGATCCTCTACTTTGACAACCTCTCGAGCGACGACCCCCAGTGCCCGGGCGCCCCGCTCACGCGCACCGAGCCATTCGAGTCCCGGTGGTACGGCGGCACGTCTCTCGCCACGGCGACCGCCGTGCACGTTGACGGCGAGACTGGCCAGATCGCGCTGCCCGCCCTGGCCCTCGAGCCGTTCTCCGGTCCGATTTCGCTCACCGGCACACCGACCATTGCTCCCGACGTGGACGAGCCGAGCAAGGTCTACCTGTCGGGTCTCGGTGTCTCGCCCGGCGACTCAACCCTGTCGTTCCAGTGGCTGCGCGACGATGTGCCGATCGACGGCGACACGAACCCCTGGCACACGCTGGTCCCCGGGGACCAGGGCACGATCCTGACGGTACACATCACCGCCGCGCGATCGGGGTACTCGACCCAGACCTTTACCTCGGCGCCGCTCGACCTTCGCTCGGCATTCAGCACGACGCCGATTCCGACCGTCACCGGTAATGCGATCGTCGGGTCGACGTTGACCGCCGACCCGGGCACCTGGGCCCCAACGCAGGATTCCTTTGGCTACCAGTGGCTACGGGGCGGCACACCGATTCCGGATGCCACCGCTTCGACCTACGTGCTCACCGGCGACGATCTCGGCGCCCTGCTTCAGGTCGCGGTCACGGCGCACAAGGTCGGATTCGACGATGCGGTCGAGGTGTCGACGGTCACCGATCCGATCGGGGCGGGCACTCTCATCGTCGGTGCTCCGACGATCAGCGGCAGCCCGACCTTTGGTGCGACGCTGACCGTCGATCCCGGCAGCTGGGGCCCGGGCAGCGTGGCGCTGTCGTACCAATGGGTGAGCGGGTCGACCGACATCCCTGGGGCGACATCGGCGATGTACGCGCCAACCGCGAATGACGTCGGGCACCGGCTGTGGGTGCGAGTCTCAGGCAGCGCGCAGGGCTACACCGCAGCATCCGTGAACTCCGCCCAGACGGCGGGGATTGGCGCTGCGACATTTATCGCGGCCCCACGGCCCACGATCAGCGGGACGACGGCCGTCGGGCAGACCCTCACCGCGGACCCCGGCACATGGTCTCCTGGTGTCGTCACCTTTGCGTACCAGTGGCTGAACGAGGGTGTGCCGATCGACGGCGCAACCGCCATCACCTACACACTCACCCCGACGGACGTGAACGATCACGTGACGGTGCGAGTGACGGGCAGCGAGTTCGGCTTCACCGACGCATCGTCCCAGTCTCTGTCGACCGCACCAATCGACCCCGGCACTCTCACGCAGGGCACGGCGACGATCACGGGCTCGACCGTCTTCGGCCAGACACTTGTCGCCGATCCTGGAACATGGGCTCCGAGCGGTGTGACGTTCAGCTACCAGTGGGTGCGGGGAACGACGGACATCAGCGGGGCAACCGCGTCAACCTATGCACTTGTGCCGGCGGATGTCGGCTCCACGATCTCCGTCAAAGTCACCGGATCGAAAGTCGGCTACAGCAGCTCGACGTCGGCTTCGCTGCCCACTGCGGTGGTCGTCAGCGGCACTCTCGTCAAGGGCACGCCAACCATCAGCGGAACCTTCGTGTTCGGATCGACGCTGTCAGCGGTACCCGGCACCTGGACACCCAGCACCGTCTCGTTTGGCTACCAGTGGCGCAGCAACGGCGTGCCGATCGCCGGCGCGACGTCGCAGACTTACATTCTTGCTCCGTTGGATGTGGGCACATCCGTTTCGGTTCGGGTGACCGGCTCGCAGCCGGGCTATACGACGGCCTTCGCCACCGCATCCGGTTCGATCGTTGGCCCGGCAGCGTTTACGACAACGCAGGCACCGACACTCTCCTATGGCTCTCTGACGCGCAAGCTCACCGCTTCCACGCAGCCGTGGGTGCCGACCCAGGACCTCTTCACCTATCAGTGGCTCCGAAACGCGAGTGTAATCCCGGGGGCGACCGGCTCGACATACACGCTCGCCGTCGCCGATTCCGGCACGATGATCTCGGTCGTCGAGACGGGGACGAAGGCCGGATACGCGCCGGTCGTGAAGACATCGCTGCCGTATTCGGCGGGAACAATCCAGCCGCGATTCGACCCGCTGGCCGAGGTGGCGCCGACGGTCTCCGGGCAGTCAACGGTTGGCCAGCAGCTGACGACGACGAATGGAGCCTGGGGCGTCACGCCGGATTCCTACACCTACCAGTGGGCGCGGGGCACCGGCGTCGACACGAGCGCGTATCCCGCCATCCCGGGGGCGACTTCGTCGACCTACACGCTGGTCTCGGCGGACGCAGGACTGTCGGTGGTCTGCCGAGTCACCGCAGTGAAGTCTGGATACGATCCCTCATTTGCCACCACGCAGGTGTCGAGCGCGACGGATCCCGTCGAGTTGGGCTCTCTGACGTTCACAACTCCGACGATCACGCATCCGGGCGGGGCAGTTCAGTATCCGCAGACGCTCACGGCCGTTCCCGGCGTCTGGGGTCCGGCGCCTGCGCTCACCTATCAATGGCTGCGCGGCGGAATTCCCATTCTCACCGCCACGAGCGTGAACTACGCCCTGCAGCCGGCCGACGTCGGTCAACCGATCTCCGTTCGCGTGACCGGCGCGCAACCGGGATACGAGTCGAGCATCCAGGACTCCACGGCGACGTCTGCGATTCTGCCCGGTCAGTTCACGGGCACGCTGGACGCCCCAACCGTTACTGGCACGCCCCAGGTCGGGCGAGTACTGACGGCAGCCGATCCGACCTGGTCACCGGCAACCGCCTTCAGCCACCAGTGGTTGCGTGACGGCGTCGCGATCGCAGGAGCGACGCTGCCGACCTACACTTCGACGGCGCAGGACAGGGATCACGCGATCAGTGTTGTCGTGACAAGCGTGCTTCCGGGCTACGCCGTGCAGTCCAGGACCAGCGCCGAAACATCCGACGTTGTTCCGGGCACCTTCACGACCGTGCCAAAGCCGACCATTACGGGCACGAACCGCGTTGGGTCGACACTCACCGCGCATCCTGGCATCTGGGTTCCGAGCATCGTCGACTTCACGTACGAATGGAAGATCGGGACCGTCACTATCGGAACGGGTGCGACCTACGTTCCGGTCGCGGCCAACATCGGGCACACCATCACGGTGACCGTCAGCTCGGGTGCGGATGGTTACATCGCGCAACACTCGGTGGCATCGACCGCGACAGCCAAGATCGTCGCAGGCGTGATCACGGGTACGACGCCGACGATCACGGGTACCGCACGGGTTGGTCAGGTCCTGACAGCGGCCACGGGCGCGCCATGGGCTCCGGCCAGCGCGACCCTGCACTACCAGTGGCTGAGAGCGGGCAAGTCGATCTCCGGGGCGACCCACTCGACATACTCGACCACGACTTCGGACTACAAGCGCGCGATCAGCGTCAAGGTCTCGGGAACGCTGACCGGCTACACGACGCTTTCAAGAACCAGCAGGACGATCACGATCTCAACCGGCGTGCTCACTGTCACGACTCCGACGATCACCGGCACCGCGCAGGTCGGGTCGAAGCTCTCGGCGGTGCGCGGCACCTGGGGCCCAGGGACTGTCACCATCAGGTACCAGTGGTACCTGGGCGGCAGTGCAGTCTCTGGAGCCACCACATCCACTTACACGCTCTCGTCCGCGACAAGGGGCAAGACCGTTTCGGTCAGGGTGACGGGGTCGAAGACGGATTACACCACCCTCAGCAGGACGAGTGTTCCAACCGCCCCCGTGACGGCCGGCGTGTTTACTACGATCGGCGTGCCCTCGATCACGGGGTTGTCGACGGCAGGGTCGAAGCTCACAGCCCACACCGGAACGTGGTCGCCAACGACATCCGTCGCGTTCGCATACCAGTGGTACACCGGCACGCAGGCAGACGGATCCGACAGGGCAGCGATCTCGAAGGCGACCGCGACGACGTTTACGCCGTCGATCAGCTTCCACGGATACCTGTTCGTGAGGATCACCGCGACGAGGGCCGGCTTCACCAGCGTGAGTGCATATTCTGCAGCGCACCTGCAGCCATAAGGTCCTACCCCCGATCGCGGGTATGGTGTCGCAGCCACGCCGAAGATACGTTTGCACTCTGGCATCTTTGCTGGGTGCAACTTTTTCATCGGGGGGTGAAACAGCGTGGCGTCTTTGACCGAGATCCTCATTCTGCGGGGGATTGTTCCGATCGAAAAGCTGGACACGATCTCGGGCGAACGTGAAAAGGATGACCAGGCAATTCTCGCTCTCCTCGACCAGGGCGTAGTCACGCAGGCACAGCTCGCATCCGCACGAGCGGCCCAGGCGGGGCTTCCGTACGTCGAGCTGCTCGAGTACCCGGTGGACCGCGCGGCCGTCGCTCTCGTTCCCGCAGCAATGTGCCGCCGCCACGAAGTTCTTCCGATCGGCATCGCCGGTGACTTCCTCATGGTCGCGATGGTCGACCCGGGCGATGTGTTCGCCATCGACGATGTTCGCGCCGCATCCCGTATGCAGGTTCGTGCCGTCGTCGCCGAGCGCTCCGATCTCCGAGGCGCGATCGATCGGTTCCACCGCGCAGACGGCGAGCTCACCTCGCTCACAACCGAACTCGAAGCGGAGAGCGGTTCGACCGATCTCGTTCCCGCCGGCCAGGCCGACGCCTTCGAGGATGACGCTCCGATCGTTCGCTTCGTGAACCTGCTTATCAGCCAGGGCATCCAGGACAAGGCTTCGGACATCCACATCGAACCGGGCGAGCACGAAGTTCGCGTCCGGTACCGCATCGACGGCGTTCTGCACGAGATGCAGACGGCTCCGAAGGCAGTCCAGAACGGTGTCATCTCTCGCCTCAAGATCATGTCGGAAATTGACATCGCCGAGCGTCGCAAGCCTCAGGACGGCCGGATGTCGGTGAGTCACGCCGGACGCAAGATCGACCTCCGTGTCGCAACGCTTCCGACCGTGTACGGCGAAAAAGTCGTCATGCGAATCCTCGACAACAACGGGTCGAGCATGGACATGGCCGGCCTCCACCTTCTCGAGCGCAACGCTGAGGCGTTCAAGCAGTCCTACAGCAAGCCGTACGGGATGATCCTCGTGACCGGTCCAACCGGCTCGGGAAAGTCGACGACGCTGTACACGACCCTGCATGCGGTCGCGAAGCCCGAGATCAACGTCATCACCGTCGAAGACCCGGTCGAGTACCGCATGAAGGGCATCAATCAGGTGCAGGTGAACGCGAAGGCCGGGCTGACGTTCGCCAGCGCGCTTCGCTCCATTCTTCGATCAGACCCCGATGTCGTCCTCCTTGGTGAGATCCGCGACCAGGAGACGGCGCAGATCGCCATCGAAGCATCGCTCACCGGCCACCTCGTGCTGTCCACACTTCACACCAACGACGCGCCCAGCGCGATCACCCGTCTGACCGAGATGGACATCGAGCCGTTCCTTGTGGGATCCGCGCTCGATTGCGTTGTCGCCCAGCGACTCGCCCGTCGACTCTGCGACCGGTGCAAGGCGCCGTACCAGCCGGAGTCGGTCGACCTCGTCAACCTGCGTGTCGGGTTTGACCCTGGCACAATGCCCGTGCCGACGCTCTACCGTCCGGTGGGCTGCACGAGCTGCTCGAACACCGGCTACCGCGGACGTATCGCGGTCCACGAAGTAATGACTGTTACGGAAGAAATTGAACGCCTGGCCGTCGCGCGCTCCTCGAGCGCCGAGATCGGCCGACTGGCACGGCAACAAGGAATGATCACGCTGCGAGAAGACGGTTGGGCGAAAGCTCAGCTGGGGGACACGTCCATCGAAGAAATTTTGAGGGTCGTGGCTTAAACAGCCCGGGGGGGACCAAAATGAGCAAGCCAATTTACGAGATTCCAGTCACGGGGGATGACGACGCGGGAGCGATCAACTTCCCGCCGCCCGCGCCTAACGCGACGCCGGCCAGCTATTCGTCTGCGCCGCCGCCGTCTGCTTCCGCGCCCGCGCCAGCCGCGAATTCCTGGCCCGCCTTCCAGACTCCGCCCCCGCCCACAGGAGTGCCGAGCGCACCGGCGCCGTCTGCCGGAGTGTTCAGCGCGCCGCCGCCCAGTTTTCCGGCGCCCGCCGCGCCCGCACCGGTGTTCGACACGCAGTCCTTTCCACCGCCGGCCATGGCGGATCCATTCCCTTCGGCACCCGTGCCTCAGGCCTCGGTTCCGTCGGTTCCGTCAGTACCGGTCGCACCGGTTGCAGCGCAAGCGTCTTACCCGCCGCCGGTCGCGCAGCAGGCATCCGCACCTTCCGCTCCCACCGTCTCGTCCGAGTGGGGCGCTCCAACTCCCGCGACCTCCTACGAGATCCCAGTCGCCGGTCAGCCCGAGCCCGTGGCGTCTCACGCGCTCAACTTCCCGCCGCCCGTCGTTCCCTCGGCCGTTCCGCCGCGTCACATCGACGTGACGGTCGCGCCGACCGCGCCAACGCAGGCCGCGCCAACGCAGGCCGCCGCGACTGGCCCCGTCGACTATGGCGAGGACATGGGATACGCGGACGCTGATCCGGATCTGACTTCCGCCCTTCGCGAGGTCCTCATGCGCGGCGCGTCCGACCTTCACATCTCGGCGAAGGTACAGCCGATGGTGCGCATCGATGGCGCGCTTCAGCCCGCCATTACCGTCACCGACGTCTGGGACACCCAGAAGGTCAACAACGCGCTTCGCAGCATCATGACCACCGCGCAGCAGGAGATCTTCGACAAGGAGCTCGAGCTCGACTTCGCTTACACGGTTTCGGCGAACGCCCGATTCCGCGTGAACATCTACCAGCAGCGCGAAGCGATGGGCGGGGCATTCCGTCTCATTCCGACCGAGATCAAGCAGCTCGCCGAACTCGGTGTGCCCGACTCGGTTGCCCGCTTCGCCACTCTCGCTCGCGGCCTCGTACTCGTGACCGGACCAACCGGTTCGGGAAAGTCGACGACGCTGGCCGCCCTCGTTGATCTGGTGAACCGCACTCGTGCAGATCACATCGTGACGGTCGAGGACCCGATCGAGTTCATGCACGGCAACCACAAGTCGATCGTCAACCAGCGCGAGGTCGGCAACGACACGCACAGCTTCGGTGCCGCTCTCAAGCACGTCCTGCGGCAGGACCCCGACGTCATCCTGATTGGTGAGCTTCGCGACCTCGAAACCATCTCGGTCGCGCTGACCGCCGCGGAAACCGGTCACCTCGTCTTCGCCACACTCCACACGCAGGATGCGGCGCAGACGATCGACCGTGTCATCGACGTCTTCCCGCCGCACCAGCAGGGCCAGGTGCGCTCGCAGCTCGCGGCAGTGCTTCAGGGCGTTGTTTGCCAGACCCTGGTCAAGAAGGCCAGTGGTAAGGGACGAGCTGTGGCAACCGAAGTACTCGTCGCGACACCGGCCATCGGCAACCTCATCCGCGAGGGCAAGACCTACCAGATCTCATCGGCGATGCAGGCCGGTGGCGATCTGGGCATGCACACGATGGACCGCCACCTGGCAGACCTCGCGAACAGCGGCATCATCACGCAACTGGCCGCGATGGAGAAGGCTCAGGACCTCGAAGGCTTGAAGCAGATGATTCACCGGGTGGAGACGCCCGCGGATGCTGCGTCACAGGCGATGGCCAGATCTTCGATCGATTTCGACAATGCATACTCTGAGGCGGCAATCTAATGTCCACGCTCGCCTACGCCTACAAGGGCCGCGACGCCTCAGGCAACCTGGTCAAGGGTCGTCTCGACGGTGCGACCGAGGCGGTCGTCGCCACCCGGCTGCGCTCGATGGGCGTTTCGCCGATCGAGATCACCGAGTCGAGCGAGGCCACGGGTCTCTCGCGCGAACTGAACATCCCCGGCTTCACGAAGGGCGTCGGTCTCAAAGACCTCGCCATCATGAGCCGTCAGATGGCGACAATGATCAGCTCGGGACTCTCACTCCTTCGCGCGCTGACAATCCTCAGCGCGCAGACCGACAACAAGGTTCTCGCGAAGATCCTCGTGCAGGTGACGCACGACATCGAATCGGGCACTTCGTTCTCCGACGCGCTCTACAAGCACTCGGTCGAGTTTCCTCCGATCATGATCAACC
>JAUZFR010000020.1 GCA_030840335.1 Actinomycetota bacterium | reverse complement strand
TTCTCGTCGTCGAACAGGAACTCCGCGAGCGCCTTGGCCAGCTCGGTCTTACCGACACCGGTGGGGCCGGCGAAGATGAACGAACCGGATGGACGCTTCGGGTCCTTGAGGCCTGCGCGGGTGCGTCGGATGGTCTTCGCGAGAACCGAGATGGCCTCTTCCTGACCAACAACGCGTTCGTGCAGCGCCTTCTCCATGAAGATGAGTCGGCTGGACTCTTCCTCGGTCAGCTTGAACACCGGGATGCCGGTGGCTGCGGCGAGAACTTCGGCGATGATTCCCTCATCGACCGTTCCGCTGGCGCCAACGTCTCCGCTCTTCCACTGCTTCTCGAGACGAAGGCGCTCACCGAGCAGCTTCTTCTCTTCGTCGCGCTGGGATGCGGCCTTCTCGAAGTCCTGGTCTTCGATCGCGGCTTCCTTGAGCCCACGAACCACGGCGATCTTCTCGTCGAACTCGCGAAGCTCCGGAGGCGCGGACAGGATCGACAGGCGAAGGCGTGCGCCAGCCTCGTCGATCAGGTCGATGGCCTTGTCCGGGAGGAACCGGTCAGCAACATAACGGTCGGCCAGGTTCGCGGCGGCGACGATCGCGCCATCCGTGATAGAGACCTTGTGGAACGCTTCGTACTTGTCGCGGAGTCCCTTGAGGATGTTGATGGTGTGCGGCAGCGACGGCTCGTGCACCTGCACCGACTGGAAGCGACGCTCTAGTGCTGCATCCTTCTCGAAGTGCTTGCGGTACTCGTCGAGCGTGGTCGCACCAATCGTCTGCAGTTCGCCGCGGGCAAGCAGCGGCTTCAGGATGGATGCGGCGTCGATCGCGCCCTCTGCGGCCCCGGCACCGACCAGCGTGTGGATCTCGTCGATGAAGACGATGATGTCGCCGCGGGTGCGGATCTCTTTCGTGACCTTCTTGAGGCGCTCTTCGAAGTCACCGCGGTAGCGGCTTCCAGCGATCAGCGAACCAAGGTCGAGCGAGTAGAGCTGCTTGTCTTTCAGGGTCTCGGGCACATCGCCCTTGACGATGGCCTGGGCGAGGCCCTCGACGACGGCAGTCTTGCCGACGCCTGGCTCCCCAATCAGCACAGGGTTGTTTTTGGAGCGCCGGGAGAGGATCTGCATGACCCGCTCCATCTCTTTCTCGCGCCCGATGACCGGGTCGAGCTTGCCATCGCGCGCGGCCTGCGTGAGGTTGCGTCCGAACTGGTCGAGAATCTGCGAACCCTTGTCCGGGGTAGCGTCGTTGCCGCCGACGGCGACCGCTTCTTTACCCTGGTATCCGGACAGCAGCTGGATGACCTGCTGGCGCACCTTGTTCAGGTCGGCACCGAGCTTGACGAGCACCTGCGCCGCGACGCCTTCACCCTCACGGATGAGGCCGAGCAGGATGTGCTCCGTGCCAATGTAGTTGTGGCCGAGCTGCAGCGCTTCGCGCAGGGACAGCTCGAGAACCTTCTTCGCGCGCGGCGTGAACGGAATGTGGCCGGTCGGCTGCTGCTGACCCTGGCCGATGATGTCCTGCACCTGCTCGCGAACGGAATCGAGGGAAATACCCAGCGACTCAAGAGCCTTCGCAGCGACGCCCTCGCCCTCGTGGATCAGCCCGAGCAGAATGTGCTCGGTGCCGATGTAGTTGTGGTTGAGCATCTTGGCCTCTTCCTGGGCCAGGACGACGACGCGACGAGCTCTGTCGGTAAATCTCTCAAACATCTTTATCTCCTCCGGCACCTGAGCGTGGATGCGGCGCCGTTACAAAGAGACTAACCAGCGGAGGTGGGTAATAGTGCCCCTGTTCGCCGTAGGCGTGACCCGTGTTGACAGCGCTTGGTACGCGGCATGGCACGACGGATGGCTACGCTGACAACGTGCACGGGATTCCCGGATTCGAGACCGTCGGGCTGGCGCCGAGCCTCGCCTTCTCGCGACTCACCGGAGGCGACGCCCTGGCGATCGCGGCCGAGGTGTTCGGGCTTGCCGCCTCGAAGGCGGTGCGCCTGGAGACGGAGCGCGACGACACGTTCCGACTGACCGTCGAGAGCGGCGATCTGGTGCTCAAGGTTGCGCATCCGGCCGACGCTGTTGACGACATCGACCTGCAGATACGGGCACTGCTGCACGCGACACGAGCGGATGCCTCGCTCCCGCTGCAGAACATGGTCCCGTCCGCCAGCGGAGAGTTGGCCCCCGTGCTCGCCGCGCACGACAACCGGATAGCGCGACTCTTCACCTGGCTTTCCGGAACAGAACTGCTGGATGTCCGCCCCGACGACCCGCAGCTGGTCAAGTTGGGCGACGCGCTCGGCCGGTTGTCGCTGAGCCTTCGCGACTTCGAGCATCCGGCGGCGATCCGGGTCTGGGCTTGGGACCTGCTGTCTGCGCCGCGACTGCGCACGCTGCTCGATCTCGTGCCCAACCGACTTGCCAAGCGCGCGCTCGACGGCTTCGACGAGCGGGTCGTGCCCTTGCTGGCCGAGCTGCCCCGGCAGGTCGTCCACAACGACTTCAACCCTGGCAACGTTCTCGTTGACGACCAGACGCGCGACTACGTCTCGGGCATCCTCGATTTCGGCGACACCGTGCTCTCTCTGCGCGTCGCAGATCTCGCGGTGGCGCTGTGTTACCAGCTGTACCCACTCGGCCGCAGCTGGGAGACTGTGACCCCGATGATCGAAGGCTTCGAGCGATACGTGCCCCTCACGGCAGCCGAACGCGAGGTGCTGCCCGAGCTCGTCGCCGTTCGATTCGCCCAGCGCCTGCTCATCAACGACTGGCTGTCGAAAGAGGATTCTGGCCGGGCACGCGAACCGTACTTTCGTCGCGGGCTGCTCGGCGCGTTCGAGACGCTACTGAAGGAGACCTGATGGCCGGCCCAACCGCCTACTTCGACCCGGCGACGACTAACCAGCTCGACGAGCGCACCCGAGACCTGGTCGAGCGCCGTTCCCGAGTGCTCGGCAGCGCGTATCGCCTCTTCTACGAGGAGCCCGTGCAATTCGTTCGTGGCAACGGCACGAAGCTCTACACCGCCGACGGAACCGAATATCTGGATGCCTACAACAACGTCCCGTCGGTCGGCCACGCGCATCCTCGGGTCGCGGCCGCGATCGCTGAGCAGGCCGCTCGCCTGACGACGCACACCCGCTACCTCGATCGGGCGCTCGTCGACTACGCCGAAGACCTGCTCGGCACGTTCCCGGCATCGCTCGGCAACATCATGTTCACCTGCACCGGGTCGGAGGCGAATGACCTCGCGCTGCGGATCGCGAAGGCCGCGACCGGTGGAACGGGCATCATCGTCACCGAGAACGCCTACCACGGCGTGACTACCGAGATCGCGTCGATCTCGCCGTCGCTCGGCGGGCCAGAGTCTCTGGCGAGCTGGGTGCGTGTCGTGCCCGCTCCCGGCGACGGCGACTTCGCTGCCGATGTGCATGCCGCGCTTGCGGATCTCACGGCCAGCGGCATCCGACCCGCCGCCCTGATTGTCGACACCATCTTCGCCTCGGATGGCGTGCGCGCCAAGGTCGTCGGATTCGCCGACGCGGTCGCGGCCGTTCGAGCCGCCGGCGGCCTGTTCATTGCCGACGAGGTGCAACCGGGCTTCGGGCGGCTCGGCACCGGATTCTGGGGGTTCGCCCGGCACGACCTCGAACCCGACCTGGTCAGTCTGGGAAAGCCGATGGGCAACGGGTACCCGGTCGCGGCCGTCGTCGCACGTCCCGACCTGGTGGATGCGTTCGGTCGTCACGCGAGGTACTTCAACACGTTCGGGGGCAGCTCGGTCGCGATCGCCGCCGCGCAGGCCACGCTCGATGTCGTGCGTGATGAGGAACTCATCAAGAATGCGCGTGTGATGGGTGACTATCTGCTCGCCGAGCTGGCCGGAATCGATGGCGCAATCGAAGTGCGCGGAGTCGGCCTCTTCATCGGTGTTCGGGTTCAGAATGAAAAGGTGGCACTCGATGCCGTCAACGCACTCAAGCGACGGCGCATCCTGCTCGGTGAGTCCGGGCGGGCAAACGACGTGCTCAAGATTCGGCCACCGCTCGTGTTCGATCGCGAGGATGCCGACCGTCTGCTCGAAGGAATTTCGGAGGTGCTGTCGTGAGCAATCTGGAGAAGGATCCACAGGAGATCCTCGAGGTGTCTGGCCCCGCGCTTTCACTGGTTTCCGTCCCCGAGCCCGTACGAGAGGTCGAGGGGATCGAGCTCCTCGAGCCACGCCTGGTGCCGCTCGGCGGACCCCGCGCGATGCCCGTTCGCCGCACGCTGCCGCAGCGGGCCCGGAGCCTCATCGGCGCCTGGTGTTTCGTCGACCACTACGGTCCGGACCCGGTGTCGGAAACCGGAGGGATGACCGTGCCGCCGCATCCTCATACCGGACTGCAGACGGTGAGCTGGCTCTTCGCCGGCGAAATCGATCATCGCGACAGCGTTGGAAGTCACGCACTGGTGCGCCCGGGCGAGCTCAATCTGATGACCGCCGGGCGCGGCATCCAGCACTCAGAGGTCGGGACCCCGGAGACCCACGTGCTCCATGGCGCGCAACTCTGGATCGCCCTCCCGGAAACCGCGCGCCACACCGCTCCCGCGTTCGAGCGATTTGTGCCGCAGCCGTTCAGCTACGAGGGCGCAACGATCAGTGTGTTTCTTGGCTCTCTTCTCGGTCACGTTTCGACGGCGCACACCTTCACGGCGATCGTTGGCGCGCAGCTCGACCTGCCCGCGCACACTCGACTCGAGCTGCCGGTCGATCCGACGTACGAGCACGGCATCCTTGTGGACGCGGGAGCGCCGCGAATCGAGGGGCAGGACGTCACCGCGAGCGAACTCGCCTATCTCCCGCTCGGGAACGATCGGCTGGTGGTCGACAGCGGCGACCAACCGCTGCGTGCTCTGCTCATCGGCGGCACCCCGCTCGGCGAGCGCATCCTGATGTGGTGGAACTTCATCGGCCGAAGCCACGAAGAAATCGTCGCGTTCCGGCAACAGTGGCAGTCCGAGGTGATCGCCGACCAGAACGAGGATGGCCGCTTCGGTCACGTCTACGGATACGAGGGCGGCGCGCTGCCAGCCCCCGAACTGCCCAACGTACGCCTGCGCCCCCGCGATTAGTCGAGGTCGGCGTGCTGCTTCGCGCGCTCTTCGGCTTCGATTCGGGCGTAGACCTTGCGCTCAGTGCGATCCGCTCGAAGGATGGCGCGCATTGTGAACCAGAAAATGAGCCCGACGAGGATGGTCGGGGTCACGGAGAAAATGATGTTTCCCCAAACGGTGGTCGGCACGCATCCAGAGTAATCGCTCCGTGACGTCGCTGCCTGTGAATCAGTGGCTGTTCATCAACGTGACGATCGCCACGATCACGAGTATTCCTATCAGACCGACCGCCATCGCGATGCGGGACCAGCGCCGGTTCATCGTGCCTTAGTGAGTATCCCGACAATGCCGGTGATGATGAGATAGAGGCCGAATCCGCCGACGAGCACCCACAGGATGACTCGGTTGGCCGTGATCTTGGCCTTGTCGCCGCCGGCCGAGAACCAGGACTTCTTCTTCTCCGGGTCCGTGGGCGGAGTCGGGTCAGTGGGATTCGTCGGGTCGGTCATTGCAGCACCCTACTTGACCAGCGGGAAGAGGATGGTCTCGCGAACGCCGAGGCCGGTAAGCGCCATCAGCAGGCGGTCGATGCCCATGCCCATTCCTCCTGGGGGAGGCATGCCGTGTTCGAGCGCGCGCAGGAACTCTTCGTCGAGGCGCATCGCCTCGGGGTCACCCTTGCTCGCGAGCAAGGCCTGCTGCACGAACCGCTCGCGCTGCACGACCGGGTCGACGAGCTCGGAATAGCCGGTGGCGAGCTCGAAGCCGCGAATGTAGAGGTCCCACTTCTCGACGATTCCGGCCTTCGACCGATGGTCCCGCACGAGCGGTGATGTGTCGACCGGGAAGTCCATGACGAAGGTTGGGCGGGTCAGAGACGGCTTAACCCAGTGCTCCCACAGTTCCTCGACGAGCTTGCCGTGCGTGGGCAGGTGCACTTCGATGTCGACGGCCGCAGCGAGCGCGAGCAGCTCATCCAGCGGGGTGTCCGGTGTGACCGTGGCACCGGATGCTGCGGCCAGCGAACCGTACATGTCGACGCGATCCCAGTCGCCTCCGAAGTCGTAGTCCGAGCCGTCGGCCCACGTGACGGTGGTCGACCCACTGATCGCCGTCGCCGCGTTCTGGATCATCTCCTGGGTCAGATCGGCCATCTGGTTGTAGTCACCGTAGGCCTGGTACGCCTCGAGCATCGCGAATTCGGGCGAATGCGTCGAGTCAGCGCCTTCGTTACGAAAGTTGCGGTTGATCTCGAAGACCCGCTCGATGCCGCCGACGACGGCGCGCTTGAGGTAGAGCTCCGGAGCAATCCGCAGGAAGAGATCGGTGTCGAACGCGTTGCTGTGTGTCACGAAGGGACGAGCGGATGCGCCGCCGTGGATCGTCTGCAGCATGGGAGTCTCGACTTCGAGGTAGTCGTAGTGTCCGAGCGTCGAGCGGATCGACGAATTGACTTTGGCGCGCGCCCGAACCACGTAGCGCGCCTGCTCACGCACGATGAGGTCCAGGTAGCGGCTGCGCACGCGAGCTTCGTCACTCAGCTCGTTGTACAGGTTCGGCAGCGGAAGGATCGCCTTCGAGGTGATCCGCCAATCTTTCGCGAGGATCGACAGCTCGCCGCGACGGCTCGAGATCACCTCGCCCGACACGAACAGGTGATCGCCGAGGTCGACGAGTTCCTTCCACAGCGCGAGGGATTCCTCCCCCACCTCGGCGAGGCTGATCATGGCCTGGATGCGATCGCCATCGCCCGCCTGCAGGGTCGCGAAACACAGCTTGCCTGTGTTGCGAAGGAACACGATGCGGCCGGCGACCGACACGACCTCGCCGGAGACCTGGTCGGCCACGAGGTGGTTGAATCGCGCGCGCACACCGCCGATGGTGTCCGTGATGTCGACGCCGACGGGATACGCGCCGACACCGAGTTCCTCGAGCCTCTCGCGCTTGCCCAGGCGAACGGCCTTCTGCTGCGAGACCTCTTCGTCGGTCAGCTCAGGCTCGCGGTCTGTTTCACTCAAGGGGACTCCTGCGGTGTACGGTCAACCGTCCCATGGTAGTCGGCTGGAGAACCCTCAACCCGTGAGTACGATTCGCCCGTTGTCGATCAGTCGCGTGGTTCCAACCCGCGCCGCGATCAGCGCAAGTGCGGGGCCGCGGTAGCCGTCATCCGCTGGCAGGAAGGTCTCAGGATTCACGATCTTCAGATAGTCGAGCGAGACGAGCGGCTCACCCATGAGCGTTCCCTGGGCAGCGGCGAGCGCCGCATCGACTCCACGATCGGCGGATGACGCGGCCGCTTCGAGCGCGAGCGACAGCGTGCGTGCGGCACGGGTCTCCTTCGCGTCGAGGAACCGATTGCGAGACGAAAGCGCGAGGCCCGAGTCTTCGCGCACTGTTTCGACGACCTCCACGCGCACGGGGATGTTGAGATCCTCAATCATGCGGCGCACAAGGAATACCTGCTGCGCATCCTTTTGTCCGAACATCACTACGGCGGGTCGAACGATGTTTAGCAGCTTGGCGACCACCGTGAGCACTCCGTCGAAGTGCCCGGGGCGCGAGCGCCCCTCGTACAGTCCGCCGACCTGGCCGGCGACGACGTGGGTGGATGTCGCGCCGTGCGGGTACATCTCCTCGACCGTCGGCGCGAAGACGTACTGCACGCCGGCGATCCCCAGGAGGTCGAGGTCGGCATCCAGCGTCCTCGGATACTTGTCCAGGTCTTCGTTTGGGCCGAACTGCAACGGGTTCACGAAGATGGACACGATCACTGTGCTACCCAGCTCGAGCGCACGCGATATGAGCGCCAGGTGGCCGTCGTGCAGTGCCCCCAGCGTCGGTACCAATACGACATCCTCGATCCCGGCGAGCGCCGAGCGCGTCGCCGAAATCGTGTCCAGAATGACGGGGCGCGATGGGCCTGCCTGGGTCACACCTGCTCCTTAGGGGTACTCGTCCCCGAAATCATCAGCTGAGAACGAAGCCAGATCGATCGTACTGGGGGATGCGGCAGCGAGTGCATTCTCGACGGCCGACCGCACGAGCGGGGCGAGCACCTGGCCGGGGCTCGCCATCCCGATTCCGGTCAGGAGTTCGGTAGCCTGCCCGACGATCGCGGCCGAAAAGCTCGTGGCGATCGTGATCGCCTCCGCGTACGCCGGCCGGTCTTTCTCGTCGACGAGAATCGGCTCGGCACCCATCTCCACGACAAGGGCCATGCCGATGGGCTGCACGACGGAAGCCGCGGTGACAGCGCAGTAGCTCTCCCGCAGCCGAACGAGGTCGATGCTCGTGCCGGTAAACGCCATCGCCGGGTGAATCGCAATCGGGATGGCACCCGCCGCCAGCGCGGGTTCGAGAACGGCCGTGCCAACTGACGGCGCGGTGTGCAGCACGAGTTGACCTGGCTGCCAGGCACCGAGCGTCGCCAGCCCGCCGACGAGCGCGCTCAATTCGCTCTCGGGAACCGCGAGAATCACGAGTTCGCTTCGCTCGAGAATCTGCGGGATCTCGAGAATCGGTACGCCGGGCAACATGGCCTCCGCGCGGTCTTTGCTCTCGGTCGACACCGCGGAGATCCCCACGATCGCATGCCCGGCGCCAGCGAGCGCCGCGCCAAAGACCGGACCGACTCGACCGGCTCCGATGATCCCGATTCCGAGTCGACCGGAACGCTCCATCACGTCACCGCCTCGTTCGAGCGCCACTGGTGGGTCGCATCCGAATTGACGGACTGTACTACCTGCAGCGAGACCTCCGAGAAGAATCTGAGCGCGACATCCCTGTCGACCGCGCCGAGCTCGGCGCGAATCGGACCGACAACGGTGTGGAGGTCGAGGTGCGCCAGGTGAAGCCGGCGATAGATCGGACCCTGACGCAGCGCGATGCTCTGCACTCGCGGCTCTGGCACGATCGTGAGGTCCCGCCAGATCGCGCCGGTGCGCAGAAGCACGACACCGGGCAGGAAGGCAAAGCCATTGCGCCGCCATGAGAACCAGCGCACGATGGCCGCACGCCGTGGCGAGTTGATGAACCCGCCGTCGTCACCGGTGGAGACAATGCCCGAGCGCAACGCGTTCGCCGAATTCTCGTCGACCAGTCCGGGGATCACGAGCGCAAGCACCCGGATCACGTCGTCGAGATTGCCCACCGGCAGAATCGTGGTATTCCGTTGCCCCTCAGCACCCTTCGCCGACGACTTGGATGCCCGATTGACCCGGATCTCCCACCATCCGGGCAGGCGCCAAAGCAGAGGCTGGCGCACCTGGATCGAGTGGATGCGGCCGGGTGGCAGCGTCTCGTTGCTGAGCGTGAGCAGTCCGAATCCAACGCGTACGCCATCCGGAGTTCCTGCGATCGTGTATCGCAGCGACTTGGTGAAACGGCGCGTGATGAAACTGCCGAGACCGAACAGGAACGGCAGCACGAAGAACGCCGCGAAGAAGTGGCCGGTCGCAGCTGATACGACCGCGGCGCCAATGATCACGATCAGGAAGAACAGCGTGGTGTCGTGTAACACGATCGAGCCGATCAGGCGACCCGTGTGCAGCTTGACGACCGACTCGGGCGGCACTGCATGGGGATCCAGTTCCGGGGCAATCAACTCCGAAACGCGCTGGTCGACCAGACCGCGAGTGTCGGCAGTGGCCGCAGCCTCGCGCCGGCGGGTGCCTGATGCAAGCCGAAGGATGTCCAGCCGAAGTCCGTCCGCGTTTGAAGACGACAGGTAGTCGAGCCGAACATTCGCGTCATGCCCGGCGACGTCGATCTCAAGCCGCGCGGCTCCAAACAGTCGCGCGAAGAACGGCCGCACGATGTTGATCCCCTGGATGCGATCGAGTCGTCCCTTGCGGTTGGTGCGGATGATCAGACCGCTGCGCACCTCCACGAGCTCATCGGTGATGCGGAAGGTATGTACCCGCCAGGAGAAATAGAACATCGCCACGATCACGATCAGCACGACCGCAATGGCAAGCAGCGCGAGCGGGACGTACCCGCCGTTCACGATGAAGTCCACCGGATCGCCATTGTCGTCGACGGGACCACCCGCAACGAGGCCGAACAGCTTCTCCCGAAGGTTCGACAGGATCACACCCAGAATGGCGATCAGCGCGATGCCGCCGCGAAGCAGCGGTGTGGCCGGATGAAGGCGGTGCCACTCGCCATCCGCGAGTCTCGTTGCGAGCGCGGGAGGCGGAGACGGGGGCGTGACGGATGGCGGGACGGTCGGGTCTGTCACAGGCCCGCCCTTCGTGTCTCTGCGAGTTCGACCAGCCGGTCCCTCAGCTCTTCGGCATCGGCATGGGGAAGCCCCGGGATCGCGATGCCACTGGAGGCCGCAGCCGTCACGAAGCGCAGGTCGCTGAGCCCAAGGATGCGCGACACCGGTCCGCGATTGATATCGACGAGCTGCATGCGGCCGTACGGCACTGACACGAAGCGCTGGAAGAGCAGACCGCGGCGGAACAGCAGGTCATCGTCCCGAAGCTGGTAGCCGATCGACCTGACCCGACGCGGGATGAACGCGATGAAGATCAGCATGATCACCGCCAGAGCCGCGGGGATCAGCCAGAGTGCCGGGACACCGCCCAGGCTTGCGGGCAGGCTCGCTGCAGCGACGAGCACGATCGCAAACACCAGCGCGCCGACCACGTCGACAACGACATATTTCGGAGAGACTCGGCGCCAGGTGACATCCGGAAGTTCGAGACGGTCGGTCACACTTACCTCGTTGTTTCGTGGACCTCAGGATGGCCGTGTGGTGGCCGGCTTATCTGAGCCCTTGTCGTCATCGTTCGGCGGAATGCTGCACATGTACTCGGCCACAAGCCCGCCAACCAGCAGCACAATGGCTCCCGCCACGGCGGCGACCGCCATGAGAACCGAGCCTACCCCGGCCACAACGGAGCGGGTCAGGAGAAACACGACGATGCTGAGCGCAGCCCCGACAAGGAGTCCGCCCGCAAGCGTCGAGGCCTTCGCGAGCACGACAACCCGCGTCGCGTAGAACGGATCGATCCGCGCGCTCTCGCGTTCCTTCACCGCTCGCCGAACCGGAAGCGCGAATCCGATCACGAGCACGCCGATGATGGCAAGCGCGACGGCGAGCGACACCGGCGGCACGACGGATGGCAATCCCATCGCCACGAGTCCGATCTCGAGCAGCCACCCGGCCGCACCGCCGAAGATCGCGAACAACGCGATGGTTGCGGGTCCCGTTCGGGTCATGACAGGCCTTTCGCAGGGTATGGGGAGATATCGACATCGAGGTTTGCGACGAGCGAGTCGACTCGGCCGTAACCGGGCAGTTCTGCGTCGGGGTCTATGTCGAGCCACGGCACGAGTACGAATGCCCGCTCCGCCGCACGAGGATGCGGCAGTGTGAGCTGCTCGTCCCGCTGGACGATGCCGTCCATCGTCACGATGTCGATGTCGAGAGTGCGGTCGCCCCAGCGTTCCTCGCGCACGCGTCCGTGAGCGAGCTCGATCACGTTGACAGCGGCGAGCAGCCGCA
>JAUZFR010000018.1 GCA_030840335.1 Actinomycetota bacterium | reverse complement strand
ACATCGCTGACGCCGGTCTGGATCTGCATTGCGGCATCGAGGATCGCCTGCAGGCCCGATCCGCAGCGGCGATCCAGCTGCAGTCCTCCGACGGTGACAGGAAGCCCGGCATTCAGTGCCGCAACTCGTGCGATCGGTGCGGCTTCCGCGGTCGGATACGCCTGCCCCAAAATCACGTCGTCAACTACGGCGCCGTCGATTCCGGTGCGCACGAGAAGTGCCGCGATGACGGTCGACGCGAGGGTCGCCGGGGCGACATCCTTGAATACGCCACCAAAGCGGCCGATCGGCGTGCGCAACGGCTCGCAGATCACCACCTCACGCAGTGTTGAGGCGATCACTCGACGCTCACTTCGATCTCGGTGGGCTCGCTCGGAACAATCAGCGGAACGCCGGTCGCGGTGCGCACCTCGTCGATGCTCACGCCCGGCGCGAGCTCACGCAGCACCAGCCCCTCGGGCGTCACGTCGATGACTGCGAGGTCGGTGATGATCCGACTCACGACCGCGCGTCCGGTCAACGGAAGCGTGCACTCGGGGACGATCTTGTGATCACCGCTCTTGGCGACGTGCTCCATGACGACGATCACTCGTCGCGCGCCGTGCACGAGATCCATCGCGCCGCCCGGCCCCTTGATCAGCTTGCCGGGCACCGCCCAGTTGGCGATGTCGCCCGCGGTCGAGACCTGCATCGCGCCGAGGAACGCCGCGTCGATCCGCTTGCCCCTGATCATCCCGAAGCTCATCGCCGAGTCGAAATACGAGGCTCCCGCGTTGACCGTGATCGTTTCCTTGCCCGCGTTGATGAGCTTGGGGTCCGCCTCGCCCTCGAACGGATACGGCCCGACACCCAGCACGCCGTTCTCGGAGTGCAGCACCACTGTCACGTCCGGTGAAACGTAGTTCGGGATGAGTGTCGGCAGCCCGATCCCGAGGTTGACGTATGAGCCGTCTTCGAGTTCCTTCGCTGCCCGGGCAGCCATCTGGTTTCTGGTCAATGCCATCGGTCTCAGGCTCCCTGGCTCGGTCGCGGGCGGGTGGTGGTCTTCTCGATCGGCAGGTCGGCCGCATCCTTTGCGCTGAGCTCGACGATGCGGTGCACGTAAATGCCCGGCAGGTGCACATCGTCGGGATCGATCGTGCCCGCCGGCACGAGCCTGTCGACCTCGGCGATCGTGATCCGTCCGGCCATCGCGGCGGGCGGGTTGAAGTTGCGAGCGGATTTCTCGAAGACCAGGTTGCCCTGGGTGTCGCCGACCTTCGCGCGCACGATCGAGAAGTCCGTGACGATCGCTTCCTCGAGAACGTATTCCTGTTCCTCGCCGAGAGAGCCGAACATGCGCGTCTCCTTCTTGGGCGACTGGATGAGCACGGATCCGTCTGCCGCGTAACGCCAGGGCAGTCCGCCCTCCGAGACCATCGTGCCGACACCGCTCGGCGTGTAGAAGGCCGGGATGCCGGAGCCGCCCGCGCGCATCCGCTCGGCCAGGCTGCCCTGCGGCGTCAGCTCGACCTCCAGTTCGCCGCCGAGGTAACGACGGGCAAAGTCCTGGTTCTCGCCGATGTAGGAGGCGATCACCCGGCTGATGCGTCCGGCAGCCAGCAGCTCGCCGAGGCCCCAGCCGTCGACGCCACAGTTGTTCGACACGACGCGAAGATCGGTCGTGCCCTGGGCGAGCAGTGCACGGATGAGCACGATCGGCACCCCTACGAGCCCGAACCCGCCGACCGCAAGGGATGCGCCATCCGCGATGTCCGCGACGGCGTCCGCCGCAGACTCATACGTCTTATCCATGATGTGATCCTCCTGTTTCCGTGGCGTCGATCGCAGCGAAGGTCTCGCGTGCGATCGCAAAGGCGGCGTTCGCGGCGGGCACGCCGGCATAAATCGCCGTGTGCAGAATGGCTTCACTGACCTCGGTGCGCGTCAGGCCGTTGGCGAGTGCACCTCGAATGTGCATCCCGATCTCGTTCTCGTGACCGCCGGTCACGAGGCTGGACAGCGTGATGAGGCTGCGATCGCGGCGGCTGAGACCCGGTCGCGTCCAGATCTCCCCCCACGCATAGCGCGTAATGAAATCCTGGAAGTCGGCGGTCTCGGGCGTGATCCGAGCGTTCGCCGCGTCGACGTGTGCGTCGCCCAGCACCGCGCGACGAACGGCCATCCCCGCGGTTCGAGCATCCGTACGGGCGGCCAGGCTCGAGCGGATGATCGCCTCGGCCTCTGCCGGACGCTCCATGACCGGCAGATGGCCGGCACCACTCACCACTCGAAACTCTGCGCCCGGGATGAGCCCGGCGAGTGTTTCGACGTCAACCGGCGGGGTCGAGATGTCCAGGTCACCCACCACACAGGTGGTTGGCACAGAGATGCGCGCGGCGTGCGAGGTCAGGTCAAATTCGGCGAGCGCGTCACAGCACAGGGCGTACGACTCGTCGTCGATTCCGAGCAGACGGTCGAGAGCCGCGGCACCCGGGCCCGGGTCCCGTTCGAGATACCCCGGCGGGAACCACCGCGAGGCGCTGAGCCCCACTATCGACGCGGTGCCGCTCGCCCGAACCGTCGCGGCTCGCTCGTTCCACCCCTGCGGTGTACCAAAGACGGCGGGCGCGCTGAAGGCCGTGAGGCTCGTGACCCGATCCGGATGGCGCAGCGCGAGCGAAAGGCCGATCGCGCCGCCCAGCGAGTCGCCTGCATACGAGAAGGAGCCTCCACCGACCGCGTCGATCAGCGCAAGAAGTCCGTCACCCAGTTCATCGACCGTGAATGGCTCGGTCGCAGGAGGGCTGAAGCCGTGACCGGGAAGATCGAAACGGAGCACCCGATACTGGTCCGCGAGGGCCGCGGCGACGGTGTCCCAGAGCGCCGAAGTCGTTCCGAGAGAGGGCCCGAGAACGACAAGCCGCGCATCCGGAGCATTGTTGCGAACCGGCAGCACCGAGCATCGCATTGTTGGCACCGTCATAGTTGCCCCCTCGCCCTGGCCAGCACGCGGTCGATGATGGCGCTCGCGCTGCCGAGACTCGCATCCGGGTCGAACGCGCCCCACACGCGCGCGCGCAACTCATCGTCGTGGTCGGCTCCCGCGAGGCGGGCAGACACGACGACGCGAAGCGGACGATTGGTGCGCACGGCTTCGCGAGAGGCCTCGGCGACGAGTTCGAACGCGTCGCTCTTGCCGAGAGTTTCGGCAAGGATGGTCGCGACCCGCTCGCTGTAGATCAGGCCGTCCGTGAATTCGAGATTCGACCTCATTCGCTCCACGTCGACGTCGAGCCTGCCGGCGAGGGATACGGCGGCGGTCGCGGCATCGATCGCCAGCCTCAGCAGTTCCCGCAGGGCCGTCCATTCTGCATGCCATGCTCCGCTCGGTCGCTGGTCCTCCGCAACCAGCGAATCGAACAGAGTCGCGACCAGCGCCGGAGCTCGGCGCGCGCTCGCAATGAGCAGCACCGCCGTAACCGGATTGCGCTTGTGCGGCATCGCTGACGATGATCCCTCTCCCGCGCCGAGCCGCTCCGAAACCTCGGCTATCTCGGTGCGCGACAGAACGCTGATGTCGATTGCCATCGATCCGATCGCGCCGACCACTCCCGCGAGCGCGGCGCCCAGCTCGACGATCGGAATCCGGTTGGTATGCCATGGCGAGTCCGGGGCGTGCAGAGCGAGACGGCCGGCCAGGTCCACCACGACCTCGCTGACCACCTGATCCGGGGCGGCATCCGTGCGGCGCGCGCGAGCGATGTCGAAAAGCACTCCGAGTGTGCCGACGGACCCGCCGAACTGCAGGGGCAGCGCGGCATTGACCTCATCCAGCCGCCGCCGTGCTCCGAGCACGCCATCGAGCCAGCCTGCGACGACGAGGCCGAAGCTCGTCGGGGACGCGTGTTGGCCCAGCGTGCGCCCGGCGAGAGGACTGGCGCGATGCAGGTTGGCAAGTTGCGCAAGCGAACCCGCGAGAGTGTCGAGCTGGCGTGAGATCTCGGTGATGGAGTGCCTCGAAACGAGCATCGCCGCGGAGTCCAGAACATCCTGGCTCGTGGCTGCGACATGTACGGAATCGGATGCACCCGCCCGCCGCTGATCGGCGTGCGCTCCAAGCTGCTTGACCAGGGGGATGACCGGGTTACCGCCCCCGCGTCCGTCCGCCGCGATCGCACCGGCGTCGAGATCGCCTGCGAACGAGATCGACTCGGCAACGTCATCCATCCAGTCGGGGACGAGTCGGGCGCGCACGAGCGATCGGATGAGGGCGACTTCGACGTCGACCATCGCCTGCAGCCAGGCCCCATCGCTGGTCAGCTCTCGCGACCGTGAGTCATGGCTCAACGGATCGAGCAGGCCGAAATCGGACGATGAATCGCGCATGGCGTCACTCATCGAAATCGAGGAACACGGTTTCGTTCTCGCCCTGGAGTCGGATGTCGAAGCGGTACTCGTGCGGCGCCATCTCGGTCGCAATCAGGGTCGATCGACGTTCTGTCGTCACGGCCGAGAGAACCGAGTCGGTCGCGTGCAGCGCGGTGTCCTCAGGAAAGTACGCCCGCGTGAACAGGTGATGCGTCAGGCCGCGCGCGAACACGGTGACGAGAACATACGGCGCCTTGCCGCCGACGCCGCCGGGCTTGACGGTCGTGAAGCCGTAGTCGCCCGCGCGAGTGGTCGCAGCCCGACCGAAACCCGTGAACGTGTACCCGTCGCGATCGAGACTGCCCAGTTCTCGTGGGAGCACGCCACGCTCGTCGGCCTGCCAGATCTCGACGATTGCATCCGGAATCGGCGCACCGGCCCCATCAAAGACCGTGCCATACAACCGAATGGCGGATGCGTGGTGGCCGGGAACCAAAGTCGGCCCGCCCTCGTATGGCAGGGCGAACGCAAAGAACGGACCGACCGTTTGCGACGGGGTCTGAAGACGCACGACCTGCGCGGTGTCGTCAGTCATGAGCATCCTCGCTCTCCATCCACGTCGACCTCGGTCCGGTGAGGACGATGTCCCAGCGATAGGCCAGAGAAATCTCCGGCGTGCTCGCTTCGTGATCAAGCGTACTGACCAGACGTGCTCGGGCAGCCGGGTCGGTCACGCTTTGGTAGATCGGATCGAGCGCGAACAGCGGATCTCCCGGAAAATACATCTGCGTCACGAGCCGCTGAGTAAACGCGGTGCCGAACAGCGAGAAATGGATGTGCGCAGGCCTCCACGCGTTCAAGTGGTTGCGCCACGGGTACGCCCCCGGCTTGATGGTGGTGAGCCGATACTCGCCGTCGTCGCCCGTGATCACGCGGCCGACACCGGTGAAATTGGGATCGAGGGGCGCCGGATGCTGGTCGCGCTTATGCACGTAGCGCCCGGATGCGTTCGCCTGCCAGACCTCGATGAGCTGGTGCCGAACCGGCCTGCCCTCGCCGTCGACCACGCGCCCGAACACGTTGATGCGTTCCCCGAGCGGTTCTCCCGTGTGCTGGATGGTGAGATCGCTCTCGAGGATGTCGACATCGGTGTGGCCAAATGCCGGCGACAGCCGCTCGACGTCCTCGGGGTCGACCCGCACCAGTTCGTGGGTCGGATGACGAAGCAGCGAACTGCGATACGGAGCGTAGTCGCGACGCGGGTGACCCGTCCTGGTCGGGCCGGCGGCCGCATCCTGTTTCGCGATCTTGACAATCTCTGCCGAGATCGTGGCCTGGCGAACAACCTCGTCCCTCATCGGTCACTCCTCACAATTTCAATCCGGTGTACTGCTCG
>JAUZFR010000188.1 GCA_030840335.1 Actinomycetota bacterium | reverse complement strand
GCGCCGGCGAGCTCGATCTGCCCCTCGGTTATTCGCGCCTCGGTGTTGCCGATCGGAACACCGTCGTAGACGCATCCCCCGCAGGTTTCGCTTGAACCATAGGTGAGCGTGAGCGCGAGGCCGAGTTGTTTCGCGTGGTCGAGCATGGACTGTGGCGTCGACTGGCCTCCGACCAGGATCCGATCGAAGCGGGCGAGCGCGTGGATCGCCGCCGGGGTTTCCAGAAGTCGACCGAGTTGGGCGGGAACGAGCGAGGTGAACCGGAGGTCAGCATCCATCCGGTCGGCGGCGTGCGCGAACGCGAGCGGGTCGAACGATCCGGGATCGAGGATGACCGGCTCGGTTTCGCTCGCGATCGACCGAACCAGCACGTTCAGCCCGGCGATGTAGTGCACGGGGAGGGCGAGGAGCCACTGGCCGCTCCCCCCGCACGCCTGCGCGGATGCCGCGGCGCTGGCCAGCAGCGCATCGGAACTGAGAACGACGCGCTTGGGTCTCGCCGTGGAACCGCTCGTTTCGACGACAAGTGCGACGCGTCGAGCAACCTCGGCCGGAAGACCGGGCACGATCCCGGTCTCGCTCACGAGCACTGCCGGCCCATCTCCTGACAACGCGGCCCGCACCGCGGCGAGAACCGCGACCGGTTGCGGCGCGACCACGCGCAGTTCCCTCACCCCGCGCCCCCTAATCTGATCGCGAGTCCGGGGTTTTCGTCCTTCCGGGCGCACGGGAAGGACGAAAAGTGCGGACTCGCGGGCATGGGTTAGTAGTGCCAGGGGTAGGGCGACCAGTCGGGATCGCGTTTCTCGAGGAACGCGTCCCGGCCCTCGACGGCCTCGTCCGTGCCGTATGCCAGGCGAGTCGCCTCGCCGGCGAACACCTGCTGCCCGACCATGCCGTCGTCGACGGCGTTGAAGGCGAACTTGAGCATCCGGATGGCCGTTGGCGACTTACCGAGGATTGCATTCGCCCATTCGACGGCTGTCGACTCGAGCTCAGCGTGCGGAACCGCCGCGTTGATCGCTCCCATTTCGTAGGCACGCTCGGCCGAATACTCCCGCGCCAGAAAGAACACCTCACGCGCAAACTTTTGTCCGACCTGGCGCGCGAAGTACGCACTGCCGTATCCGGCATCGAAAGACCCGACGTCGGCATCCGTCTGCTTGAATTTGCCGTGTTCGATACTCGCGATCGAGAGGTCGCACACCACGTGCAGCGAGTGCCCTCCGCCGGCCGCCCATCCCGGGATGACTGCGATGACCACCTTCGGCATGAACCGGATGAGGCGTTGTACTTCGAGGATGTGCAGGCGGCCTGTCGACGCGGTGCCGTCCTGGTATTGGTACCCGTCACGACCGCGGATGCGCTGGTCGCCCCCCGAACAGAACGCCCAGCCGCCGTCCTTCCGGCTGGGCCCGTTTCCGGTCAGCAGCACGACGCCGATGCGCGGGTTCTGGCGTGCGTCATCCAGTGCTTGATACAACTCGTCGACCGTGTGCGGCCGGAAGGCGTTGCGCACCTCTGGCCGGTTGAACGCGATGCGCGCGATACGACCGGCAGTGTCGTGGTGGTACGTGACGTCTGTCAGTGCGTCGAACCCCGGCACGTCGACCCAGACGCTCGAATCGAACAGGTCGGATACGACAGCGCTCATGCGCCTAGCCTAAGCCGCTGAACATGCCCAGAAGCCGGGTCAGCACCAGCGGGCTGGCCAGTCCGCCGATCAGGATGGCGGCGACGCCCCAGCCCCGGCCGCGGCCGAGCAGCAGCGCAAGCAGCCCGCCGATCACCGCAACGACCGATGCCGCAATCGCGAAATAGGCGAGTCCGGTCGCCGAGGCATATTTGCCCGACTCCGCAGTGAACACACCGATCGCGACGACAAAGACCGTCACGATCGCCGCGCTGAACGCAACGATGCCGAGCGTCGAACTCTGCCGCACGGGCTCGTCGATCTGGGTCCGTCGCCGTCGCCCAAACACCTCGATGCCGCGATGCTCGCTCGCCATGCAGTTTCCTCTCCGGTGTCCCTCCAGAGTGCCGTACGCCGCGCTGTCGGGCAAACTGTCCTCATGACGGTTCAGCTTTCTGAACTGCTCGCGACGGCGCGAGTGGTCTCCCTTCCCCTGACGACGCGGTTTCGTGGCATCGAGACAAGGGAAGCGCTCCTGATGCGAGGCCCGGCCGGATGGACCGAGTTCTCGCCATTCGTCGAATACGACGATGCCGAGGCCGCAGCCTGGCTGGCCGCGGCGATCGACTTCGGATGGCGCGAGTCGCAACCGCGCACCGGCGCACCGGCGCGCATCCGGGTCAACGCGACATTGCCCGCTGTGGCCGCCGACGCTGTCGAGTCAGTCCTGGCCCGTTTCCCCGGGTGCCGCACCGTCAAGGTCAAGGTCGCCGAGGCCGGGCAGTCACTGACGGATGACATCGCTCGCGTTCAGCGCACCCGCGAATTGCTGGGGCCGGACGGCCGCATCCGCATCGATGCGAACGGCGGCTGGAACGTGGATGAAGCGGAGCACGCCATCCATTCCCTCGCCGCCTGCGACCTCGAGTACGTCGAGCAGCCGTGCGCGACGGTCGACGAGCTCGCCCAGATCCGCAAGCGGGTCAAGTACATGGGCATTCCGATCGCCGCGGACGAGAGCGTGCGCAAGGCGGAAGACCCGCTGGAAGTCGCTCGCGCCCGGGCGGCCGACATCCTCATTATCAAGGCGCAGCCGCTCGGCGGCATCGAGCGAGCCCTGAAGATCATCGAGGATGCTGCGCTCCCGGTCGTCATCTCGAGTGCCCTGGACACGTCTGTCGGTCTCTCGATGGGCGCATACCTGGCGGCCGCCATCCCTTCGCTCGACTTCGACTGCGGCCTGGGCACCGCGGCTCTTCTTGCCGCCGACGTCACCGATGCCCCGCTACTCCCTCGGGACGGCCAGATCGAGGTGCGCCGAATCGACGTGAGCGAAACACTCCTCGACGAGCACGCCGCCACGGAGGAGCGGACCACCTGGTGGCTGGAACGCCTCACGAGGGTTCACGCGCTGTTGTAGTACCGCCCGCTACAGGCCCGAGTAACTATGGAGGCCCTTGAAGAAGAGGTTGACGATCGTGAAGTTGAAGAGCACCGCGGCGAAACCGACGATCGCGAGAGTGGCACTGCGTGAGCCCCGCCATCCGCGGGTAGCGCGTGCGTGAATGTACCCCGCGAAAATGACCCAGATGATGAAGGTCCACACCTCTTTGGTGTCCCAGCCCCAGTAGCGACCCCAGGCGTGCTCTGCCCAGATGGCGCCGGCCATCAGGGTGAACGTCCAGAAGACGAAGCCGACGACAATGAGCCGGTACGCGAGCGTCTCGAGTCGCTCCGGCTCTGGAATCGACGAGATGACGCGCAGCCCCTTCGCCGCCCGGCGCGCCTGCAGCAGCTGCACGACCGAGAGGGCTGCCCCGAGACCGAAGAAGCCGGTTCCGAGGCTGGCGACGAAGACGTGGATGACCAGCCAGTACGACTGAAGTGCTGGCGGTAACGGGATGACGTCGACGTAAAAGTTCGTGGTCGCGACACCGAGGAAGATCAGCGTGAAGCCGGTGACATAGGCGCCAAGGAACCGGAGGTCCTGCCACACCTGCACGACCAGGAACACGCCGACGATGATCGCCGTTGCGGTCAGCGAGAACTCGAACATGTTCGCCCACGGAACGCGGCCGGCAGCGATGCCCCGAAGTACCGTTCCGCCAACGTGCAGAATCCAGGCGATCACGGTGAACGACATTCCGAGGCGCACCGAGCGCGACCGGTGCCGGGTCACCTCGGCCGGTGCCTCCGTTTTCTCGAGCACGGCGGTTCCGCCGGATGCGGCGGCGATCGAGACGGCTGGCGCCGCGGCAACAACTCGCGCCGCGGATGCACGACGCGCGAGATCGAGCGTGAACGAGATGAACGCGAGGGCATAGACGAACATTGCCGAATAAATGGCCACGAGGCTGTACGTCACGATGTCGGCTTGGGTCACGGTTTTATCGTAAGCCCGGTCCGCTGGGAATGTTTCTTCGCTATCTCCGTCACCGCGTCATCCAGCCTTGGGTCTTCACCCCTGGCAAGGCCTGCGTATTCGAAGTGGACGCCGCGGGTGGTTCGCACCGCCTTGATCCAGACGCGGCGGCGAGGGACGAACAGCCCGGTGATGAGTCCGAGGAAGACGAGAATAGCGAACGCGAGCACCCACAGTTGAGTCGGGTCGTGGTGGATGTCGAGCGACGCATACCGCACGACCTTGTCGAAACTGACAGTGCCGAGACCGTTCGGCAGCTTCGTCGTCTGGCCGGGCGTCAACGTGATGCCCGGCTTCTTTGTGCCGAACCCGTTGAGTTGTGTGAGGTTGTCGCGATTGAGGGCGAAGGCGTTGACCGCCGTGCCATTGTCCAGACCGAGATTTCCAGTGAACACCTGCAGCGTGAGCACCGGGTCGAGCAGATCCGGATGCACGGATGACAGGTTCGATCCGCAGATCGTGCACTTGGTCGGATAGAAGAATCCGCTGAGCGCGACCTGTTTGCTCAGCCCGAAGGGGATCTTGACCACGCCGTCGCTGGTGAGGTTGGCGTCTTGTGCCAGGAACGGCTCGGGCTGCGAGAACACGATCTTGCCGGCCGGATCGCGCACGGTGATGACGGGCGCGTAGCCATTGCCCAGCAGGTAGATGTCGGTGTTACCGAGAGTCAACGGTGAGTTGACCTTGATCGTCTGGTTCTGCGGTTTCTGCCCGGGAACGGATGTGCGCACGTACGCCGTGTAGTCGATGGCCTCGCCATAGGCGTTCACGTTCTTGCTCTCGTAGACCGCGTTGAACTTCGTGAGCTTCAGCGAATATGGCGACAGCGAGTCGGGGTCGAACCAGCGCCCAGGGCTGATCGAGTCGTAGTCGGAAAGGGTGTTCGCGAAACTCTGGCCAACAACGACGACCTTCTGGCCCGTGTAGATGAATCCGCCACCGAAACCGACGGCCGCGAGGATGCCGACGAGAGCCATGTGGAAAATGAGGTTGCCGGTCTCGCGCAGGTATCCGCGCTCAGCACTCACCGACTCCCCGGGGAAGACGCGCACCCGGTAGCCCGCCTTGCGGAGTTGCTCACGCGCAGCGCCAAGGCCGGCCTCGACGTCGACGTTGCTCGCTTCGGCATCCTCGCTCGAGCGGAAACCGGCGAGACGGTCGAGTCGAACCGGCGTCTTCGGCGGTGCGGCGCGAAGAGCATCGAAGTGGTGCTTCGTTCGCGGAATGATGCACCCGACCAGCGAGATGAACAGCAGCAGGTAGATCGCTGAGAACCACACCGACGTGTACGTGTTGAAAACCCCGAGGAAGTCGAGCACCTTCGACCATTCGGGGTTCGCGGCCTTGTACTGGATGACCCCGTTCGGGTCGGAGGTGACCTGCGGCACCAGCGATCCGGGCACGGCGGCGAACGCGACCAGCAACAGAAGGAGTAGCGCGGTGCGCATGCTCGTGAGCTGACGCCAGAAGAAGCGCGCCATTCCCACGAAGCCCAGCTTCGGCTGAACGATGCCCGGTTCTGGGGCTTGCGGCGCCGGGGTGTCAAAGTGGTCGGACGGCCGTCTCGGGTCGGTCGCCGACTGTTCGCTCGCGGACGAATCAGAGGATCGGGACGAAGCCATCGTTCACCCCCGAAAGCCAGACCGACATCACGTTGTGCCAGATGCCGGTGACCATGAGGATGCCGATGATGATCAGGATCGAACCCCCGACGATATTGATTGCGCGGATGTGGCGCTTGAGCCAGCGCATCGAGCTTGAGACCCAATTGAACCCGAGGGCGACGAGGAGAAAGGGAACGCCGAGGCCGACACAGAACAGCAGGCCGAGAACCGCGCCGCGCAACGGGCTTCCGCCGTCAAAAGCGATCGAGTTGACGGCAGCGAGTGTGGGGCCGATGCACGGAGTCCAGCCGAGTCCGAAGACGACACCGAGCAGGGGTGCGCCGGCGAGGCCGGTTGCCACGCTCCACTTCGGGCGAAACGTCTTCTGCATGAACGTGAACTGACCGATGAACACCAGGCCGAGCAGGATGATGATGACGCCCGCGATGCGAGTGATGAGGTCAAGGTGCGACTTGAGGTACAGGCCGGCGGTGCCGAACAGCGCACCGGAGAGCACGAAGACCACAGTGAACCCGAGCACGAATAGCCCGACGCCCGCCAGCATCCGCCGCCGCCCAGGACGTTCAGCCTCTGTCGTGAAGCCGCCGATGTAGCCGAGATACCCGGGCACGAGCGGAAGGATGCACGGCGAAGCGAACGAGATGAATCCCGCCGCGAGCGCGATGGCCAGGGCGACGAGCAGGTTGCCGTGCTCGACGATGTCGGCGATCGATCCCACGCCTACGAACCTTCCGCGACGACGGTGTTGATGAGGTCCTTCAGGATGGATGCGTCTTCGATGACGCCGGTGACTCTCGCGGCCACGCGACCCTTCTGGTCGATGATCAGCGTGGTCGGGACGGCGTTGGCCGGCACCGAGGCCGAAAACGCGAATTGCACGGCCGTGTCATTGACGTCGATCACCGACGGGTAGGTGACTTTCTTCGCCGTCTCGAAGTTGATGGCGGTTGCGGCCTGGTCGTAGGTATTCACGCCAAGGAAAGGAACGGCTCCGTTGTAGCTCTTGAAAGCGGATTCGAGGCGCGGCGCCTCCCGAATGCACGGGCCGCATCCGGCGTACCAGAAGTTGATGACATGCACCTTGCCGAGAAATTGCGAACTGGAGACCTTGTCCCCGGACTCGGTCACTCCGCTGAACTTCACGGCCGGCTTGCGGTCGGCAGGCTTGATCTCCTTGTAGGGGCTGCCCGAGATGTAGCCGAGATTGTTATCCGAACCAGCACCAGCCGGATCCTCCGTGCATCCTGCGAGAACGACCGTCGCGACGAGAGGCACGAGCAGAACTCCCAGAAGTCTTCGAGAAATCACACGGCTCCCAGGTCGATGGCGGATGCATTCAAGTCTCTCGCGGGATCCTGATAGTCAACCTCGACGAAACTCGCGCTCCCGCCAGCGGTCCCTGAGATCGAAGGCCGCCTTTCCAGGGTCGTGATGCTCGACAGGGTGCAACGACGCTTACGCGGATCGTGGAACAACCGTTCCCCGGCGAGCTGACGGTGGACCATCCAGATCGGAAGCTGGTGGCTGACGAGAACGACCTCGCCCGACTCGGTCGCGGCCCAGGCGTCTTCGATGGCAGCGAGCATGC
This sequence comes from Actinomycetota bacterium, assembly GCA_030840335.1. Lineage (GTDB taxonomy): Bacteria > Actinomycetota > Actinomycetes > Actinomycetales > Microbacteriaceae > Galbitalea. The sequence goes on along the minus strand of JAUZFR010000188.1, from coordinate 69,519 downwards.
GCGCGGCGATTGACACGTATGGTTCGCCCCAACTGGGTTTGAACGGGTTGACAACCCATGGCCATGTCGTCGGGTGCGCAAGCACAGAGGCACCAAACTCAAACGTCTTGCCCTCGAACCTGTTCCACGGCTCGATCAGGCGGTCGTCCGTCTGCACCTCAAGGCCGAAAGCCGTCGACCACGGCTGCGCCGATTCCTGAGCACGCTGGAGCGGGCTCGCATAGAGCCGCGTGATCGGATGCCCGACCTTCGACGCTGCTGACTGTTGCGCCATGCGCTTACCGAGGTCGCTCAATCCGAATCCCGGGATGCGGCCGTACAGCACGTGATCGGGGTTGAAGACCTCGCCGTGACGAACGAGGTGGATGAGGGTCGCAGGCACGGCCCCAAGTTTACGTTGCCAATTCTGCGCCATTCGCGGGTCGAGCACCGTTGGTGGACGCCGCGTAAACTGGGCGACCGTGACTACACGCACCCCCATCAAGCACCTGGCCGCTCTCGACGACGGAACCGTGACCGTTTCCGGCTGGGTAGAGAAGGTGCGGGACCAGAAGGCCGTGCAGTTCGTCATCCTTCGTGACGAGTCCGGCTCGCTCCAGCTCGTCGCTCCGCGAGCGGATGCGCCGGAAGCCCTGCAGGAATCCATTTCCGGCGTCAGCCTCGGCAGTTTCGTTAGCGTCACCGGCCAGCTCAAGCATGACGAGCGAGTCAAACTCGGTGGCATCGAAGTCAAAATCGACTCCATCGAGGTAATCACCGCCTCGAGCCCCGAGGCACCCATCGCTGAAGACTCGGGCATCGACAAGCGCATGGACTGGCGCTTCCTCGACCTGCGCAGGCCTGAGGCCAACCTGATCTTCCGCATCCAGACCACGCTCGAGCACGCCTGGCGCACCTATTGGGTCGAGAACGACTTCATCGAACTGCACACGCCGAAGCTGATGGCGAGCGCGAGCGAATCCAAGGCCGAACTGTTCGAGGTCGGCTACTTCGAGACGAAGGCATACCTCGCTCAGAGCCCTCAGTTCTTTAAGCAGATGGCCCAGCCGGCCGGATTCGGCAAGATCTTCGAGGTCGGTCCCGCGTTCCGCGCCGACCCGAGCTTCACCAGCCGACACGCGACCGAGTTCACCAGTGTCGACTCGGAGATCAGCTGGATCGACAGCCACGAGGATGTCATGAAGCTGCACGAAGACCTGCTGGTCGCCGGCTTCCAGGCCGTCAAAGACAAACATGGCGCTGAGATCGAGGCGCTGTTCGGCGTCGAAGTGACGGTGCCATCGACGCCGTTTCCTCGCATCCCTCTCGCCGAAGCGAAGCGGATCGTCGCGGAGCGCGGGTACGAGGTTCCTCGGCACGACGATGACATGGATCCCGAGGGCGAGCGGCAGATCGCGGCGTATGTGAAGGAGGCATTCGATCACGAATTCGTGTTCCTGACCGACTACGCGTCGAGCATCCGGCCGTTCTATCACATGCGTCACGACGACGATCCGGGTCTCACCAAGAGCTACGACCTCATCTTCAACGGAGTGGAGATCTCCACCGGAGCACAGCGCGAACACCGTATCGACGTGCTCGTGGAGCAGGCGCGCCAAAAGGGCCTCGACCCGGAGGAACTCGACTTCTACCTCGACTTCTTCCGCTTCGGTGTTCCCCCGCACGGCGGATTCGGCATGGGCCTGTCGCGCGTTCTCATGCTCATGCTGCACCAGGCGAACATCCGCGAGACCACCTACCTCTTCCGCGGCCCCACTCGCCTGCTGCCATAGGCAGTGCCCGTACCGGCCAACGCGGGGTACAGCTGACCTCTAAATGGGTGACATACAAGTTCCACAAATGCGGCGTAGCGTCGAAATCAAAACTGTGCAACGAGCGGCGACTCGGAGGTGACGATGGACGACGACGACGACAACAGCAGCAGCAGTGCGTTGGACTACGACTTCGATCGCGCGCTGCCCGAACGCATGCCCGAGCTGCCCGACGGCATGACTTCGCTCGAAGAGTGGACTGACATGCGCCGGGAGACCCTGCCCGGTCTTGCCGACGATCCGCTGACCGCCACGTTCACCGACCTCGATCTTGCACCGGCGCGCGCCAACCTCCCTCTCGAGTTCGACGAGAGCTACTGGGCCGTCTGACTAGAACTCGAAGTCCACGGTCGAACGGTCGCTGACCCTCTCGCGCACGATCGGACCCACCTTCACGTGCTCCGGATGCACCTGGTACGCCTCGAGGTCGGCGGCGTTCGCGTAGTCGACGATCAAGACAACGTCCCAGTTGCCGTCGGTGTCGTCGAGGTCGCGCCCGATGTGCAGGGTCTTGATCTGCGGGATGAGATGAGGCAGAGCGCCGAGCGCCTCAGCGAGCTCGCCAAATGCCTTCGCCTTGCCCTCGGCATCCTGGGCTTTGAGCTTCCATGTGACGACGTGGCGGATCATGATGTCTCCTCGTTTAGGGCGGTGCGCAACCGAGCCGCGTCGACGCGCCAGATGTTGTGCACCCGATCGTTGATCAGGACGACCGGGATTTCTTCCGCGTATCGATCGAGCAGCGCAGGATCGTCCGCGATCGATCGCTCGACCAGCAGCGTCCCGGGCGTTTCGGAGACGACAGCGGTCACGACATCCCGCGCGTCATCACACAGGTGACAACCCGGCCGGGTCAGCAGAGTCACGATCGTGGGGGTCGGCACGGGTCAAGCCTATGCGTCGCGGTGGCGGGAGAGTCCGGCGTCTCTCCTTAGACTGTTCTGGATGCTCGACGCCACACCGCAAACCCCCAGCGACACCGCCATTGTCGCCTTCTTTGACGTCGACAACACCCTTTTGCGCGGCGCGAGCGTCTTCCACATCGCCAAGGCGGCCCGGCGGCAGCGACTCCTGACCCTCGTCGACATCCTGCGCTTCGGCCGCCACCAGGCGTCGTTTCTGCTGCGTGGCGAGAACAATCGCCACCTCGGTTCGATCAAGGAACGGGCGCTGGAACTCATCGAGGGCTATCGCGAGGATGCGCTCCAGGCTCTCGCCGTCGAGGTGTTCGAACGCGACATCGAGCCACGACTCTGGCCCGAAACCGTTGGGCTCGCGCGCGAGCACCTGGCCAAGGGCCACCAGGTCTGGCTGATGAGCGCGACACCGCAGATCGTCGGCAAGGTCATCGCTACCAGACTGGGTTTCACGGGGGCACTCGGCACGCAGTTCGAAGCGCACGAAGGCGTTTTCACGGGAAAGTTCGATGGTCCGGTGCTGCATGCCGAATTCAAGGCGATTGCCGCACGCGCGCTCGCCCTCGAATTGAACGCGAACCTCGAAGACTGCTGGGCGTACTCCGATTCGCGCAACGACATCCCGCTGCTCTCGCTTGTTGGCCATCGAATGGTCGTGAATCCGGATGCCCGACTTACGAAACATGCGAAGCGCCTTGGCTGGCCGATCCTTCAGTTGAAACGCGCGAGCATCCGGGATGCGCAGAAGCGCGTTCGCCGGGAAGCCCGCGCGGTGGCAACAAAAAAGCGCCAAGCCTGACGGCCCGGCGCTCTCTCGAAAGCTCTACTTCTTGTTGCGACGCTGGTGACGCGTCTTGCGAAGCAGCTTGCGATGCTTCTTCTTCGCCATGCGCTTGCGACGCTTCTTAATGACGGAACCCATAAATCACCTCGCTGATTGCTGATTGGACCACCGGTCCGATCAGAACCGCGGAAACATAACCGGTCTACTTTACCCCACACCGTGGGAGGTACGTTCGCGAAGTTAGCCGACGTTGGCGACAGGCGTCGCGATCGCCGCGGCGACTGCGGACTCCGGGATGCGGAATGACCGGCCGAATCGTACGGCCGGGAGTTCGCCAGCATGAACCAGCCGGTAAACGGTCATATTCGAGACGCGCATCATTTCGGCGACCTCAGCGACGGTAAGGAAGCGCACGTCAGACAAGTCCGCCATGCTGTTCGCCTCCTGGCCCCCGGGAAATCACGTCCAGCGTGTGACTGGAGTGCTAAATCGTAAATATAGGGGCTGATGTGACTTCGCGTCTACCTGCCTGTGATGCGATGGATCCCGGTGCTGATCTTCTTCTGGGCATCTTCGATCACGGCGCGGGCACGGAAAGAGCGATCGGCGACGGTTCGACCCACCCGCTGCCCGACCTCTGCTCCCGACCATGCAGCGAAAACCGCACTGCCGCTGGAGTCGTCGGAGTCGATGCGGGAGGGATCGAAATCAGCACTGAGAAAGGGAATCAGCCAGTCTTCGAGGTCTTCCAGCGGTGAGGAATCCAGGCTGTAGTAGCGGTGCTGGCCCTCCTCGCGAACGGCAACGAGCCCGTGATCGCGCAGCACCTTCAACTGTTTCGAGACCGTGGGCTGCGTGAGCCCCAGCTTCGTCACAATCTCGCCTACGCTCAGTTCCCCTGCATCCGATTTCGTCGAAGTGTAGGTCTCGAGCAGAAGTTGAAGCAGATCACGTCGTGTTGCATCGGCAACCACGTCAAAGATGTCGGCCATGCCAACAGAGTAACGGCTACCCGTTCGTCTCGGTCTGGCTATTTCCTTGCGTCGGCGCCTGTCCACCCGTTCCACCCCGCAGGCCGGCGCCGCCGTAGCCGGGTCCGCCGTTGCCGAATTGCGCGTGCCCGGCACCGCCGTTGGCCGAGCCGACCGCAACTCCGCCTCCGAACGCGCCACCGCCGACAACGACGAGAGCCACGATCGCCGCAGCAATGTACCGCTTGCGCCTGCCCGCCGGGGGAACGCTCGTCGCCGAGGCTTCTGGCTCGACGGGCGGGGTGTCTGCGGGCGGGGTGTCTGCGAGTGCGTTGTCCATGATGTGTCCTAACCGTTGGGCGGACGTCCTATCGCCCGACCGGAAAGCAACTCTCGCCTGTGGCCCTATGCCAGGCCTATGCGGCGCCGTTGAATCCGCTGGATGCCCGCAGTCAGACATCCTCGAGTGCCGCGCGCCGTGCGTCGATCTGCACGGTTCCGACCGCAGTCACGAATGTCGACAGCCACACGACCCAGAGCAGTGCCGTTCGCCAGTCGCGCGGGTTTCTCACGGTCGCACGGATGAGCCCGATCAGACCGAATGCCGCCACAACCGTCTTGACGCTGAACAGATATTTGCGCACTGTGGTCCTCCCGGCCCGTTCGTTTCACGCTACCGCGACGAACGATCGGATGTCAGCCCGCCGCGAGCTCTTTCGCTCGCGCGAGCGCGGCCGCCGTCGCGCGATCGAACAGTTCAGAGAGATTGGCCGACTGCAGCACCGCGATCGCGCGCTCCGTCGTTCCGTTCGGGCTCGTGACGCGTCGACGCAGTTCGGCTGGATCGGCGTCACTCAGGGCGAGAAGCTCCGAGGCACCGAGGAATGTCCCATTCACCATGGTGGCGGCATCCTCTGGGGTGAATCCCATGCCGACCGCCGTGCGCGTCAATTCTTCGATGAGATAGAACACGTATGCCGGACCGGATCCGCTGATCGTGCTCAGTGCATCGATCTTGTCCTCGGGTACCTCGAGCACTGTGCCGACGGTCTCGAAAAGGGTGCGGGCAAGTGCGAGCTGCTGCGGGGTCGCGCGCGATCCCGCCGAGAGCCCGGTCACTGCCTTGCCGACGACTGCCGGCGTATTCGGCATCGCGCGCAGCACCGAGCCCGGAACGAGCGCCTCCATCGTCGCCGTCGTCACGCCGGCCGCAACGCTGACCACGACCGCATCCGGCTCGAGCGAAGCGGAAACCGCGCGCAGCAGGTCCGTAACCATTGCCGGCTTGACGCCGATCAGCACCAGCCGCGCGCCCGCGAGTGCCTGCTCATTCGCATCCGGAGTCTCCTCGAGCGCGAACGACTGCACGCGATCCGACGCGAGCGGCCGTGCCTTGGCGATAGTCCGGTTGGTGACTCGGATGCCGCCGTCCACCGTCACGTCCGGGGAGAGCAGACCGCTGAGGATCGCACCGCCCATCGAGCCGGTGCCGAGGATTGCGATTGACGGGAGGGTGATCATGAGCCCCATCCTAGGATTGGGGCATGAGCACTGAGGGCAGCACGAAAGCGATCCTGGCGGCGGGCGGCGCAAACCTGGGCATCGCGATCGTCAAGTTCATCGCATTCCTGCTTTCGGGATCGAGCTCGTTGCTTGCAGAGAGCGTGCATTCCCTGGCCGACACCGGCAATCAGGGGCTCCTGCTCCTCGGCGGCCGACGCTCCCGTCGAACAGCGGATGCCGCGCACCCCTTCGGTTACGGACGCGAGCGATTTGTCTACGCGTTCGTCGTGTCGATCATCCTCTTCTCGATTGGTGGAGTGTTCTCGGTCTACGAGGGAATCCAGAAGATCGGTGAGCCGCACGCGCTTGAGAATCCGTTGTGGCCGATTGGCGTGCTCGTCGTCGCCATCGTGTTCGAGTCCCTCTCGTTCCGAACCGCGATTCGCGAATCGAATCACACTCGCGGATCGCAATCGTGGATCCAGTTCATTCGGCACGCGAAGGCGCCAGAGCTGCCAGTGGTGCTGCTTGAGGACTTCGCGGCGCTGGTCGGCCTCGCGCTGGCGCTGCTCGGCGTTGGACTGACGATCATCACTGGCAATGGCGTTTTCGACGGCATCGGAACACTCGCCATCGGCGTTCTGCTCGTGCTCGTGGCGCTGGTGCTCGGCATGGAAACCAAGAGCCTTCTCGTCGGCGAGGGCGCAAATGCCACCGACGTGACCGCGATCCGCGACGCGATCAACGCGCATCCTGACGTCGAGGCGCTCATCCATATCAAGACGCTGTACCTCGGGCCGGACGAACTGCTCGTCGGCGCAAAAGTCGCCTTCGCGAGCAAGCAGAAGCTCGCGGATGTCGCCTCCGCAATCGATGCGGTCGAGGCGAGCATCCGCGAGGCCGTGCCCATCGCCCGAGTGATCTATATCGAGCCGGACGTCTTCGTCGCCAAAGGCAAGGGCAACCCGTCCACGGAGTCGATCATCATTCGTGCGGCGGACTAGCCCCACCACACCTCTCCGCCCCCCTCAACGCCGCTGCGGGCGGAGACCTCGCCGCGGGGCGGAGTAATAACTCCGCCCGGGCGCAACATCTCCGCCCGCACACCAGTGCGGGGATGACTCGCGGTGGCGAACTAGCGGCGCGCCTCGAAGAACTCGCGCAGCAGCGCCGAGCAGACGTCGGCCTCGACACCGGCGATGACCTCGACGCGGTGGTTCATACGCCGATCCCGAAGCAGGTCGTTCACACTTCCCGCGGCGCCCGCCTTCTCGTCCCACGCCCCGAAGACGACGCGAGGGATGCGCGCGTTCACGATTGCGCCGGCACACATTGCGCACGGTTCGAGGGTGACGATGAGGGTCGTGTCGCTGAGGCGCCAGTCCCCGGTGACTGCCGCGGCCGCGCGAATCGCGACAATTTCCGCGTGAGCTGTCGGGTCGTCGTACTTCTCGCGTTCGTTGCGCCCGGCCGCGATAGGCCGGCCTTCGCCATCCAGCAGGATGGCCGCAACGGGGACGTCTCCGGTCGCGATCGCGAGGCGGGCGTCGCTCGCGGCAACGCGCATCCAGTTCTCGTACTGCTCTGGTGTGCCCATCCGAATCGGTCCTCCGTTCGCTAGATTGAGCCTATGCGAGTGCACGTAGCCGACCACCCCCTGATCACACACAAGCTCACGGTCTTGAGGGATGCGACGACGCCGTCGCCGACGTTCCGGGCGCTCGCCGAAGAGCTCGTCACCCTTCTCGCGTACGAAGCCACGCGCAATGTGCGCGTCGAAGAAGTGACCGTTCAGACCCCTGTTGCGGAGGCAAAGGGCCTGGCGATCAGCCTTCCCCGGCCGCTCGTGGTTCCCATCCTCCGCGCCGGACTCGGCATGCTCGAGGGCATGGTCAAGCTCATTCCGACAGCGGAGGTCGGCTTCCTCGGCATGGTGCGCAACGAGGAAACCCTGCAGCCCGACATCTATGCCGAGCGTCTCCCGGATGACCTGTCGAACCGCCAGTGCTTCGTGCTCGACCCGATGCTCGCGACCGGCGGCTCGCTCATTGCTGCGATCAACTACCTGTTCGACCGAGGCGCGGTTGACGTCACATGCGTCTGCCTGATCGCCGCCCCGGAGGGCCTCGCGGCCGTCGAAGAGGCGACGAAGGGGCGAGAGGTCACCATCGTCGTCGGCGCAAGGGACGAGAAGCTCAACGAGGTCGGCTACATCGTGCCCGGACTTGGTGACGCGGGCGATCGTCTCTACGGAACGGTCTAATCCTGCGTATTCGCCCCACGCGACTTGACATATTGCGCGTCTGTGCAAGATAGTTGTGCCATGACTGTGAACGCGCACGCCCTGACCTCCCTTGAGGCCCGTGGGACTGCCGGCATGATGATGCCGGTACGCGTTGTCATGTGTTGTCGAATGTGTGCCTAATCGGCCAACCTCGCCGAGTCCGGCTTGAGCGGAACCTCTGAGATTATGAATTCCTCCGAGACGCAGCCAGGACTCCCGGATGACTCTCCGCCAGTTGCGGACGCATCCCGAACCACACTTCACGACTTCATTTCCGAAGGATCACCCCTCGATCACGAGGCCCTTCGCAGCACCAAAGGAATAGACCCCATGTCTCTCGCAACTCTTGATCTGCCAGCCACTCGCACCATCTCTGCCGCGCCGGCGCCCGCGCCCGAACCGGCTCCCCGCCTGCGCGCGGTGCCGTCCGGAACCGAAGCCCGCGGTTTCGTGCTCTACGTCGGACTCGATGAGGCCAAGGCCGCAGAGTCCGGCACCGACCTCGGCGCACTCGTCGAGCAGCTGAAGCAGCTTGCCGCTCAGCTCGCACCATCCGCTGAGACCTATGCCGCCGTCGCTCTCGCCCCGCGCGGCGCGGGCGGGCGTGACGTGGATGTCGTGCGTCTCGCCCTGCAGGATCCGGCCGCTCTCGCGAAGCACCGCCAGGCCGAGGAGCCCGCCGCAAAGGTGCGCGGGGGTGTCATCATCGACATCTCGCGCAAGCGCCTCGTGCTCGACGGTGAGTCTGCCGCACTGACTTACAAGGAATTTGAGTTGTTGCAGTACCTCGTGCTGCGCGAAGGTCGTACGATCGACCGCGCTGAACTGATCAGTTCGCTCTGGGCCGATGGCGACGACGAGATTCCCAACGAGCGCACGATCGACGTGCACGTCCGTCGCCTCCGCTCGAAGCTCGGTGCCTACGAAGACATCGTGCGCACGGTTCGCGGAGTCGGGTATCGATTCGACCGTCACGCCGACGTGTCGATTCGTCACGCATCCACTCCGAGCCCCGACTTCTTCTAGGCGCGCTTCTTGGCTTCGAGTTTCGCCTACGTCGTCGCGCTCGACGGCGACGCCGCGAAACTCCTGGTAGAGCAGACGCTGCACGCGCACGGCTTCGACGTGCTGACGACGCCGGCAGGCGGATTCATCGCAACGTCGAGCAACACCGCTGGCGGATTTCTCGGCGGGCTGTTCGGCAGCAGCAGACCCCGCACCAGTTTCGTCGTCGAGATCACCGAACGCGCAAACACAGGCAACTCCCAGCAGCTCGTCCGCTGGAACAGCAGTTCGCCGCGCGGGGTCATCACCGGCAAGCTGGCTGGCGAAAACCCATCCGACCGGCTCTTTCTCGACACAGCGGATGTCTTGAGCAGCACGTTCACGGCTGCAGGCATCCTGATCGAGACCATCGTTGATTCCCCGGTTTAGTTCGCAAGGACTACCTGATTGCGACCAGCGGCGGATGAGACCCCCAGCGAGACTTCGTAGCGTGAGACCGTGACTACCCGAACTTCTTCCGCACCCGGCAATCGCTCGAGGCCGCGCGCCGCGTTGATCCTGACGCTTGGCTACCTCGCCTTCATCGGTTGGCTCACCCTCGGTCCGCAGCCGACAAACACCGAAACGAAGTCCCTCGCGATGGTGGTGGTCGACGCGGTGAACCGTTTCGGACCGATCCACAACTTCACGTTTGCCGATCTCGAGTTCGTGTCGAACATCGCCGTCTTTGTGCCGCTCGGCTTGCTGTTCGTTGTCCTCTTCGGCCGACGCAGGTGGTGGCTGGCGATCCTCGCTGGAGTCGTACTGACGCTTGTCATCGAGGGAACCCAGACTTTCCTGCCGACGCGCGTGCCCGACGTGCGCGACCTCATCGCTAACACGACCGGAGCAATCCTCGGTGCGCTCCTCGCGCTGCTTGTGACGACCGGCAGACCACGGGCGCGCGCCGCGAGCATCCCCGTCAGCCGATAGCGAACGCGCACCATTTGGTGCGGTGACACCGTCACGCTTGACCCTATGAGCGGTGACGACATTCTCGACGCATACTCCCGCACGGTCGTGGCGGTGGCTGAGACGGTACTCCCCGCGGTCGCGAGCATTACGGTGCGCAGTGCGCGAGGCGGCGGATCAGGAAGTGCGAGCGTGATCACCGACGATGGATTCCTGCTGACCAGTGCCCACGTCGTGGACGCGGCGCGCACCGCCGAGGCATCCTTTTCCGATGGCACGACCGTCGCGCTGGATGTCGTGGGGCGCGACTCCCTGTCGGATCTCGCCGTGCTGCACGCTCGCGGTAGTGTGCCTGCGCCACTGCAGTTCGGCGATGCCGCCCGGCTGCGAGTTGGTCAGCTGGTCGTCGCGCTCGGCAATCCGCTCGGCCTCGCCGGGAGCGTGACGGCCGGCATCGTGTCAGCTCTCGGACGGTCGCTGCCCACGCAGACCGGCCGCGTCATCGACGAGGTGATCCAGACGGATGCCGCGCTCAATCCCGGCAACAGTGGCGGTGTGCTCGCCGACAGTTCCGGCCGCATGGTCGGAGTCAACACCGCGGTCGCGGGAATTGGTCTCGGACTCGCTGTTCCCATCAATGCGACGACCCGCGAGATCATCACTACCCTCATGACGAAGGGTCGCGTGCGCCGCGCCTGGCTCGGCATCGCAGGCGCGAAGATTACTCTCGCGCCCGAACTCGCTGCCCGCATCGGTTCACCAACCGGGCTGCAGGTCGCCGGAGTCTCGCCCAACAGTCCCGCCGAGCTGGCAGGCATCCATCGGGGCGATATCGTCGTCGAGCTGGATCACGCGCGCGTCGTCTCGACGACAGCCGTGCAGAAACTCATGGTGGAGGGTGCCATCGATCGCCCGATCGAGATGACCGTGTGGCGCAACGGCGCGCTCGTTGATGCCATCGTGGTGCCTCGCGAGCTCGACGAGAACTGAGCTCAGAACAGCGTCACCGAGGTCGCGGGCATCGATCCTTCGAGGCTGAGGAGCATCTTCTTTCGCTCGAGGCCGCCCGCGTATCCGGTGAGCTTGCCGTCTTTCCCGACGACACGATGGCAGGGCACGATGACGCTGAGCGGGTTGTGGCCGACCGCCTGGCCGACCATCCGTGCGAGCGATTTGCCGCCGAGCTTCTCAGCGAGTTCGCCGTATGTCGTGGTCTCGCCATAGGGAATCTGGTTCAGGAGAGCCCAGACGCGCTCCTGGAACGGGTTGCCATGCGTGACGACCGGAAGATCGAAGGATGTGCGCGCGCCATCCAGATACTCGGCAAGCTGCTCCCGCGCGGCGGTGAGGACGGTGTCGTTAGAGGAATCCCCTGCGACGCCGAAGATGCTCGCCGATGGCCTCGTCCAGTGGTGCGGATAGTAGATCCCGACGATGGTGTCGTCGGAAGCAACGATGGTGACCTGGCCGACTCTTGTGTCGATGGTGGCGTGACGTAAGTACATGGTGATTCCCTTCAGGAAAATCCTCCCGCGTTCCGACTCTCGCATCACGCGGTTTTCGGACACATAGTTCACAACTCGGGTTGGCGATAGCCTTGCGCGCACGGGAAGGGTGGGTCTCCACCATTGCTGCGCCAACACGCGAAGACGAAAGCGAGCACCACTGTGAGTCCTGCGCAATCCGAACCAATCGAAGAGAGCGACGCCAGCGACGTGCCCCAGGCACCGGGGCCGGTCAACCCATACAAAGCCGCGCTCGTGACTATCACAACCACGACGGTCATACTCGGGGGCATCCTCGCAGTTCTCGGCAGCACGAACTTCAGCGAACACGCCAACGACCCGTTTGCTGACAACGGGGTGGCGGAGATCATCTGGGCCGTGTCGCTACTCAATGCCGCGTGTCTGGCCATCGTCGCCCAACTCATCGTCGGTGCGCTCCAGTGGAGAACACGTAAGCCCGTGGAAGCCCAGCCGACTTGACGCAAATGGTTGCGATCGCCGCGCCGTAACCACCATTTGAGTCAAGTCGGATGAAGCACAGAGGCGACGATCGACGCCCCACGACCGGGGATGAGAGGCCCGGAATTCGGCTCATATGAAACTCGCAGAAAAATAACGTTTAGATAACTAGACGCCGTTACCTTCTCGTTATATATTTCTTGAAGCAGAAGTTGTTTGCTGTGGCAGCCTCTGCGGAATGTGATTGCAGGACACTCTTGGTGCAAGGGAGAGGGTCGGTTTCTAGCCTCTGAAACCGACCCTCAATCCTGTTTAACCGCCCTTTTTGCTCTCTGGCGTCATGCGCCTTCGTAACCCGATTCTTTCTCAGTCCCCTGCTCTCAATAGAGTTGGCGTGTGACCAACCGATCCACCGCAGCGATCAACGCCTGGGAGTCACTGTTCCGCGCCCAGGTGACCGTTCTTCGCGAGCTCAATCGTGAATTTCCCAATGACGAACTGTCGTTCAACGAATACGACGTTCTCTTCAACCTGACCAAGCAGGATGGCCGCAAGCTGCGCATCCGAGACCTCAACCGTCACCTGCTGCTTACGCAGCCGAGCGTCAGCCGGATGGTCGACCGGCTTGTCAGTCGCGGCCTCGTCAGTAAGGAGAGCGACCCGGGCGACGGGCGCGGAACCTTTGTCTGCCTGACGGACGAAGGGTTCTCGCTCTTTCGCAAGGTGGCCGTTGCGCACGCCGATTCGATCGCCCGCCATGTTGGCGGTGCCCTGTCGCAGGAAGAGTTGACGCAGCTCGCCAAGCTCACCGCGAAGCTGCGCGCGAGCGTCGCCGGCGAACGCGGCTAGTTCGCGCGCGTCAGGAGTCGGCGCGTCAGGAGTCGGCGCGTCGGGAGTCGGCGGCCCACCGCCGCTTGGCACCAACGATCGCCCGGAAAGTGTTGGGCAGCGAGACGATCATGATCCAGACATCCTTGAGACGTCTCGGGCGACCAGACCGGCTTTCGTAGAGTTGCTGGCGCCCGCGACGCGGCAGTTCGAGCAGCGCGACCGCCCGCCGAATCTGGTCGGTCGCCGAGTCGATCTTCAGTCGCCAACTCACATATGCCTGCGATGGAAGAGTGAAGGGTACGGGCTCGACACCCAGCGACTCAAGGAACGAGCTCATCTCCCCACCACCCCCAACGCGTCGCACGAGCTCTGCGAGCTCAGACCGCTCGGCATCACTCAGCACCTGGCGAAACTGCTCGGCGAAGAACTCGGAGTGACTCGCGGCGTGCGGGCCACGACCATCCAGACTGTTATGGCTGGCGAGCACGGCCGACGCCAGCCGGTCGAGGCCAGGAATGGTCTCCCCCCGCACCGGAACCTCCCGCCGCCGCTCCCAGAGCAGGTCGAACGTCTCCTCGGGGTCTGCGAAGAAACCGGGAATGACCGAGAAGACGTTGAGGGCCGCGATCCAGGCGTCATTCACGAAGGCCTGCTTCACAGGCGGAAGGATGCTGAACCGTCGAGACCCGCGTTCGCGGCGCCAGCCGGCCTCACGCAAAGCTGTGACGAGGTGGCGGTTGGATGCCGGATCGACGACCAGCGACAGGGTGCGGGAGACATTCGGCGAAATAAGTCCCTGAGCCGTGAGAACCGAACCTCCACCAGCCAGCGCCCGGATGCGCCGCTCCCGGCAGACGTGCATCACTACGATGGCCATCTGGTCTTTCTGCTCGCGCAGAAGGGCGACGCGATTTGTTGCACTCTCCCCCGCTGATGCGTCCACGGCGCCTCCTTGCAGCCAACTGTATCGACGCAACCACCCGCGACTCATAGTCGAGCGCCTTGTTACGCAGCTAGTTTCGCATGGGGCGCAGAGCACTCGCCTGCGCGATCGTCAGGCGATCGTCGGTCGGCCGCCGATGGATTCGACCGCACGCGCGGCCAGCTGCGCTCCCGCTCTCGCGGATTCCTGAGCATCCGACGTGTCGATCCATGCGCGCAGGAAGCCGGCGCAGAAGGCATCCCCGGCCCCTGTCGGATCCAGCGCGGCCACACCGTTCGCTTCGATGAATACCGGCGCCTGACCCGGTCCGGCAACGATGACTCCCGCCGTCCCGAGCGTGAGAGCCACGACCGGAAAACTCTTTACGAGCTCAACGACGATACGAATCGGATCCTCGATACCGGTCAGCGCGATACCTTCATCCAGGTTCGGAAAGAGCATGGATGCGCCGGCGATCGCCTTGAGAAACGCCTTGGGTCCGAAGTCATCGATGAATCCGGCCGAGCCGGGGTCGACCGAAACCTGAACGCCTCGTGCTCGCGCGCGCTTGATGAGCTTTCGAAAACCGGCGCCGTTCCTTCGACCGAACAGGCTGTATCCGGTGAAGTGCAGCACTCGCGCGCCGTTCAGAATCGAGTTGGACACGGCCTCCGGATCGAGAGCCGCGTTGGCGCCACGCTCCGTCAGCATCGAGCGACGGTCACCTTCGACGATGATCACGATTGTGCCGGTCGGAAGCATGTGGTCGCCCGCGAGCATCGGCCGAACACCGGCATCGGAGAGCAGCCGACTGTGGCGTTCGAGGTCCATCACTCCGACCCTGCCCACGAAGTCGACGACACCGCCCACCTCTGCGAGCCAGGTCGCCATGTTGGCGGCCGACCCGCCCGCGCGGCGTTCGATCCTTGCCGGCGTGTCGGTGTCGGAGCGGATGGAGCCCGACGGGGTGGCGATGACGTCGTCGATCACGTCGCCGAAGACGACGATGCGATCGGCAGTGTCAGCCATTGAGCTTCGACCACTCCTTTGCAATGTCGGCCGCGACGCGCACGTTGTTGCGAGCCAAATCGAGGTTTACTTCGAGGCTACGCCCGCCGGATGCCTGAACAATGAACCCGAGCAGGAATGGCGTCACAGCTTTTCCGCGAACTCCCGCTGCCGCAGCCGCCTCGAAGGCTTCGCTCAGCACGCGGTCGTGCTCTGCCGGATCCCACTGCTGCTGGAGGGGAATCGGATTCGCAACGACGATTCCCTGTCCGTGACCGAGGGCATCCTGCGCCTTCATTATCGCGGCGACCTCTGCCGCGGAACCGACCGACCAATCGAGCGTGTGGACCGATTCACGCAGCCAGAAGCTCGGGAAAACGGACGTTCCGTAGCCGATCACGGGCACGCTGAGGGATTCGAGACGCTCCAGCGTCGCAGCAATGTCGAGCACGGATTTCACGCCAGCGCTGACAACCGTGATGGGAGTGACGGCCAGCGTTGAGAGGTCGGCAGATTCGTCAAACGTCTCGGATGCTCCGCGATGGACTCCTCCAAGCCCGCCCGTCGCGAAGACGCGAATCCCAGCGAGCGCGGCCAGGTGCGCGGTCGCGGCGACGGTCGTCGCACCACTGCCTCCGCGGGCGGCGAGGATCGGCAGGTCTCGCACGCTCGCCTTGGCCATGTCGTCTTCGGCGATGCGGCGAACGCCCTCTGCGGTGAGGCCGATCTGCGGCACGCCGTCCAGCACGGCAATCGTTGCGGGCGTCACGCCTGCATCAAGGAGCATCGACTCAAATTCGAGCGCTGCCTGGTAGTTGCGAGGCCGCGGAAGCCCGTGGCTGATGATCGTGGATTCGAGCGCGACAACCGGGCGATTTTCGGCGAGCGCCGCAACCACCGTGTCCGCGACGTGAAATGAATTTGGCATACTCCGCCTAACCTACCGGGCCGGGAAGAGCCGCGAACTCGCCTCCGGATGCGCTCGGCCAGTTTCGCGGAAACGCGAACGAGCCCGCTCCCGGATGCCGGGAGCGGGCTCGTGCGGTTGTCGGGTCGCAGCTGCGTGGTTAGACGCGCCTGCGTCCCGAGATCGAGCGCAACAGAAACGCGATGATCGCCAGGATCAACAGCACGATTCCCACCCAGAGGAGGAAATTCACAGACTGCACCAAGCCGCCAGTGATGGCCAAAATGATGGCGACGATGGCGATGACGATAAACAGAATATTCATTCTCTTACCTTCCGTTTCTACTAGATCATGCGTCTAGAAACGTAGCAACGGTGAGAGACACGAGAAAGGGGTTGTGCTCGCGGCTTCAGTAGCGATAAGACTTGATCGACGGCGTAAAACGCCCGTGAGAGGCTGCCCGCCCAGCTCACTTCAGTAGTCGCGACAGCACTCGATCGGCGAGCGGTTTGCCGCCGGTCTGGCAGGTCGGACAGTACTGCAGCGTCGAATCGGCAAAGATCACCTGTCGCACGGAGTCGCCACAAACCGGGCAGTCTTCACCGGTTCGGCCGTGAACCTGCAACCCGGACTTCTTCTCGCGCTTCAGTTCGGATGCGGCCAGGCCATCTGCCCGCTCGATGGCCCCTCGCAGCGTCGCCTGCATGGCCTGGAACAGCCGAGAGACGTCGGCCGGCGCCATCGCCGCCGGTTTGAACGGCGACATTTTTGCCGTGTGCAGGATCTCATCGGAGTAGGCGTTACCGATTCCGGCGAGAATCGACTGGTTGCGCAGGACTCCCTTGACCTGCGCACGGCCGGCGCGGCTCAGGATGCCCGCGAGCGTGTCCTCGGTGAAGGCCTCATCCAGCGGGTCAGGACCGAGACGGGCGATCCCCGGCACCTCGAGGGGGTAGCGCACCAGATAGATCGCGAGGCTCTTCTTGGTGCCAGCCTCGGTGAGATCGAAGCCGGACCCATCGTCGAGCACCAACCTGGCGGCCAGGGGTCCGCGATTGGGCTTGGTCGGTGCCTGCGGCGCAATGTCTCGCCAGCGCAGCCATCCAGCCCTGGCGAGATGCATGACGAGGTGGACTTCTCCGACGCTGATGTCGAGGAACTTGCCGTGTCGGGCAACGTCGCCGACAACTTGGCCAGCGAGCGACGTGACAGGTACCTCGAAGGTCTTGAGGGCAGCGAACGAGATGACTTCGAGGCGTTCGACGACGCGTCCAATGAGTCGTCCACGCAGGTCGGTGACGAGTGCGTGCACTTCCGGAAGCTCTGGCACCCTCCCAGTTTGCTCCTGCCGACCGACGTTCGCCCGGAAGCATCCGGGCGTGCAAAGATGACAATCGACGGAGATTGAGCATCGAACGGGGGCGAACTTGGCGCAACCGCCTCCACTTCCTCACGACCCGATCGCCGATGCGAAGCGCCAGTGGCAGGACCGGGGCTGGGCCGAAGCAGCCGACGGCATGGCTGCCGTGACGGCGATCATGCGAACGCAGCAGATCCTGCTTGCGCGCATCGAGAGCGTGCTCAAGAACTTCGACCTCACCTTTGCGCGGTTCGAGTTACTCGCCCTGCTGAGCTTTGCGCGCACTGGCGCACTTCCGATGACGAAGGCGAGTGCGCGGCTCCAGGTTCATCCGACCAGCGTGACGAATGCCGTCGATCGGCTCGAACGTGCCGGTCTCGTTCGCCGAGTGCCGCATCCGACGGATGGCCGGGCAACGCTGATCGAGATTACCCCGGAGGGACGAGCCCGGGTGCTCGTGGCAACCCGCGAACTGAATTCTGCCGTCTTCACGAGTTCCGGCTTCAGCGACGACGAACTGACCGACCTCGAGAGGATGCTCGCGCGGTTCCGTCGAGACGCGGGCGACTTCGACGGTCCTATCGATTTCTGAAGCGCGGCTCGCGCTTCTCGATGAAGGCGCGCATCCCTTCCTTCTGGTCATCGAGACCGAACGCGGAGTGAAACACCCTGCGCTCGAACCGGATGCCGGCCCTGAGCTGGGTCTCGAACGCCTCATTGACGAGTTCCTTGGCCATCATCGCGACCGGAAGAGACATGGAGGCGATCGCCGTCGCGGTCTCGAGCGCGTCGTCGAGCAGGTCGGCCGCGGGAACAATTCGTGCAACCAGCCCCGCGCGTTCCGCCTCCACCGCGTCGATCGCGCGTCCGGTCAGGATCATCTCCATCGCCTTGGCCTTGCCGACGGCGCGCGTGAGCCGCTGTGATCCGCCAATCCCTGGTACGACTCCGAGTTTGATCTCGGGCTGGCCGAATTTGGCGGTGTCGGCGGCAAGGATGAAATCGCACATCATCGCCAGCTCGCAGCCGCCACCCAGAGCGTGTCCGGCCACCGCCGCGATGACCGGGGTGCGCACTGCCGCCAGACGATCCCAGCCCGCAAACCAGTCGGACAGGTACATGTCCATGAAATCCCTGGTCGCCATCTCCTTGATATCCGCACCCGCAGCGAACGCTCGCGCCGAGCCGGTCAGGATGATGGCTCCGATCTCGGGGTCGAGATCGAGCTCGGTCGCCGCAGAAACGACGTCGGTCATCATCGCGAAGTTCAGGGCATTGAGCGCCTCGGGGCGGTTGAGCGTGATCAGCGCAACCCTGCCGTGCCGCTCGAGCAGGATGTTGTCGTAGTCAGTCATGCGGCTTTCTCCGAATTTTGACGAATGATGTTGATGATTGCCGAGAAGTCTTTGCCCGCGCCGCCCTCATCCGCGAATCGTTGATAGATGGATGCCGCGAGCGGTCCGAGTTCGGCGGCGACACCGGTCGCCTCGACCGCCTTCAGCGCGAGTCCGAGGTCTTTGGCCATGAGTGCTCCCGCGAAGCCGGGTTGGTAGTCGCGGTTGGCCGGACTCGCTGGTACCGGACCCGGCACCGGGCAATTCGTCGTCAGCGCCCAGCACTGGCCGGAGGCCGCTGAGGCCACGTCGAACAGGGCCTCGTGCGTGAGCCCGAGTTTCTCACCGAGCACGAATGCCTCGCATACGGCGATCATTGAGACTCCGAGGATCATGTTGTTGCAGACCTTCGCGGCCTGACCCGCGCCGGACCCGCCGCAGTGGACCACACGGCCGCCCATGACGGTAAGGATCGGTTCGGCCGTCGCGAAGTCATCGCCTTCTGCGCCGACCATGAACGTGAGCGTGCCCGCCTCTGCGCCGACCACGCCGCCGGAGACGGGAGCATCGATTGCCCGATGCCCCGCCGCAACAACGAGGTCGCGAGCGGCGCGGGCGTCCGCCACATCGATCGTCGAGGAGTCGATGAACAGGGTATGCGGCGCCGCGGCAGCGATCAGTCCGTTCCGGTAGGCGTCGAGTACATGCTCGCCGCTCGGGAGCATCGTCAGCACCACATCGGCACCTGCGACGGCGGCAGCGGCGTCAGCGGTGATCGGAACGCCGCCCGACCGGGCGTGCTCGAGCGCAGCCGGCACAAGGTCGAATCCCGCGACATCGTGGCCCGCCCTGACCAGGTTGATCGCCATGGGTGCGCCCATGTTCCCGAGCCCGATGAATGCAATTCTCATGGTGCGGTCCCGCCATTCTGTCAGCGAGCTGTTGGCGATAACAGCCCGAGTTCGTCGCGCCCTACGGGGGCGAAATACGCCTCGACAGCGGAGCGAGCAACGCCCGCGAGCGTCGCAGGTGACCATCGCGGTTGCCGATCCTTGTCGATGACCTGTGCTCGGATGCCCTCCACCATCTCGGTGCCTGCCGCTAGTCGCACCGACACCCGATATTCCTGGTCGAGCACTTGCTCGAGTGTGTGGAGCGCTCGCGCGCGACGCAATGACTCGAGGGTCACTGCTACGGCTGTCGGGGATTTCGACCGAATGACGTCTGCCGCGTAGCGCGCCTCGGCGACATCGGACGCGTCGAGGCTGGCCACGATCTCGAAGGCGTCCTCCAGCCCGTAGCAGTCGTCGATCCACGACCTTGCGCCTGCGAGGGCGGATGCGGGCACGTCCGTCGCGAATCCGGCGAGCGCATCCGACACTGGCATCGAGGCAAGCGCCTCAACCAGATCTCCCAATCGGTTGCTCGGAACAAAAAAGTCCGCGAGCCGAAGCTCGATGGCGTCGGCAGCGGAAAAAGTGCCGCCTGTAAGGCCGACGTGGGTGCCCAGTTCACCCGGGGCGCGAGACAACAGCCAGGTGCCGCCAACGTCGGGCACGAACCCGATGCCGACCTCGGGCATCCCGATCTTCGTGCGCTCGGTCACGACGCGAACCGACCCGTGGGCGGAGACGCCGACCCCGCCGCCGAACACGGTGCCGTCCATCAGGGCGACGTACGGTT
Organism: Actinomycetota bacterium; assembly: GCA_030840335.1. Classification (GTDB taxonomy): domain Bacteria; phylum Actinomycetota; class Actinomycetes; order Actinomycetales; family Microbacteriaceae; genus Galbitalea. The sequence goes on along the minus strand of JAUZFR010000188.1, from coordinate 49,283 downwards.
TCGGGTATCTCGCGATTTGAGCGTTGAGTGCGTACTCGTGCGCCCAGAAGAGAGCCGCGTCCTCGCCGCCAGCGAGCACCTGGCGATAGAGCGCGACGATGTCGCCCCCGGCGCAGAGTCCGCGGTCACCCGCACCGGACACGACCACGGTTTCGACAGTGTCGTCGATCGCCCACTCGTCCAGCTTCGCCGCGATCTCGTCGACCATGCGGAGAGTGAGTGCGTTCATGACCCGCGGGCGATTCAGAAGGATGTGCCCGACCCGTCGATCCCGCGAGAACAGTACTTCGGTGCCGGTGTCTTCGCTCACGCTAGGCCTCGGCCAGTGAGCGACCAACGATCAAGCGCATGATTTCGTTCGTTCCTTCAAGGATCTGGTGAACGCGGAGGTCCCGCACGATCCGTTCGAGTCCATATTCCGAAAGGTACCCGTACCCACCGTGCAACTGCAGCGCGGCATTTGCAACCGCGAAGCCCGCATCCGTTGCGACGCGCTTGGCCATGGCACACAATCTGACCACGTCGCCGGAGCCACGATCTATCGCCTCCGCCGCCCGCCACAGCAGCGTACGCGCGGACTCGAGTTCAGTATCCATGTCGGCCAGCTGGAAGAGCAGAGCTTCCTGTTCGATGAGCGGTTTGCCGAAGGCGACACGATCCTTGAGGTATCGAACCGCTTGGTCGAGGGCGGCCTGTCCGCCGCCGAGTGAACACGCACCCATGTTGATTCGCCCGCCATCCAGGGCGCTAAGGGCGATTCCGAAGCCGTCGCCCTCCGCACCGAGCAGATTGATTGCGGGCACGCGGGCGTCTTCGAAGATCACCTGGCGCGTGGGCTGTGCGTGCCAGCCCATCTTCTTCTCGAGAGGTCCAAACGAGAGCCCGGGTGTCCCGTCAGGAACAACGATGGCGCTGATGCCATGGCTGCCGGAATCTGCCGTGCGCGCCATGACCACGTAGATGCCCGAGGAGCCCGCGCCGGAAGTGAACTGCTTCACCCCGTTGAGCAGGTAGTCGCCTCCGTCGCGAACAGCTCGTGTCGTCAGCGCCGCGGCGTCGGAGCCCGCACCCGGTTCGGTCAGACAGTAGCTTCCGAGCGTCTCCATCGAGGCGAGCTGCGGCACCCATTCGGCGCACTGGCTCTCGTTGCCAAACGTGTCGATCATCCAGACCACCATGTTGTGGATCGAGATGTAGGCCGCGATCGTGGTGTCGCCTTTGGCCAGTTCTTCGAAGATCAGCACCGAGTCCTGCCGGCTCAGCCCTGATCCGCCGAACTGCTCCTTCGAGTAGATAGCTCCCATGCCGAGTTCGCCGGCCTGGCGGAGAACCTCGACGGGAAAGTAGTGGCTCTCGTCCCACTCGGCCGCGTGCGGCGCGAGCGATTCGGCGGCAAATTGCCGAACCATATGAACGATGGACCGCTGCTCGTCGGTGTATTCGAACATCTCGGCTTCTCTCGATTGCCCTGAGCGACAATTTACTAGGACATCCAACTAATTCCTAGTAAATTGTTGGATGGAGAGGCTGTGATCGACGATGAAAATCGCGGTACTCGTGAAGGAAGTCCCCGACACCTGGGGGGATCGCCAACTCGATCCGCAAACCAAGCGGGTCGTGCGGGCCGGTGACAACGTTACGGATGAAATCAACGAGAAGGCGGTCGAGGCGGCCCTCCTCCTCAGGGAATCAGTGCCCGGGTCGACCGTGACCACGGTAACTATGGGGCCGAAGAGCGCCCGCGAAGCGGTTCGCAGATCCCTCGCGATGGGGGCTGACAACGGAATTCACATCCTGGATGACCGCCTGGTCGGTTCCGACGCGGTACAGACCTCGGCGGCGATCGCGGCTGCGCTCGCTCTCGGGAGTTTTGATCTCGTGATCGCGGGCAACGAATCGACCGATGGTCGCACGGCAGCCGTTCCCGCCATGCTCGCCGAGCGGCTCGGGCTATCGCAGCTCACCTTCCTGCGAACGCTCGCGGTCGAGGGCGACACCGTCACCGGCGAGCGGATGACCGGCACCGGCTACCTGGAGGTGAGCGCGAAACTCCCCGCCGTCGTCTCGGTCACCGAACAAATCGCCGAGGCGAGGTTCCCGAGCTTCAAGGGCATCATGGCCGCGAAGAAGAAGCCGCTCGAAACGGTCGATCTGAACGAGCTCGGCTCGCCCGACGACTTTGCGGGCGCGGAGAACTCGGGGTCGGTCGTGACAAGCGTTACCGTTCGCCCGCCGCGCGCCGCCGGAACGATCATCAGGGACGATGGCACGGCCGCGACCCAGCTCGCCGACTATCTCGCCTCCGCGAAACTCCTCTAGAACTGGAGGTTCCGGTGTCTGACGTACTCGTTCTCGTGGAACATGCCGAGGGGATTCTCGCCACCACGACGGCCGAGCTTCTCGCGGCCGCGGCGCTGCTCGGCGACCCGGCAGCGGTTCTCGTGGTCGAGCCGGGAAGCGACGACCTCGAGGCGTCTCTTGCGAGCCTCGGCGCGACGACCGTGTTCGTCGCCACCGTCGCGAACGCCGGTTCGCTCGTGGTGACGCCGCAGGTTGCCGCGCTTCAGGCCGCGATCCTCGCATCCGGCACTGTGTCGGCGGTGATTGTGGGCAACTCGGTCGACAGCCGGGAAGCCGCCGCGAGACTTGCCATACGGGTTGGCGGTGGCTACCACAGCGATGTCACGGGACTCGTACTCGGGAACGCGGGGCCGGTCGTCACGCAAGAGGCGTTCGGCGGGGCATACAGGGTGACAGCGATCGCCGCAAAGGGAATCCCCGTGATCTCCCTGCGTCCGCTCTCTGTCGACGGGGTTGCGCCGCCCGCGGCGGGCACGGTTCGGTCGCTCGACATCGCCGGTGACTCGGCTCCGACCACGGTCATCACGGCCCGCCACGACGACCCCGAGGTCACGGCGCGCCCTGACCTGCAGTCGGCAGAGGTCGTCGTCTCGGGCGGGCGCGGACTCGGCTCGAAGGAGAATTTCGCCCTCGTCGAGCAACTTGCCGACGTGTTCGGGGCGGCCATCGGCGCATCCAGAGCTGCGGTCGACGCAGGATACTGCGAGCACAACCTGCAGGTGGGCCAGACCGGCGTCACGGTATCGCCCGGCCTCTACATCGCGCTCGGGATCTCGGGCGCTATCCAGCACCGGGCAGGAATGCAGAGCGCGCGAACGATTGTGGCGATCAACAAGGATGCGCGCGCTCCGATTTTCGAGATCGCCGATTTCGGGGTCGTCGGGGATGTCTTCTCGGTTGTGCCCCAGCTGATTAGCGCGATCGAAGCACGACGGCGGCAGACGCCGAGCTAGCGGCGGCCCTCCCAACCCAGGTGAGTTGACGCAAATGGCTGCCTTGACACGGGCATAACAACCATTGGAGTCAACTCGGGCAGAAGCGGCCATCCATCTGAGTGGCGGCGTCGGGCGAAATACCGGTCGCCGAGTGCGACCTACGTCGCCTCCGAGGACAACTAGCGGCGCACGGAGCCGCTGAGGGATGCGAGTGTCGCGACTATCGACGGCCGAACCGCGACCCACGCGACGACCATCAGAACGACCGACGCAGCGAAGATCCAGAACCCGATCCAGCTCTGGTCGTCGCGAAGCGCATACATGTGGTTCAGATTGCGCAGCGCACCGGTCGCAAGCACGAGAGTCACGTGCACGACGGTGAAGGCGACGAACCAGATCATCACCGGGAAATGGATCGCTCGGGCAACCGAGACCGGATAGACCCGATCGAGCCAGGCCAGCCGGTGGGCGAGCCCGGGCACGATGCGGATGCCGGTCACAATCGCAAGTGGCGCCGCTATGAAGACGGTGACGAAGTAGGTGAGCAGTTGCAGCGCGTTGTAGTTGACCCAGCCATCTTCGGTCGGCCACGACAGCGAGGCGTACTGGATGGCCACAGTGATTGCGTTGGGAAAGACGTCCCAGTGCACCGGGATGAGCCGCACCCACTGACCAGTCGCGAAAATCAGAATGTAGAAGATAATCCCATTGAGCACCCACAGCACGTCCACGCAGAGGTGAAACCACAGGTTAAGCCCGATGCGCACCGGCGGGTTACGCGTGCGAATGCGCCCCGAGTTGTTTCTGGTCCAGTACGCGGGCGGCCGTCGTGTCGTGCGAATCTGCCAGCCCGTACGGATGATCAACAGCACGAAGAATGCGCTGAGAAAATGCTGCCAAGCGACCCACGCCGGAAATCCCGTTGGGGCGCCCGCGGGCAGCGCGGACTGGCCGTCGTAGGTGCGCATGAACGACTGAATCGACGGATTCGAGCGGAGACCCCGGGCCGCGAGAACGACAAGAAACAGCACGACGAGAGCTGCGGGGATCATCCAGAAGAGCGCGAACCACCGGTGGCGCGAGCCATGGCGTGGTGTCGCGCTGCTCATCCTCGGGCCTCCCGCTTTCGGTCCCACAATACTGATGTCGATGAGCCTCGGAACGGGTAGGGTCCCTTTCAGTGATTGCCAACGATCCACCACCTCCTCGCCTGTCGGCGACTATTCTGCTCGCCCGTGATGATCCGTTCGAGGTGCTCATGGTGCGCCGGCACTCGCGGGCGGTATTCGGGTCTGCGCTGGTGTTCCCCGGCGGTGCGATCGAGCCGAACGATCACGACCCGACCTGGGCGCAGCTGACGCGAGGCGACGTACTGCTCGGCGCTGACGAGCGTGCGTTACGAATCGGCGCTCTGCGCGAAACCTGGGAAGAGACCTCAATCCTGCTCGGGTTCGCAGCGGACGGCGCGCCATTACAGGTGACCGAGCGGATGCGTGGCGCGGCGTTCCGCGAGGTCGTCGAAGCAACTGGCGCGATGCTCGACCTCGGTGCTCTCCAGCCGTTCGGCCACTGGATCACCCCTGTGGCGGAACCCCGGCGGTTCGACACGCGGTTCTATCTCGCCGCCATGCCTCCTGGTCAGGTCGCGTGGTCGGACGGCGCCGAAACAGTGGGTGTGGAGTGGGTTGGCCCATCCGATGCCGTTTCGCGTGCGACGGATGGAGAGCAATCCATCCTGTTCCCGACCCTCATGAACCTCGCGCGACTGGCCGAGAGTTCCGACACCGGCGGCGCCATCGCGGCGGCGCAATCGCGCACGCCGTACACGGTTGAACCACGAATCGACGTGCGCGACGATGGGGCGCGCGTAATCACGATTCCCGCCGAGGCTGGTTACGCGGCCACCGAATACGTGTGGAAATAGCAGCGGGCCACAGTGTGTGACCCGACGCGGGACCTTCGACCCTAAGCATCTCCCGTCGAACCCGCTGTACTAGAACAATGTCAATCAGAAGCGTGACCTCAATCAGCGTCGACAGGCAGGGCGAAGTCGTTCGCCTCTGTCATGACGGGGCCGACTGGTCGCCGATCGCCGTCGCCGATGCCGTCATGGACATGGAGCTCGGCATCCATTCCTATTGCGTCAACTGGCCTGAGGGAACAACTCAGATCACGGATGCGATGGACGGCGATCTCAAATACCTGCGCACGAACCGAGATGGTACCGCCCGCAACAGCCTGCTGGACCTGCCGCGTCGCTGAAGCCGCGCGCTCACCGCATCGCAACCTCACCGCATCACGAACACTCAGTGCATCACCAGCACCGGGCAGTGGGCGCGCTCGGCGCACTGCGCACTCACCGAGCCGAGAAACAGCCCGGCAATGACGCTGTGTCCACGGCTGCCCACGATCAGCATCTCGGCGCCCCAACTCTCTTCGATGAGAACATGCGCGGCGCTCCCCTCTCGCGTGACGAGTGACAGCCATTCGGGCGGTCGCTCGTCGAAAGCGAGTTGCACCGTCGACGCGAGTGCCTCGGAAGCGTCGGACTCGGCGGACTCGAGGAGGTCACCGACATCCATGGCGCCAGTGGGGTACTGCCACACGGCCACGGCCCGGATCGCGGCCCCCGTAGCCTCGGCGATCGCTGCGGCCCGCTGGAGGGCAGCGATCGACGACGGCGAGCCGTCAACGCCAACGACGACTCGGCCGACCCGCTCGGGCGCGGTTGCCGCAGGTCGTCGCAGTGAGAGGTACCGGCGAATCCTGGCAACGCCCGTGCCGTCACTGTCGGCCTGATATCGCGCACCGCTCGGATCCGCAACGAAATGCGTTCGGGTGGGAGACGGCGTCTCGCTCGATTTCTTCATGCCGCCAGTACATACCGCCGCGAACGCGCGCGATAGGGCCAAAGGACCCTCGTCGGCTGCCTACTCGGGCGATCTTGCCTGAGTCTCGAGATGCAGGATCGCCGCTTGAGTGCGGCGCTGGAGTCCCAGTTTGCTCAGGAGCCCCGACACGTAGTTCTTCACCGTCTTCTCGGCGAGGGAGAGTTTCGCGCCGATCTCGCGGTTGGTGAGGCCATCCGCGATGAGGGAGATGATCTGCTTCTCGCGCAGGCTCAGCGACTCCAGTCGCGGATCGCGCGCGTCGCGCCCCTTCATCCGCTCGACGACGCGTTTCGTCAGCCCTGGATCGAGGAGCGAGCGGCCCGCCGCTACCTTGCGCACCGATTCGACGAGGTTGGTGCCGCGGATGTCTTTGAGAACGTATCCCGCAGCGCCAGCGAGGACGGCGGCATAGATCGCCTCATCATCGTCGTACGCGGTGAGGATGAGGCAGCCGGTAGCGGGGCTCTGCGATCGCACGTCCCTGCACACGTCGATTCCACTGCCATCGGGGAGCCGCACATCCAGCAAGGCGACGTCGGGCTGCGTTGCAGCGATGCGTGCGCGCGCCTGTGCAGCGGTTCCCGCCTCGCCGACTATTTCCATATCGGGTTCGGCGGCGAGCAGGCCTGCAATGCCGCGGCGCACCAGTTCGTGGTCATCCACCAGAAAGATCCTGATCATCGCGTCACGCACTTTCGACTGATTGTTCGACACCGTATGGCACTCGCCAGGTCACGCGTGTGCCGCCCGCCGTCGAATCGAACGCAAACTCGCCTCCGCGGCTCAGGGCACGGTGCTCGAGATTGGAGATCCCGCTTCGACGCTGCGAGCCGGATGACCCTTTGCCGTCGTCGACGATCTCGAGGATCACCGAATTGTCGACGACGGTCAGCGACACGGACGTTCTCGTGGCCTCGGCGTGCTTGATCACATTCACGAGAGCCTCACGCGTCACCGCGACAACGTCGTCAGCAAGGTCGTCCATGACGACGAGGTCAACCGGACCCGAGAAGTTGACGTTCGGAGTGCTGGACAGCCCGGCCGCCAGTTCGTTGGCGAGGTCGATCAGCAAGTGTCGCACCGTGTTGCGCGAGTCATCCGTCTGGGCGGACAGCGCGAAGATGACGGTGCGAATCTGCGAGATGCTGGCATCCAGATTCGCGATGGACTGGATGATTCGGTTCGACAGCGGGCCCGCCGGAAGTCCCCCGGCGATACTCTGCAGCTCGAGGCCCGTGCCGAAGAGTTGCTGGATGACGTGATCGTGAAGATCGCGCGCGATGCGTCCGCGATCCTCGAGGAGAGCCATGCGCTGGCGGTCGGCACGTGCGGCGGACAGCTCCATTGCCACACTCGCCTGACCCGCGAAATCCGCTGCCATCTCGAGATCGACGAGCGCGAACCTCGCACGGCCCTTGAGCCGTCCCACGAGCAGCACCCCCTGCGTCATTCCCGAGACGATCATCGGCACCGCCATGACCGAGCCGAGTACTCGTCCGTCGCTCAGCGGGATTTCGCTCTGCGACCCATCGTCGATCTGTCGCGGTTGTTTGCCCTCGAGGACGTCGGCGACGATCGACCCCGAAATTGGTACCGCGCTGCCCTGGATCTCGTCCTCGTCGATTCCTCGTGCGGTGTCGGCGACGAGAACGGCGGGATCGGAGGTCGGCAGCAGAACCCAGACGACGTCGGCCTCGGCAAGTTGCAGAACTCGGCCGGCAAGCGTGGAAATCGCCGATCCCTGCTCGGCCGAAAGCAGCGCGGCCGTAAACTCGGCGGACGCAGCAGACCACGCCTGCCTCCGATGGGTCTCTTCGAAGAGCCGGGCGTTCTCGATGGCGACGCCGGCCGTGGCGGCGAGGGCGACTACCAGCTGCTCGTCCTCGGAGCTGAAGCGCCCCGAAGACTGGTTGCTGAGATAGAGGTTTCCGTACACCTCGTCGCGCACGCGGATCGGGACGCCGAGAAAGCTGCCCATCGGCGGGTGGTGGTCCGGAAATCCCGCGGATCGCGGATCCTCGGAGATCTGCTCGATTCGGATGGGACGCGGGTCGTCGATCAGTGCTCCGAGAAGGCCGTGACCCTCCGGAAGGTGCCCGATCATCTCGATCTGGTGTTCGGACATTCCGACATTGATGAACTGTTCGAGCGTGCCATCCGGGGCGACGACCCCGAGCGCGCCGTATTCGGCCCCGACCAGGTCGATGGCGGCGACGACAATCCGTCGCAGCACCGCCGGTAGATCGAGATTCTCGATGACGGCCTGATTCGCTTTGAGCAGGGAACGGAGCCTGCCCTGGATCTTGAGCACGTCACGCGCCCGAGCGACCAGCTCGTCAATGGCGAGGTCCAACTCTCCACGCGGCTCGTCGGGAAAAGTGAAGGAGTGCGCGTCAGTCATGACTGTTCTCATCCCGCCTGCGGCGTGCCCAGGGCGTCCCCTGCGACAGGTCTTCGTTGCTGGAGTTTACTCCGCAGTCCACACCCAGTTCGCTACCTCGGGGATGTCTTCCCCGTGCTCGCGGGTGTATTCGCGGGCGCGGATACGTGCATCCTGCATGTCCTGACGAAGAATCCCCTGCCGCGCATCGAGCCCAGGGACCCTGTCGAGCACGTCCATGACCAGCCGGTACCGGTCGAGATCGTTCAACATGACCATGTCGAACGGCGTCGTCGTTGTGCCCTCTTCTTTGTACCCGCGAACGTGAAGGTGATCATGTCCCGCACGGCGGTAGGTCAGGCGATGGATGAGCCACGGGTAGCCGTGGTACGCGAAGATGACCGGCTTGTCCGAGGTGAAGATCGCGTCGTACTCGAGGTCACTGAGACCATGCGGATGCTCGGTGTCGCTCTCGAGCCGCATCAGGTCGACGACATTGACCACCCGGATTTTCAGAGTCGGGATCCGGTCACGAAGGATGGAAACGGCCGCGAGCATCTCGAGAGTCGGCACGTCCCCAGCGGACGCGAGCACGACATCCGGTTCTTCGCCTTCGACCTCTGTGCCTGCCCACTCGAGCAGGCCGAGGCCGCGGGTACAGTGCTCGATCGCCTGGTCCAGGGTGAGCCAGTTGAAGGAAGGCTGCTTGCCCGCGACCACGACGTTGACGTAGTCCACCGAGCGCAGGCAGTGGTCGTACGTTGAAAGGAGTGTGTTCGCGTCGAACGGCAGGTAGACGCGCACGACGTCGGCCTTCTTGTTGACGACATGATCGATGAAGCCGGGATCCTGATGCGACAGTCCGTTGTTGTCCTGCCTCCACACATGCGAACTCAGCAGGTAGTTGAGCGAGGCGATCGGTCGGCGCCACGGGATGCGGCGGGTGGTCTTCAGCCACTTCGCATGCTGGTTGAACATCGAATCCACGATGTGGATGAACGCCTCGTAGGAGTTCAGGATCCCGTGCCGCCCGGTCAGAAGGTAGCCTTCGAGCCATCCTTCACACTGGTGCTCGCTCAGCATCTCGACGACTCGACCCGCCCGAGCGAGATGGTTGTCGGAGTCGATGGGCAGGTACTCGCCGTTCCACTGCTTGTCGGTCACATCGAAGACCGAGGTCAGGCGATTGGACGCGGTTTCGTCGGGGCCAAAGATCCGGAAGTTGTGCGGATTGTTCGCGATGACATCCCGCAACCACGCGCCAAGCACACGGGTTGGTTCGCTGATCGAGCTGCCAGGGGCCGAAACGCCCTCCGCATAGCGGCGGAAGTCCGGAAGCCTGAGTTCCTGACGCAACAGTCCGCCGTTCGCCACCGGGTTCGCGCTCATCCTCAGATTGCCCACCGGAGCAAGCGACGTTGCGAGCGGCACGGGCGCTCCGGTTGCATCGAACAGCTCTTCGGGCTTATACGACCGCATCCACGCCTCGAGTACACGAGTGTGCGCCTCGGTGTCGCGTGCGTCCACCAGCGGCACCTGGTGCGAGCGCCAGTTGTTCTCGGCGGGATGCCCGTCGATCTCGGCTGGACAGGTCCAGCCCTTTGGCGTGCGCAGGATGATCATGGGCCACGCCGGTCTGCCGACCAGCGTTCCCGCTACGGCGGCCGCCTTGATCTCCGCAATCTGATTGAGGACTGCATCCAGCGTGATCGCGAAGCGCCTGTGTACCTCGATCGGATTCTCGCCATCGAAACCTCCCGAAACGAGGTAGGGAGTGTGGCCGTACCCGCGCATGAGCTCGAGGAGTTCGTGCTCGGGGATGCGAGCGAGGATGGTCGGATTCGCAATCTTGTAGCCGTTGAGGTGCAGGATCGGCAAAACGACGCCGTCCTGCCGCGGGTCGATGAACTTGTTCGAGTGCCAGCTCGTCGCGAGTGGTCCCGTTTCAGCTTCCCCGTCGCCGACAACGGCTGCGACGAGCAAGTCAGGATTGTCGAAGACCGCGCCGTAGGCATGCGACAGCGAGTACCCAAGCTCGCCGCCCTCGTGAATCGATCCGGGAGTTTCCGGTGACACGTGGCTCGGGATGCCGCCCGGGAACGAGAACTGGCGGAAAAGTGCGCGCAGACCGTCCTCAGACTGGCTGATGCCGTTGTACACCTCGCTGTAGGTGCCGTCGAGGTAGGCGTTCGCGACCATGCCGGGGCCGCCGTGGCCCGGACCGGCAATGTAGATCGTGTTGAGCGACCGCTGCTGGATCACTCGATTCAAGTGAGCGTAAATAAAGTTGAGTCCGGGCGTCGTGCCCCAGTGTCCGAGCAGGCGGGGCTTGATGTGTTCGCGACGGAGCGGCTCTCGAAGCAGTGGGTTGTCGAGCAGGTAGATCTGTCCCAGCGACAGGTAGTTCGCGGCGCGCCACCACGTGTTCAGTTGCAGCAGCGCCTCGTCGGAGACGGGGCGTGGCTCGCTGAATGGCCAGGGCGTTACGGCCTCGTCAGCGACTGGGCTCGAAGACAGTTGTGTGATTGACATGCCGGAGGTCTCCCTGGGTTTGTGATGTCTCTCCAGTGAACGGGGCGACGCCCCGACGTGACAGGGCCATAGGTCCCGCGCGATCGATTGGCGGCGGAGGACCAAAGCCCCTATCTGCAATCGGGTGACCCGACGAAGCTTGAAGATACCCATCTCTTGCAACCAAGAAGGAAGCACACGATGACCAGCGGCAGCATTCTCGTCGGCGTCGACGATTCAGTTCCCAGCCGCGCGGCCATCCGGTGGGCCCTCGAGCGAGCACGCGTCGCCGATATGCGGGTCGTCCTCGCGCACGCCCTCGAGGACGAATGGGACGCGACGGACAAGCTCGTCATGCTCGAGAACCGCGAGGCCGCGGTGGCGCTCCTCGTCGCCCAGGTTGCCTACGCGACTTCGATCGACGACTCGATCCCCGTGACAACCCTGCTACTCGAAGGCGACCCCCTCACCGAGCTCGCGGACGCGTCCGCCAACGCCGAGATGCTTGTCGTGGGGACGCACAAGACCGGATTCATCCACGGCACAGTGTTCGGGTCGAAATTACTCGCGCTCGCGTCGATCGCGAACTGCCCGGTCGCGTTTATCCCCAATCTCGCGGGAAACGCACGTCACGGGGTAGTGGCGAGCGCAGAAGACACTCCGACCGGCCAGACCACCGTGCGTTTCGCCGCGGCCGAAGCCGGCATGAGTTCGCAGCAACTAACGCTCGTCCTGGCCGCGCCGCCAACGAACGCCACAATCGATCGCCGCCTGTCGGACGTTCTGGAGCTTGCTCGATCGGCGGATGACTCGCTGCGAGTGCGAGCCCGGCTGTCTGCCCGCGGTATGGCGGAGGCCCTCATCGATGCATCCGCGGCCGCCGCACTGCTGGTCGTTGGCCAGCCGCGTACCCGCCCGCCGGGCGTTACCTCGCTGAGCCGGGTTGCCCACGACGTTCTCCTCAATATCGCGAGCCCGACCATTGTCGTTTTCGAGGACCCTCCGCCACTTGCCGCAGTCGTGTGAGAACCCTTCGCCCGGGCACGACAAAGGGGAAGACGACTTACGTCGACTTCCCCTGGAGCTGTCTACCCGACTAGATCAGCCACGTGTGTGCTCGAACAAACGGCACACTCTTCCACGCGCGACCCAGACCCCAGGTATCGCCTGCAGAAAGAACTGCGATCGCGACGAGGGCGAGCGCGTAGATGATGTGGTAATCGACCAGCGGATTGGTGGATCCCGCATTCGCGGCGAACGGCCATTCGGCGAGGTACATGAAGACCAGGATGATGCTGCCAGCGACAGCGCTGACCCGAAGTCCGATGCCCAGCATTACAGCGGCTCCCACCGCGATCATGCCGAGCATGAAGAGGATGTCCGAGGTTGGGCTGGCGATCGCCGCGAAGAACGGCTTGAGCGGTCCGACGACCGCCGGGCTGTTCAGGAACCCCTGGCTCGGTGCGCCACCATTGATCCAGGCGGACTTCGTCACGGTTGAGAAGCCGAGGCCGAAGGTCTTGTCGAGAAACGCCCACAGAAAAATGAACCCAGTGGCGAATCGCAAGACAGCGAGAGTGCGACGTCCCGCCGCTGTGGTGACAATGGTGGACTCGGTGACTGCTGCCTTCACCTTCGCCCCAACGATCGGCGTTGCGAGTCCCGTGGTGGCGGTCATGTGAGTCATGAAATCCTCTATCCCGTTCTGATCGACAGTTGTCGCCCGCCACATCTGTGGCCGGAACTCCACTCTGACGGACCACTGCTTCCCGGGTTAGTGCCAAAGGTCCCGCGACTGACCAACCAGCGCGGCTATCCCTCGGTGCGCGCCCTGACTGCGGTCGGGAACGGGTTGCGCTCGGTGAAACTGCGCTGATGCCAGTAGGGATAGTTGGGAGTGGTCGCACTCGCAGCATCCAGTCGCGCGACCTGTTCTGTCGTGAGGTCCCAGCCAACCGCGCCGAAGTTCTCCCGCAACTGCTCCTCGTTGCGTGCGCCGAAGATGATGCTGGATACGGTCGGACGCTGAAGCACCCAGTTGAGCGCGACCTGCGGGATTGTCTTGCCGGTCTCCTCCGCGAGCTCGTCGAGCACGTCGACGGTACGGAACAGAGTCTCCTCGTCTCCCGACTGGTCCGTCTCGGAGCCCACCCGCAAGCGGCTGTCGCCAGGCACGGGCTTGCCACGACGGATCTTGCCGGTGAGCCTGCCCTGCGAGAGCGGACTCCACACAACCGTCCCGACCTTCTGATCGAGGCCGAGCGGCATGAGCTCCCATTCGAACTCTCGCGCCGCGAGCGAGTAGTACGCCTGGTGCGCGATGTGGCGGGACCAGCCATATCGCTCAGAGACCGAGAGCGACTTCATGAGCTGCCACCCCGAGAAGTTCGAGCATCCGATGTACCGCACCTTGCCGCTGCGCACGAACTCGTCCAGCGTGCTCAGCACTTCTTCCTGCGGTGTGACCGCATCGAAACCGTGCAGGTAGTAGACGTCGACGTGATCCGTTTCAAGCCGACGCAGACTGCCCTCGAGCGCGCGAATCAGGTGAAAGCGGGAACTGCCGACATCGTTGACGTCCGTTCCTTCCGACCGGAAGGTCGCCTTGGTGCCAATAAGAACCTTGTCGCGGCGGCCTGCGAGAGCCTGCCCGAGAACCTCCTCGGAGCGACCGTTCGAATAGACGTCCGCCGTGTCGAAGAAGTTGACTCCGGCCTCCAGTGCGATATCGATGAGGCGACTGGCCTCCTCGACCTGCGTGTTACCCCATGATCCTTCGCCCGTTCCGCCGGAGAACGTGGCGGTGCCGAAGGACAGCACCGGAACCTTGAGTCCCGAATTGCCGAGTTGCCGATATTCCATGACGCAGTGCTCCCTTGATGTCGTCTATCCAGCCAACCACACCGTCGCCCCTCACCGTTCCGGAATGAGCGCCAGCTTTCCGCCCGGGTGCTTGGTACTGAGGAAGGCGAGCGCATCCTTTGCCTCAGACAGCGGATAGGTACGTGCAATCGGGACGACCAGCTTGCCCTGTGAAGCCAACTCGATGAGGCCGGCGCGTGCCTTGTCCCGAAATTCCGCGCTCCCGGGCATTGCTCCACCGATGGACTTGAAACCATCGGCTTTTGCACGAGGATGCGCGACGATCGACACGATGCGCTGGCGATCCGCGACGAGGGCGAGCGAGACGTCGATTGCTTCGTCGGTACCGATGGCGTCAAGCGCGGCGACCACTCCGTTCGGTGCCGCCTCCCGAACACGCTGCTCGAGGCCACTTCCATAGGCGACTGGCGTTCCCCCGAAACGGGTCACCGTGTCGAAGCTGCGCTCACTTGCCGTGCCGATCACGTGCGCCCCAAGGAGCCTGGCCTGCTGCAGGAGGCTCACCCCCACCGCCCCCGAAGCGGCGTGCACCAGAATCGTGTCGCCCTCTGTCACGCCAGTCACGTGCAGCATCTCGGCCGCCGTCGCGGCCGCAAGCAACAGGTTCGCCGCCTCTGGAAACGAGAGACTCGCTGGCTTTGCGAACACATTCTTCGCAGGCACCGTGATCGCCGAGGCGTAGCCGCCCGACACCCGGAACGCCAGAACCTCATCACCAACGGCTCCCGCTCCTGAGGCGATCTGCGTATCGGGGCCCAACGCCAGAATCACTCCGGAAACCTCGTAGCCGATCGGGATCGGCAGCCTGCTCCGGTCCCCCTCGATCGCGACGTGCTTGTAGTCGGCCGGGTTCATCCCGGCCGCCCGTATCTCGATCGTCACCTCTCCCGCGCCCGGAGACCCGATTTCAGTCGGGACCTCCTTGAAAACATCCAAACCGCCGAAGTCTGTTGCGACCCACATTCTTTCCATGGTTTCCATTCAACGCCCTCGCGGCGGTCGCCCGCTGCCTCGACCAATCACGCGAAGCGCTGCCAGTCGGCGACCTTCCTGGTTACCACCATCGCCCCGACCAGGGCAATTGCCAGGACGCCTACGACCACGGCGAGACCCGCCGTCGTACCAACATCGAGAACGATAAGCCCTCCGAGCGTGGCACCGACAAGCATGGCGAGAACCGCAAGGCTTCGCCGCAGGGCGGTCGCTGTGTCTCTGTTACGAAGGTCAGAAGCGATACCGGTGAGTGTCATCGTCAGAACCGTCGTGGTCATGTCGGGAACAGCCAGGCGGCGCACCACCGCGTTCTGGAGGCCGAGTCCCAAAGCTGCGAGCGCAAGCACGACCACTTGCATCGCCGCGCCGAGGCGGTTCCCCGAAATGGCGCTGATCGCCAACGCCGCGACGATAAGGCCCAATTGCAGAGCCAGCGAGTTTCTCAGCAGCCCACCGCGATTGGACGTCATGCGCGCGATGACGACTCCGCCGATGGTCGCCCCGACGAGGAAGGCCGCCAATGCCACGAGTGATCCCCAGACGCTGTACCCGGGAGCCCCGGCGAGGGCGAATCCAATGAACACGATGTTGCCCGTCATGTTTGCGACAAACACTCGCCCAAGGCCGAGGATGCTGATCGCGTCGACAACTCCCGTGCCGAACGTGAGGAGAAGCAGGATCGCCGGAAGCGGTCCGTGCCTGGGGTGCCGAAAAAAGTTCATCGGACTACTTGCCGAATTCTCCGTAGATCGCGGCGACATCCTGCCCGCCACGGCCCGAATCGCTGGCCGACTCGAACACATGGCTGAGAGCGGGAAGCAATGTGCCGAACCCGGGACCCACCACATCGATCATGAGCCGAAGGTCTTTCGCCAGAGCGTCGACGGCAAATTGCGGCTCATAGTCTGCAGCGAGCATCAGCGCACCCTTGATGTGCGCGTACGGGGTGTCCGACGGACCCCCGTCGATCGCCTGAAGGAAGAGGGCGGGCTCGACCCCAAGGGTCACGCACATCGCGAGAGACTGCGCGATTCCGGCAGTGATGGTGGCGACCCAGGCATTGCAGGCCAGCTTGAGAGAACTAGCTTGTCCAAGAGTCGCGCCCGCGACGACCGTCTTGCTGCCGATCGACTCGAGCACCGGCTGTGCGCGGTCGATCAAGGGTTGCGGTCCCGCGACCAACACGACCAACTTGCCCTCTTCGGCGGGCCGCTTCGTGCCGACAACCGGCGCGTCGACGAGCTGGGCTCCCGAAGCCGCCGCGAGCTCCGCGATGCTCCGGATGCCCTCGGGGCCGACGGTCGCGGACTGCAGCCAGACGGCATCCGGCTTTAGTGCCGGAACAAACTCGCGGGCGACAGTCACTACGGCGTCCAGATCGAACACCATGGTGATCACCACGTCTGCTCCGCGTACCGCACCGCTGGCCGAGTCGGCGACGATCGCACCGTCGGATGCGAGCGCAGCGGCCCTGCCTGGTGTGCGGTTCCACACCGTCACGTCATGCCCGTCACGAAGTAACGAGCGTGCCATGCCGCTTCCCATGGTTCCCGTTCCGAGAACTGCGACTTTCATTTTCGAAATCCTTATCTGTCGTTGGGGTATTGACCCCGCGTTCGGCGTGCCCGCCGCGCTTATTCAATCGATACTGCCACTGCGGGCATGCGAGAAGTTCGGTTCGTAATGCTGCCGACGGCAACGATCATCGCCGCGAGAACCAGGACGATGAACACGATCATGACGTCGCGCGCCGGCCAATAGAGCGTGGCGATTCCCAGCCCGATGACCGGCACCGACAGCCCCACATACGCACCGAGGAAGAATCCGGCGAGTACTTCGGCACGGGCTTCTGGCCCCGCGACCCCGCCTGCGGTCGACATTGCCGCGCGAAAGATCAAGCCCGCGCCGGCCCCGGTGAGGATGCCGCCGAGCACGAACACGACCACGTTGGGCATCCACATGCCCACACTGAACAGCGCAAGGCCCACGGCCAGAATCGGGATACTGCGGCGGAGCATCGCCCGAGTGTCCCAACGCGCCAGAATGATCTGCGCCGCTGCGCCAGCCGCGAAGGCGGCGAACGCCACTGCTCCGGCGACCGCGTGCGAGGTCTCGTGCATGCTCACGACAAGGAACGACGGAACGAGTGAGTTGAAGACTCCGAACACCGCGAAGGACGCGACTCCCGCCGCCGTCGCCCCGAGGAAGGTGCGACGGGCACTGCTCGGAACTGCGATCCGCTGCGGCCGATAGCGCGGAACCGGGGTTGGGATGATTGCGGTTTCGGGTGACAGCGCGACGAGGATCGCGAGCACCGTAATCGCGATTGCGAACACCAGGTAAGGCAGAAGCAAGGGAGCCGGCGCGAATTGCGCCAGTACTCCAGAGATCAGCGGTCCAACGCCGATGCCGCCGAGGTTGGCGGCGGTAGCAATGATCTGCGCCCGTCTGCCCACGGCGCCCGGTCGAGCGCCAAGATGCAGTTCGGAAAGGTACGCCGTTGCGGTGGCGGTCGTGAGGCCGACCGAAACTCCGGAGACGACGCGTGCGACGAGCAGTCCTGTGAGACTCGGCCACAGGATGAAAATCACGGCGCTCACCACATTGAGGAGCAGGGCGGGCACGAATACCGCCTTACGCCCGATCCAGTCGGATGCGTGGCCGCCGAAGAACAGGCTCGCGATTACACCCACCGCGTACACCGCGTAGATGAGAGTGATCGTGACACTGCTCAAACCATCTCGGGTGGCATAGATCGCGTAGAGCGGAGTCGGCACTGCCGAGAATGCCATGTTCAGCAGGAACGCGACCGCGGCGACCCAAAAGCCCCAACTGTGTGCGCCAATACTTCGTCCACTGGGACGGTGGTGAGAATCCATGTTCCAAGCCTGCGCAACGAACGGTATTCTGTCCAACGAGCAGAATCAACTACTGTTATCGAATTCATACATGACCGAGGAGTGTCCATCGTGGAACTACGCCGGTTGGAACACTTCATCGCTGTCGCGGAAGAACTGAGCTTCACCCGTGCTTCGCACCGCGTTCATCTCGTGCAGTCGGCGCTGTCCGTATCGATAAAGGCACTCGAGCAGGAGCTTGGCAGTGCACTTTTCGATCGGACGACACATTCGGTGGAGTTGACCGACGCGGGCGCGGCTTTGCTGCCCGAAGCGCGAGCGACGATTGCCGCTGCTCGGGCCGCGGCCGATGCCGTGGATGCGGTCATTGGAGGCATGCGCGGCACCCTGAATATCGGGATCATGCAATCGCTGACGGTCATCGACCTGGCGTCGATCCTGACTCGGTTTCGCCAGGAGCGACCCGATGTCGAACTTCGACCTCGGCCCACGCGCGGGGGTTCTGCCGAGTTGGTGAGGGACGTCGCTTCGGGGGCGCTCGATCTCGCCTTCGTTTCGGTTGCGATGCAGAAGCATGCGGGGGTCACTCTCTACCCGCTCGCCACCGAACCGATCCTTCTCGCGATTCCGCCGGGGCATCGCTTCGAAACTCGCGAGTCGCTCAGGGTGAGCGAACTCGCCGGAGAGACTTTCGTCGAAGCGCCGGAGGGCTGGGGCACACGCCGACGCACCGACCGAGCGCTCGCGGAGGAGCGGGTGGAGCGAACCATCAGCGTCGAGGTCGGCGACCTTTCCACGCTCATCGAACTCGTTCGGGCCGGACTCGGCCTTGGATTCATTCCCAGCTCACTTGCGGACAGTGTCGAGCGAGTGCACCTGGCGCGCATGACACCCGAACTCTCGTGGGAGATTTCTCTCGCCGTGCCCTCGGGACGCAGGCTCTCCGCCGCCGCCACGGCTTTCGTGGATCTGGTGCACGACGTGGTTGCTCCGGGCGTGCGAGGGAAGATGTAGTACATGACACGAAGCGACGTCGACATTCGACCAACGAACACTCTGCCCAGCAAGATCATTTCCAGTGGTCTCACACACCATCCGGCGGTCATGGCCGAAGCGAAGAAGAGGGCATCAAGCGTTCAGTTCCGGATCGCGGATTCGATCACTGCATTTGCCGGATCGATGCGCTTCGTCTATCTGCACATTCTCGTATTCGCGGCGTGGATGCTGTGGTTTGAGAAGAACCCGTGGCCGACGCTCACCCTCATCGTCTCGCTCGAGGCGATTTTCCTCTCGGCGTTCGTGATGATCGGCCAAAACCGTCAGGCGGCGTTCCAACAGGCGAAGGCCGACCGCGACTTCGCTTCGACGGAACACGAGCTCCACACGAACACTCAGATGACCCAAAGGATCGAAGCACTCACGCAGCAGATCGAACGTCTCACCACCGAGATCCACGGCGAGGTCGTCAAGCCGGGGACCCCAAAGGTGAAGGGCTAGTCGCCGATGTGGTTGACTCGTTAGTGATGCCAACTATTCGCCACACCGTCATGTTTCGACTTCGCCACGCGAGCGGTTCAGCAGAGGAAGCCAGCTTTCTCGCCGACGCGACAGTCCTTGCGACAATCCCCGGAGTCGAACGATTTGAACGGCTGATCCAGGTCAGCCCGAAGAACGATTTCCGCTTCTCCTTCTCGATGGAGTTTGCCGATCAACAGGCCTACGACGGATACAACTCGCACCCCGCCCACGTCGCTTTCGTCGCGGATCGCTGGGTCCCGGAAGTCGAGGACGCGCTGGAAGCCGACTTCGAAGTCGTCTGACCGATCATCGAGGCGCGAGGACATCCTGCCGCTGTGAGCCGAGACCGTCGATCCCGAGCGTCATGACGTCGCCTGGCTGGAGCCAGACTTGCGGCTTCAACCCCATGCCCACTCCGGGCGGCGTCCCCGTGTCGATCAGGTCGCCTGGCTCGAGAACGAGGAACTGGCTCAGGTAGTGCACGATGAAGTACGGGTCGAAGATCATCGTCGAGGTCGAACCGGTCTGCCTGCGCTGGCCGTTGATGTCCAGCCACATGCCGAGGTCGAGAACATCCGGGATCTCGTCGGGTGTCGCGAGCCATGGGCCGGTCGGGTTGAAGGTTTCCGCTGACTTCCCCTTCGACCACTGGCCGTTTCGCTCCAGTTGGAATTCTCGCTCGCTCACGTCGTTCACGAGCACGAATCCCGCGATCGCATCCTTCGCATCCTCGACGCTGTCGAGATAGCTGGTGCGCTTGCCGATCACGATGCCGAGTTCGACTTCCCAGTCAGGTTTCGTTGCTCCGCGCGGGATGCGCACATCGTCGTTGGGCCCGATCATCGTGTTCGGCGACTTGGTGAACAGGATGGGTTCATCGGGAACGGCCTGTCCGGTCTCGGCGGCATGATCGCTGTAGTTCAGTCCGATGCACAGGATCTGGTGCGGCCTGGCAATGGGCGAGCCGATGCGCTCGCCGGCGAACTGTTCGACCTGCCCACGCTCGAGTCGATGGGCGACGGTGTCGGCCAGTCGCGCAATGTCGCCGCTCGCGAAAAAGGCCTCGTTGAAGTCACTCACGACGTCTGACACGTCGATGTACGAGTCGTCATCGATCCTGGCGATGGGTCTTTCGGAGCCCGCGGCTCCGATGCGCATGAGGTGCATGTTCGTACTCCCGGATTAGTCAATCATCCACGAGCCTAGTGTTCCGAATAATAGATACCTATTCCAGTATGTTGAACACCGGGAGATGCCAATTCAGGTGACAGCTAGCGGACGGCCGTCTCGAGACCGTGCTCCGCGGCAATCGCGCGGATCCGCGGCACATCGTCGATCAGGGTCTGAAGCGGCGTGCGATACGCCATCGCGCTGATGCTGATCGCGCCACTCGGCACGGTCGGTGAGGTGAGAAAAACCGGCAGCGCGACGCAGTTGATCTGCAGCTCGTTCTCCTGGTCGTCCACGCTGAATCCCTGGTTACGGATCTTCGTGAGTTCGTCGTGCAGTTCCCTCGCCGTCACGATCGTTTTGGGGGTTCGCCGCAGGAGGGGTTCGTTGCCGATCCACGCACGCACGGAGGCCTCGTCCAGAAGTGTGTACGAGAGCAGCATCTTTCCCACTGCCGTTGCGTGGGCGGGATTGCGCCCGCCGACCGTCGAGGTCAGTTTGACCGCGCCGTGAGGCGGGTCGACCTTGGCGCGGTAGACGATGGACTTGCCTTCCAGCACGGCAAAGTGGGCGGTCTCGAGATATCTGGTCGCAAGTTCACTGAGGATCGAACGGACTCGAATGTGATCGGGGCGCGCCTCGTGGTGTGCAAACGCCATCCGTACGAATTCGTCCCCGAGCACGTAGTGACCCGGACCATCCTGTGCGGCGAGGCCCGCGCGGCGGAGTGCGGCCAGAGCACGATGGACCGTCGGCTTTGGACTGTCGACCACCCGTGCCAGATCGTCCAGTCCAATGCCGTTCGCGTGCCTCGAGAGCTCCACGAGAATGCTCAGCACGCGATCGGCTCCGACGAGCCGGTCCGGGAGTTCAACGTCGGGTGTTTCGAGTTTCGAATCGACAGTCATGGCCGTCCGTCTGCTAGGTCCTGATTCCAATAACTGGAACTTAGCACTAAAGCCGTCGACCGCCTGACGCAGCACGACAAGGTCACACTTGCGACACACTTTCCTTTTCGCGGGGGTGACGATGGAATAGGCTTATATCGATCATTCAGAACGTCATTTCAATAAATGAAAGACCTTCGGCCCTCGGGTCGGCGAACACAGTTGCACCAACCAAGCCTTTCCATTCAACGACGAGTTCATTTCGACAGCGCGACAGCAAACGAAGTGAGTAAAGGAGATTCGCATGACCGATCAACTGCAATCCAAAGGATTCTCCCGGCGAGGCTTTCTCGGTTTCGCGGGCGCGGCAGCAGCCCTGCCGCTTCTCGCAGCGTGCTCGGGCGGTGGCGGCGGTAGCTCAGGCGGCAAGGGCGGCATCATCAAGTTCTGGAACATGCCGTGGGCTTCACCCGCATTCAACGTGAAGGACAAGCAGATCACCCTGGCTTACAAGCCGCCGAAGGGGCTCGGCGCCGCGACATACCAAATTGTCCAGTGGGCCACGTTCACCCAGACATTCGGCTCGGCGATCGCATCCAACACCGGCCCGGCGGTGAGCTCCGGTGGTGGGCTCCAGGCGTTCCAGTACGCAGCGCAGGGCAAGATCGCCTATGCGGACAACCTCATTGCAACGTTCAAGAAGGACGGCACGTACGACGATTTCGTCGATGGTGCGTGGGACGCAATGAAGACCGACAAGGGCTACGCAGCTGTGCCCTACGCCTACGACATGCGCGTCATGTATTACCGCAAGTCGCTGATCGAGAAGAACAACATCACTCTTCCGACCACGTGGGATGAGTGGCTTGCGGTCGCGAAGGATCTCAAGAAGGTCGGCATGTACGCCTACGGCGTCGGCGGGGGCGCCGGCAACAATGTCGGGGTGCAGTCGCTGATCAGCCTGATGATCAACAACGGCGGCGGCGTGTTCGACGCAGACAAGAAATTCAACCCCGTCACCGATAAGAACATCGAGGCGATGGACTTCGTCCGCGAGTTGATCTCCGCGGGGGCCGTTGATCCGTCGAGTGTTACGTACACGCCCGACAACGTGTACGCGCAATGGAAAGCGAACAAGTTCGTAATTGGATTCTGGTCCCCCGGCCTCAGCGTCAACACCGGTCTCAGCGACATCGAGGTCATGCCTCCGCTCAAGAGCCGTAGTGGCGAATCCGGCGCCCTGTACTTCCCGAACAACCTGATGATGTACAAGGAGACTCCGTCGCAGGAGGGCTCGGAGGCGTTCCTCTCGTACTACGTGAAGAACATGCATCAGCTGTGGGATTCGCAGGTATTCTCGTCGGTACCCGTTCTCAAGTCGATCGTGAACTCGGAGCCGTTCAAGAAGAACAAGGACGGCCTCGGCGCGGCAAAGTACTACCTGCCGGTGGCGAAGACACTCGCATCGCCCGGCGGACAGGCCGTGTTCCCCGCCATCGCCACGATGGACGGAACCGCACCCTCGCTCGCATTCGGCCAGGTCATGCTTGCGGGAAAGACCGACTCGAAGAAGGCGCTGCAGGACTGGAAGACGGCGGTCGAATCAGCGTGACAGTAACCGAAGAGCGCGCAACGGGGTCCGCCGGTGGCGGGCTCCGACGCGCGCGGCGCGGGGTGGGCAACGCCGGCAGCGGACCCGGCCCCGCGGGTCGGCGGCCGCACGCTCGTCGCGGGGGTCTCACGTTTCTCTTCCTCGCGCTTCCGTCCGTCATCCTGGTGCTGCTGCTCACCGCCTACCCTCTGGTTTATGCGGCTTACCAGTCGCTCCATCAGGGAACCCTTATCAGCGACGGACCGTTCGTTGGTTTCAAGAACTACGCCAACCAGCTGTCGTCCGCCGCATTTTGGCACGCGGCCGGATTCACATTGCTCTTCACCGTCGTCGGTGTTTTCGGGAGCTGGATAGTCGGACTCGTCTTTGCCCTCGTGCTCAAGGCGCGTCTCCCCGCGTCGGGCGTGTTCAAGGTGCTCCTCCTTCTGCCATGGGTCGTGCCGGTCGTCGTCACTGCGACGGCGTGGAACTGGCTCGTGGCAACGCCACAGAGTCCGCTTCCCGTTCTCGCGAAGGCACTCGGCTTCGGAGACGTGCTGTTTCTCGCCGATCCGACCCTCGCGATCATCCTCGTCTGCCTCTTCAAAGTGTGGGTCAGTTTCCCATTCATGATGATGATGTCGAGTTCGGCGCTCGCCGCGGTCGATACCAACGTCTATGAAGCGGCCCGCGTCGACGGCGCCAACCGCTGGCAGACCTTCCGCCACATCAGCATGCCGATCATTGCCCGGTCCACGTACATCAGCTGGATCCTTATGACGATCTTCTGTGTGAATGACTTCCCGACGATCTTCCTGCTCACCGGCGGCGGGCCGGCCAACGCAACGATGTCTCTCGTCGTCATGGCTTACACCACGACCTTCCAGAGCTTCCAGCCCGGACCGGGTGTTGCGATCGCCTTCATGATGACGCTTGTGCTCGTCGTCATTTCAACCGTGCTGTACCGCCAGATCAGAAAGGTGGACATCGAATGAGCGTCGCGCTGCATCGCACCACGACCGTAGCTGCCGAATCCGCTCGCAAAACGTCGCCGCGGCGGGGGGAGCGAAAGTCCTGGTGGCTGTTCACGGTGATGGTCGTCGTGACCGGCGTCATCCTGATCCCGGTGCTCGCGACTTTCGTGCTGTCCGTTCGTCTGCTCAACGCCCCTCCGGGCGCGGCCCAGTTTGGCTTCGAAAACTTCGTTCAGGTGTTCGGCGCCACCGATGTAGTCATCTGGCTAACGAACAGCCTGATCGTGACGCTCGTCACCATGGTCGTCGCGATCATCATCGCGGCACCCGCGGGTTACGTGCTGTCGCGGGGTCGGAACAAGCTCGTGTCGAGCTACGCGATGGGCCTCTTCGTCATCCAGTCGCTGCCGGTCATCACGGCGATCATCCCGTTGTTCATCCTCTTCGTGAATCTCGGACTGCAGGACAGTCTCGTTGGCGTGGCGATCATCTACGTGGGCGGCGCGATGTCGGTCGCGATCTGGATGATGGCGGCCTACTTCGACACGATCCCCATCAACCTCGAAGAAGCGGCCTGGATGGACGGCGCCTCGGTTTTCGGCGGATTCGTGCGAGTGGTTCTGCGCAACTCCTTCCCCGGCATCCTGTCGACCGCGATCTTCACGTTCCTGCTGGCCTGGAACGACTACCTCGTGGCGGTCATCTTCCTGCGGTCGAGCCAGAACTTCACACTCCCGGTCGGGCTGCAGTCCTTCTTCCAGCAGAACACCACGGACTGGGGACCCATCATGGCTGTCTCCGTAGTCATGATGCTGCCGCCAATCATCCTGTTCGCATTCCTCAACCGCTACTTCAGCGTCGGGGGGATCGGCGGAGCTCTCGCCGGACGTTAGCCCGTTCCTCTTACTCGCGTTTCCCCACTTCTTTCGATTCAGGAGATACCTATGTCATCACCAGACGACTACCGCGGATCTGCGGTCGAGTTTCCACCCTCCTTTCTGTTCGGCGCGGCGACCGCTGCATACCAAATCGAAGGTGCCTGGAATGAGGATGGGCGCGGCCCTTCGATCTGGGACACCTTCAGCCACACCCCAGGAAACGTCCTGAATGGTGACACGGGCGATGTCGCCGACGACCATTACCACCGGCTCGAGGAAGACCTCGACCTGATCAAGAGCCTGAATCTCGACGCGTACCGGTTCTCGATCGCGTGGCCGCGCATCCAGCCGACCGGAAGCGGCCCCGTCAACCAGGCAGGAATCGACTTCTACAACCGCCTGATCGATGGCCTCATCTCACGGGGCATCAAGCCGGTGGCGACCCTCTACCACTGGGATCTGCCACAACCGCTTGAGGATGTCGGCGGCTGGGTCAACCGCGCCACCGCATATGCCTTCGCCGACTACGCGCGAATCGCGGGTGCGGCCTTCGGCGACCGGGTCGCCGTCTGGGGAACGCTGAATGAGCCCTGGTGCACGGCGTTCCTCGGTTACGGCGCGGGCGTCCATGCGCCCGGACACACGAGCCACCTCGAGGCGCTCACGGCCGCACACCACCTCAACCTTGCGCACGGGCTCGGTGTCGTTGCTCTGCGCGAGACGATCACAAACCCCGACGGCGAAGTCTCGGTCACGCTCAACCTGAACCAGCTCGCGCCCGAGGGCGAGTCGGGTCCGGAGGCGGTGCGGCAGATCGATGCCGTCGCGAATCGAGTCTTCACGCATCCGATGTTGAAGGGCGAGTATCCGGCGGACCTGTTGAGCGACACTGCCAGCATCACCGACTGGTCGTTCGTGCTCCCGGGTGACCTGGAACTGATCCACCAGCCCGTCGATTTTCTGGGCATCAACTACTACTTCCAGACCCACGTCACCCTCAGGGATCCGGGATCGATGACCGCGCCAGCCAGTACCGGTGGCAATCCCTTTCCGGGCGCGGACCGCGTCGAGGTCATCCAACAGCCCGGCCCGTACACGACCTACGGCTGGAGCATCGACCCGTCGGGGCTCGAAAGCCTGCTGGTGGCCGTGAGCGCGGAGTTCCCCGACCAGCCCTTGCTCGTGACTGAGAATGGCGCCGCGTTCCCCGACGAGGTCACCGTCGAGGACGGCGAGAAACGTGTTCACGATGCGGACCGCGTCGACTACCTGAACCGGCACCTCACCGCGGCTCACCGCGCGATTGAACGCGGCGTTGATCTCCGCGGGTACTTCGCCTGGTCCCTGCTGGACAACTACGAGTGGAACGAGGGCTACAAGGATCGATTCGGAATTGTTCGAGTCGACTACGACACCCTCGAGCGCACTCCGAAGGACAGCGCCCGCTGGTACGCCGAGGTCGCGAAAACCAAGCGCACGCCGTAGCGGCGCGCAGCCCTCAGCGGCCGAAGTTGCCCGACCACGCAGTCGCGGGCACTCCGGTCGCATCAACGTCCGCCAGGAACAGCAGTCCGGAGTCCGGATAGTCGACCAGTTGTTCGGGTGTGAGGTTCTGGCGTGCGGTGGTGATCAGAAGTCGGTCGAGGTCAGGCCCGACGAAGGCAACACTCGACGTGTGTGGCGCCGTCGTTCGAACCACCGCGGCCACCGACCCGTCCGGTGCGTACCTGCGCACCTCGCCTGCACCCCACATTGCGATCCAGAGGTACCCGTCGGTATCCATGCACATCCCGTCGGGATAGCCGTCCTCGATGAGCAGGTAGAGTTCGCGCTCTCCCGGTGCCCCGGATTTTGGATACGAACGTCGCCAGATTCGTCTCTCGAGCGTGTCGACGCTGTACAGGGTTCGCCCATCCGGCGACCAGGCGAGGCCGTTCGACAGGCCGAGGTCGTCATCGAGGGTGAGAAGCGATCCGTCCCGCTCGACGCGGTACAGCGACTCCTCATTGGTCTGGCCGCCGAGGGCCAGCGTGCCGATCAGGAAGCGGCCCGTAGGATCAACCGCACCGTCGTTGGTTCGACGGGACTCGCCCGCCGTGACGACCCGCGGTCCAATGGCGCGCTCGCCGTCGACCCCGATGACAACAAGCCGCTCCTGCGCTGCGACTAGCAGCCTGCCATCTTCCGCCGGAACGACGGCCGTCACCATCTCATCGAATTGGTGTCTCCGAACGACGTCGACGCCCGCGCCGGCGCCGGAAAGTGTGCTCTCAAGTAGTGTGCCCTCAACTACCAGCCCGCGCAGGATGTCGACCCAGAGCAGCCGCGAGCGCGCCGCATCCCAGACCGGCCCCTCCGCAAGCTCGAAATGCTCGGTCCCCGCGGGAGTCGCAACGTATTCGGTCATGCCGATCCCAGATACTCATCGAGGGTTGCCCGGATCGCCGGAACCGCGTTTGTCAGCGTCGGCAAGGGGCAGCGATACGTCAACCCGCTGATGCTCACCGCACCGGATTGCTTCGGGCCGGCCTCGAGACGAACACCGAGAGCGACGCAGTTCACTCCGATTTCGTTCTCCTCGTTGTCGATGCCGTAGCCCCGCTCAACCGTGAGTTGCAGCTCACGGTAGAGCGCTGACACGGAGACGATCGTGTTGCTGGTCCTGGGCTCGAGCCGGGTGGACCCGAGCCAGTGGTTGAGGTCGGATTCGGACTCGATGACGGAGCTCAACAGCAGCTTGCCGACAGCGGTACGGTACGCCGGATTGCGACCGCCGATCGTCGACGTCAGTCGCACTGCGCCGTGCGACGGGTCGACCTTTGCGCGGTAGACGATCTCGGAACCGTCGAGCACCGCGTAATGCGCCGTCTCCCCATACTGCGTCGCCAGCGCACGAAGCACCGGCTCAATACGCGCGGACTCCGGCCGCTGGTCCTGGTACTCGTAAGCGAGGCGGAGGAACTCGTCACCCAGCTCGTAGGTTCCGCGCGCCGACTGGTTAGCGAGACCCGCCCGCCGCAGCGACGCCAGCGCGCGGTGAACGGTGGGCTTCGAGCTCTTCAGATAGCGGCTCAGATCGTCCAGTGTCGTGCCGGACGGATGTTGCGCGAGCTCGACCAGCACCGCGAGAACTCGATCCGATCCAACGATCCGTTCCGGCTCGGTCCGTTCAGGCTCGGTCGGGTCGGGCGGCTTTGTTGCAGAGTCCATAGCGATCGAGGCCCCCTCAGATTCGTGGATCGACGTGAACTTTGGGACCCGCACCAGCATGAGGTCCGCGATTGCCTTCGAGCCGATCCGCCACTGCATCGAGCCCGATGGTCTCGCCGACCAGGGCGTCCGGGACAATCGCTCCCGATGCAAAGAGTTCGATCGTGCCGGCAAGACCCGGCGAAGCCGACAGGATGCCGACGGCCGTCACATCCCCCAGCGCGATGTCCCGGGAGTCGACCAGACTGGGGCCCGACGACAATCCGATGAACACTACCCTGCCGGCGGATTCGACCAGTTTGATCGCGAGCGCGGGACTCGAGTCTGCGCTGGTTGCGTCGATGACCGCATCGAAGCGATCTTCGGTGTCGCCGATTTGTCGGATGTCGTAGGTGTACGGAACACCGAGTTCCCGACCGAGCCGCAGTGAGCTCTCGCGGGTGCCGGCAAGATGTACCTCCGCGCCGCGTGCCAGTGCGAACTGTGCGGCCAGCAGGCCTATGGTGCCCGGCCCGAGGATCAGCAGTCGGCTGCCGGGTCCGACACCGGACGCCTCAACCGCTCGCAGTGAGTTGCCGCCGGGCTCAACCATCGCCGCTGCGCTCACACTGACGTGTTCGGGGATGACGTGAGCGAAGCGAGCGGGTACAACCAGTTGTTCTGCGAGCGCGCCGGGCCAGCCATCCGTGATTCCGACCTCGTGCCGGAATGGACAGACGTGGTGCTTACCCGCGAGGCAGAACTTACAGGCGCCGCACCCGAGCATGGTGTCGCCGGTGATACGGCTGCCGATCCACGCGTCATCGGTGTCGGGGCCGACAGCGATCACTCGCCCAGTCCACTCGTGCCCAAGGCGAAGCGGGAAATGCGTCAGGCCCTGGTCGATGTACGCCATCTCGCCCGTGTACAACTCGATGTCCGTGCCGCAGATGCCGACACGTTCCACGTCGACCAGGAGCTCTCCCGCGGCGGGCACGAGGTCGTCGACCTCCTGCACGCTGGCCTGACGCGGTGCGGTAACGACGAAGGCTCGCATCAGGCCCGCAGCCGACGGCTGTTAGCCCAGAATTGTGTTCTGACCACGTGTGTCATAATTCAGAATAGTAATACGCTATTCAATTAGATGGAATGCAAAGGGATCATGGTGGATGACCTGCGAAGCGCCGGCTGGTACGCCGGCCAGGACCGCAACTCCTACATTCATCGGGCATGGATGCGTCGCGGCCTTCCCGAGAATGCTCTCGATGCCAGCAAGCCGCAGATCGCGATCGCCAACACTGCCTCGGACCTCACGCCCTGCAACATCCACCTCGACGAAGTCTCCGAGAGTGTGCAGAAGGGGATCTGGGAGGCGGGAGGCGTGCCGTACAACCTTCCCGTTGTCTCGCTCGGAGAGACGGTGGTCAAACCGACCGCCATGCTGTGGCGAAACATGGCCGCCATGGCGATCGAGGAGATGCTGCGCGCCAACCCCATCGACGGCGTAGTGCTGCTGGGTGGCTGCGACAAGACCATCCCCGCGTTGCTCATGGCCGCGGCATCCGTCAATCTTCCGGCCGTCGTTGTGCCCGGCGGCCCGATGCTCACGGGCCATTTCCGGGGCGAGGCCCTGGGTTGCGGCACCGACGTCTGGCGGCTGAGCGAAGAAGTCCGTGGTGGCCAGATCACGAACGGTCAGTTCCTGAAGTCTGAGTCGTCGATGATCCGCAGCAAGGGACATTGCAACACGATGGGGACTGCATCCACCATGGCTGTCGTGGCCGAAGCACTCGGCATGACCATCCCCGGTCTGGCCGGCACTCCGGCGCCCGACGCCAATCTCCTCGCGATGTCCCACGAGACGGGTCGGCTCATCGTCGACCTGATTCGCGAGAACCGCCGCCCGAGCGACATCATGACGAAGGAGTCGTTCCTCAACGCCATCGTCGCGGTGGCTGCTGTCGGCGGATCGACCAACTCCGTCGTGCACCTTCTCGCCGTCGCGGGCCGACTCGGCATTGATCTCACGCTCGATGACTTCGACGAAGCGGGCAGGGGCGTTCCGCTTCTGGTCAACCTGCAGCCATCCGGCGAATTCCTCATGGACGATCTGTATCGAGCGGGCGGAGTGCTTGCCGCGCTCTCCCGGGTCAGAGACTTCCTGCATCCCGAACCGATCACCGTCACCGGCAAGCCGCTCGTTCACTACCTCGACGACCAACCCGTCTACGACGAGACGGTCATCTTCCCGCGTGAGGCACCACTTCTCGAAGACGCCGGAATCGCCGTACTCCGGGGCAACCTTGCGCCGCGCGGCGCCATCATCAAGCCCTCCGCGGCGACGGCCGAACTGCTTCAGCACACGGGCCCTGCGGTCGTATTCGACAGCATTGAAGACATGCGCGAACGACTGGATGACCCCGAGCTCGACGTGACGAAGGACTCCGTTCTCGTGTTGCGTGGCTGCGGGCCGCGCGGATATCCCGGCATGCCCGAGGTGGGAAACATGCCGCTCCCCCGCAAGCTGCTCGAGCAGGGCGTACGCGACATGGTGCGCATCAGCGACGCACGTATGAGCGGCACCGCCTACGGCACGGTGATCCTGCACGTCGCTCCCGAGGCCGCCGCCGGCGGACCACTCGCGTACGTGCAGACCGGCGACATCATCACGGTTGATGTCGAGGGTCGATCGCTGAGCTTTGACGTTTCTCCCGAAGAACTCGCCAACCGCAAGCAAAGCGTCGTCAGCGAAGCCGCATACGCGGCGCCGACCCGCGGGTGGGCAAAGCTCTACGTCGACCATGTCATGCAGGCCGACACCGGCGCGGACCTCGACTTCCTGGTCGGCTCGAGCGGGGACAGGGTCTCGCGTGAGTCTCACTGACATCAGCTCGCGAAGCGATCTCGGTTCGGTCGATACGAAATCGCTCGGTGAGCTACTCCGATCCGCCCTGCCGCGTGACGGCGCTGTGACCACGGCCGCGTTCGATCGGGTCACCGCGGCCGTTGACGCGTCGCACTACCTGCTGACGCCGAGTGCCGTCGTCACGCCGAGCAGCGCGGAGGAGATCGCGAAGCTGTTCGCCTACGCCACGGGCGGTGGCGAGCGGCTCACCTTCCGCTCCGGTGGCACGAGCCTGTCGGGGCAGGCGTCCACCGACCACATCCTCGTAGACACACGCAAGAACTTCCGCAGGATCACGGTTCTCGACGACGGACTGCGGGTGCGCGTGCAGCCGGGTGCGACGGTTCGACAGGTAAATGCCCGCCTGCTGAGATTCGGGCGCAAACTCGGACCCGATCCTGCCAGCGAGATCGCCTGCACGATCGGCGGTGTCATCGCGAACAACTCGAGCGGGATGGCGTGCGGCATCACCCAGAACACCTACCGCACTCTTGAGAGCGCGGTGATCGTGCTGCCCAGCGGCACCATCGTCGACTCCAGCGAGAGCGACTCTGACGAAAAGCTGCGGGCAACCGAGCCCCGGCTATGGACAGCGCTCGGCGACCTGCGCGACCGGGTGCGCGCGTCGCCCGCGATGCGTGATGAGGTCGTACGCCAGTACCAAATCAAGAACACGATGGGCTATGGGCTGAACTCCCTTGTCGATCACGATTCACCGGTCGAGATTCTGACCCATCTGCTCGTCGGCAGCGAAGGCACGCTCGGCTTCATTGCCGAGGCGACCTTTGCAACCGTTCCGCTGCTCCGAAAGGTCGCGACTGCCTTCCTCGTCTTCGACACGCTGCACGAGGCGACGGATGCGCTGACCGACATCATCACGACGAGTCCCGCGACCATTGAACTGCTGGATGCGGCGTCCCTGCGCGTCGTGCAGCAGGATCCGACCTCGATCGGCAGTCTTCCCGAACTGGAGTTCGTGAACCATGCCGCACTGCTGGTCGAATACCAGGCGGCCACCGACGACGAACTCGCTCCCCTCGTCGAGGGCGCCGAGGCACTGTTCGCGCGGATGGTGACGTCGACGCCGTCAGTGCTGACTTCGGATCCGGTCATCCGCGCTGCGTTGTGGCACTTGCGCAAGGGACTCTATGCCGCGATCGCCGGAGCGCGTCCGTCGGGAACGACCGCCCTGCTCGAAGACATCGCCGTTCCCGTCGCGCAGCTCTCCGAGACCTGCGCCGCACTCCAGCGGCTGTTCGCGATCCACGGCTATGACGACGCGGTCATCTTCGGTCACGCAAAGGACGGCAACATCCATTTCCTCCTCAACGAGAACTTCGAGGACGCAACCCACGTCGCACGCTACCGCGCCTTCACCGAAGACATGGTCGACGTCGTTCTCGGCGCGGGCGGCTCACTTAAGGCCGAGCACGGTACCGGTCGCATCATGGCACCGTTCGTGCAGCGCCAGTTCGGCACCGAACTGCACGGGATCATGCTCGCGATCAAGTCCGCCTTCGACCCCGCGGGCATCCTCAATCCGGATGCGGTGCTCACCGCAGACCCGGAGCTGCACCTTCGCCATCTCAAGTCGACGCCGACCGTCGAGGAAGAAGTGGATCGCTGTGTCGAGTGCGGGTACTGCGAACCCGTCTGCCCGAGCAAGGATCTGACCACCACTCCGCGCCAGCGAATCGTGGTGCGCCGCGCCATTGCGGCGGCCCAACAGGTTGGCGACACCGCACTCGTGCGTGAGCTGAGCGAGGCGCAGGAATACGACGTTGTCGATACCTGCGCGGTCGACGGAATGTGCCAGACCGCGTGCCCGGTGTTCATCAACACGGGCGACCTCGTTCGCCGGTTGCGCGGAGAGTCGGTCGGAGCCGTTGCAAACGCCGGGTGGAAAGCCGCCGGTAAAGCGTGGCAGCCCTTGACCGAAGTAGCATCGGTGGCTCTGACGATCGCGTCAGTCGTGCCGCCCGCGGTGTTGCAGGGGCCGAACAAGCTCGCGCGACGTGTGCTCGGCGAGGACACCGTTCCGATGTGGTCACCCGACCTTCCGAAGGGCGGGGCGCGCCGCGAGAAGGCCTCCAAAACGGTTCCGGAGCACGCCGAGATCGTGTACTTCCAGGCGTGCGTTGGGACGATGTTCGGCACGTCCGCCGGAAGCGCCGGTGTCGCCGCGTCATTTGAATCGCTCGCTCGCAAAGCCGACGTCGAAATCGTTCGGCCGAGTGGCATTGGCAGCCTGTGCTGCGGAACACCGTGGAAGTCCAAGGGTATGGTCGACGGCTACCACGAGATGGTCGACAAGACGGTCGATTCGCTCTGGGAGGCATCACGGCACGGCGAGCTCCCGATCGTGTGCGACAACTCATCATGCTCCGAGGGGCTCGTGCACGCCCTTGAGGACGCGGTCGCCCGACGGCCGCGGGAGTATTCGGCGATGCGAATCGTGGATGCGGTCGACTTCGCGGCGGAACGCATCCTGCCGCGCATTGTGGTCGATGCCGAACTCGAGACGCTCGCGCTGCATCCGACCTGCTCGAGTACAAGAGCCGGCTCCAATCAGAACCTCAGCCTTCTCGCCGGTGCGGTCGCCTCGTCCGTCACGATTCCGGATGACTGGGGCTGCTGCGCATTCGCCGGCGATCGGGGGATGCTGCATCCGGAGCTCACGGCGAGCGCGACCCACGGCGAAGCAGACAATCTTGCTGGTCAGACGTTCGACGCGTACGCCTCCTGCAACCGCACCTGCGAAATCGGGATGACTCGCGCGACCGGACACGACTACCAGCACATCCTCGAGTTGCTCGATGGCGCGTCCCGCAGGTCGCCCGACGCGACTCCCCTTCAATAGAACGGCGAACAACACATGAAGAAAGCAATCGTCACGGGCGGCCAGAGCGGTCTCGGCGAGGCCTGCGTCTCTCGCCTTCGGGACCAGGGCATCACCGTGGTCACACTCGATCTCGCGCCGGGCGCGGACTACACCGTCGATGTGAGCGACTCGGCATCGGTCAACGAAGCGGTCGCCGCGATCGGACCGGTCGACATCCTCATCAACAGCGCCGGAATCGTCGGACCCAACAAGCCGCTCTGGGAAATCACCGACGCGGAGTGGCAGAAGACGTTCAGCGTCAATGCGAACGGCGTCTTCAACCTGTGCCGCGCGGTCATCCCGGGCATGAAGGACAAGGGCTGGGGCCGAATCGTCAACATGGCGAGCATCGCCGGCAAAGAGGGCAACCCGAACCTGAGCGCCTATTCGGCTTCGAAGGCCGCGGTGATCGGGCTCACCAAGTCGCTTGGCAAGGAACTCGCCGAAACCGGCATTCTGGTCAACGCGATTGCCCCGGCCGTGATCGAGACACCGATGAACGCCTCGAACACTCCCGAGATGCTCAGCTACATGATCAGCAAGATCCCGATGGGCCGGCTGGGCCAGGCGCACGAGGTCGCTGCCCTGGTTAGCTGGCTGGCCTCCGAGGAGTGCAGCTTCTCGACGGGTGCCGTCTACGACATCAGCGGCGGCCGCGCGACCTACTAGCGCGGGATGTTAGATGAGGGTGGCGATGCGCATCGCGTTCGCCATGACGGTGAGCGCGGGGTTGAAACCGCCGTTTGTCGGATGCAGTGACGCGTCGGCAACATAGACGTTCGATGTGCCATAGAGCAGTCCGCGCGCATCCGTCGCCGCGAGTGCCGGGTCGTCGCCCATGCGCGCCGTGCCCGCGGAATGCTCGGAGCCCTGGAAGCTTCCGAAACCCTCTACACGGATGATGTCGGTGCCGCCGATCTCCTTCATCCAAACGGTCGCGGCGTCGGTCATGTAGGTGACCGATTCGACGGTGGCGGCGTGCACCCGACCGGTGAGGCGCGCCGCCGGCATTCCGAAGCGGTCCTTCACCTGGGAGTCGATGGTGATGCGCGTCGCCTCGTGCGGCACCTCCTGCACCATCGACATCGCACCAGGGAGTGTGGGTGAGTCGCGCATCCACTTCTTGTGGATTGCACCGAAGGGCGCGGGAGCGAGCGAACGCCCCATGTCGGCCTTCTCGACCGGGAATGGCGGCGAGAAATCGAACAGCACTCCACCCCCGTACGCCTCGCCGTTGTGGTGCATGTGATCGATCGTCGCGACCGAATGACCTGGGCCCTGGAAGGTCTTCACGTCGGGAGCGTTCGTGGCGATAGCGAGACCGAGACCGTGGGAGTGGTGATTGCGCCCCACCCAGTCGTTGCCCAGCCCGGAAGCAAGCAGCAGTCTGGGAGTCTCGACTGCGCCGGCGGTCACGACTATGCGATCCGCGCCGACCCGGCGTGGCGTGGGCTCACCAAGGATGTCCGTCATCAACCGCACGCCGCTCGCCGTACCGCGACCGTCATGTTCGATTGCGAGCACCTGCGTCGACATGAGCAGGTCACAGTTGCCGGTCGCGATCGCCCGCGGAATGAAGGTGTTGTGGGTTCCGTTCTTGGCGTTCACCGGGCACGAGGCGCCGATGCACTGTGAGCAGCGCACGCAGGCGGCACGGCCTTCGCGCGGGACGCTGTTGATGGAGAACGGAATCGGCGAGGTCTGCCAGCCGAGACGACCGGCGGCCGCGCTGAACGCTTCGCGAGTGATGTCAGTTGGCAACGCGGGCATCGGGTAGTCCCGGATGCGCGGCGTCGCGAGCCCGACCGGACTGTGAGCGTCGCCCGAGACGCCCAGTTCCCACTCGACGCGGTCGTAGTACTCGGCGAGGTCGGCGTAGTCGATGGGCCAGTCGGCGAGGGTGCTTCCCTCGGGCTTGCCATAGACCGTGGCCATGTTGAAGTCCTGCTCCCAAAATCGCCACGACATGCCCTGCCACACGCGCGTGCCACCGCCCAGCGTCATCGCGGTCACGCCGTACTTGAGTGCGTTGTCTTCGCCGCGGAGGATCTCGGTCGAGCCGTCCTCGTGCTCGAACACCCGCGGATTGCCCGCGTGCGGACCCGCGACGATGTCGTAGTTGGCGGTGCGCTTGTCTTGCAGGTGGTTACCGCGCAGCTCGCTGTCTCGCATCGGCACGGATCGCTCGACCAGCAGTACGCTCTGGCCACGACGCGCAAGCTCGGCGGCGGCGACCCCGCCACCTCCGCCGGCGCCGATCACGATGACGTCATAGTGCTCCTTCAGCTGCGACGGAGCGATCCCCGACGGCGGCGCGGAGTCCACGGGGGTCACGCCCTCGGGCACTGCGGAATAGCCGATCATCTTCCAGCCAGAAGGTTCGCGGGTGCCAGCGTAGAAGCCCTGGTAGGCGATCGTGATCAGCGACGACAGCGGGCGGGCGGCATCCACATCCTGCGCAGGCCAGATCCTCGCCCCCGGTACTGCCTCGCCGGCGACGAGACTCGCCAGCAGCGCGGTGCGATCGGCATCCGACAGCTCGACGAAGGAGACTCCGTGCCGGTGTGATGAGGCCGAATCGGCGGCAGCGATCGCGGTCGCAAGAATTGCGACCCCATTCTGGAGAAAGTCGTTTCCGTGTTCGGACAGCAGGCGCTTCACGCCGCCATCCCAGCCACCCGGCCACTCGTCGGCGGGGATCACCGTGTCGACCAGTGCGCGCAGCGTCTCGACTTCGC
The DNA here is from genome assembly GCA_030840335.1 of Actinomycetota bacterium. GTDB lineage: Bacteria > Actinomycetota > Actinomycetes > Actinomycetales > Microbacteriaceae > Galbitalea. Next base: position 12,740 of record JAUZFR010000188.1, on the reverse strand, counting down.
TCGCACTGAAACTGCTCAAGCCGTGCGTCACACCGTCTCCAACTCCATCGATTGCAGCGTGGTCACATCCTACGATCCCCTCAGCTTCGGTTAATCGAAGTCGAGACTCATCCCCGCCGCGGCATAGATCCCATCGATCACGGTCATGTTCGCGACCGAATCCTCTCCCTCGGTGAGCAGCGGCGCGCCGCTTTCGAGCCCGGCAACGATCGCATCCAGCTGGTGGTCGTAGGACGTCGCGCCACGGACGGTCAACTCGCGAACAATGCCGTCGACCTCCTCGCGAATGTAGTGCCCCCTCGACGGGAAGACCGGATTGTCGACATGCAGCGTTCCGCGCGTGCCGACGATGTCCAGCGAGTTGACCATGGCGCCCTCGTAATCCATGGCGCACCGGACGCGTGCTGTCGCCCCCGACGGGAAAAGCAGGGATGCGTCCATGTTCATGTCCGCGCCGCTCGGGTTAAGCACTGCCTCCGCGGATGTCACGGTCGGCTCGGCACCCATGAACGCGCGAACCCAATGAACCGGATAGCAGCCGAGGTCCATTAGCGCGCCCCCGCCGAGCGCGGGGTCATGGCGAAGGCTTTTCGGATCGTAGCTATTGGTCGCCAGGAAATTCGCCTCAAGCGACAGGATGTCGCCGAGCCGACCGGACGCCTTGATGACATCGAGTTCGTGGCTCAGCGGGTGATAGCGGTCGTGGAACGCCTCGATCAGTCGCCTGCCGGTCTCGTCGGCCGAGGCACGCATCCGTCTCGCCTGCTTCGCGTTCATCGCGAAAGGCTTCTCACACAGCACGTCTTTGCCGGCCTCGAGCGCCGCAATCGACCACTCGGCGTGCCCAGACGGCGGAAGGGCGTTGTACACGAGGTCGACCTCCGGGTCGGCCAACAGCGCTCGGTAGTCGCCGTAGGCTCGCTCGATCGACCACGTCGACGCGTACTGGGACGCAGCCGATTCGCTTCGTGACGCGACAGCGGTAATGACGACATCCGATCGCCTGTTCGCGGGGCGAATGATCGCGGCGGGAGCGATACCCGCCGCGCCGAGGATTCCGACTCTGAGCACTTTTCTCCATTCAATGTTGCTATTAGTTTTGTGCGCCGCGCGCTATCCGTCTGCGGCCGCATGCAGGGTCGCGATGTCGATCTTTCCCATGCTCATCATTGCCTCGACGGCTCGCGACGACCGCCCCGGATCCGGGTCAGCCATGAGCTCAACGAGCGTGGTCGGGATGATTTGCCACGACAGGCCGTATGGGTCCCGCAACCAACCACACGGTCCGGGTTCGCCTCCGTTGGCGGTCAATCCGTTCCACAGCGCATCGACCTCGGCCTGCGTCTCGACGTTGACGAACAACGAGATCGCGTCGGTGAACGGATGCTCCGGCCCACCGTTGAAGGCCTGGTACGGCCGCCCGTCGAGCTCGAATCCGATCGACATGATGCTGCCCTCCGGATACGGCGTTCCTGCGTTCCAACGATTGGTCGTGATAATCCGAGCGTCTGTGAACAGCGAGACGTAAAGATTGACGGCTTCCTCGGCTTTGTCGTCGAACCAGAGGAATGGACAGACTTGCTGCATGACAGCTCCTTCGCGTTTGGTTAAGCGTATGGGCTGCGGGAAGCGAGCTCCCAGTTGCTCTGATCGACTGCTCGACCAGCCTAGCGCTGTGTCAATAGCTGGAGCGCGATTCTATTTATCGAAACATTTCGTCGTTGGGATCGCCCATCGATGTTCGGTCTTGAGCAACCCTGTCGACCGCGGACCGCTCGCTAAGATCAAGGAGTGAGCCAGGAGCAGTCAGGGGAGATGCCACAGGAGGCGGCCCCGGAAGGTTGGCTGGTGCTCGTTTACCGCATCCCTTCCGAGCCGACTCGGCTGCGGGCGACAGTGTGGCGCCGCCTGAAGGCTCTTGGCGCGATCTATCTGCAGAACTCGGTCGCCGCGCTCCCTGCGGGCAAGGAATCGGAACGGGCGCTTCGCAAGCTTCGCCACGAGATCCTGGAGATGTCCGGCACGGCCGTACTAATGGCGAGTGCGGTGCTGATGGGCGAGTCGAACATCCGCGACACCTTCCAGGCGGCCCGCGCTGAGGAGTACGAGGAGATTATCGACCGATGTGGGGGATTCCTCGCTGAGATCGAGAAGGAGTACGTCAAGTCGCACTTCACGTACGCCGAGCTTGAGGAGAACGAGGTCGACTACACGAAGCTCGCGAACTGGTTCGACAAGGTCCGCGCCCGCGATCAGTTTGGCGCCCCTGGTCGAACCGTGGCCGAAGCCGCCCTGAAGAAGTGCGAGCAGGCCCTCGAGGCTTACGCCTCGCGGGTCTACGCCGAGGAGCCCGAAGGCCACTGACGTCGACCCGCGCCGCACGCGGCGAAGCGACTAGCGCAGCGCGCGTCGAACGCTGTACGGAAGCAGAATGACGACGGCAATCGGGAGCAGGATCCAGCTAAGCCCGGCGGCCGCGCTGATCCAGAACGTGAGGGCCAGCGCCAGCGCGACACCTGCCGCGACCTGCCAGTCGTCACCGATTACGAAGTCGTACCAGAACAGGCCGAACGCCTTGAGCCGAGCCAGAGCGAGGTTCTGCTTCTTCGTGTCTACCTGCGTCATGGTCGCCGTTCCGCCGCCTGTCGAGACGGGCTCGGCCGGCCGCACCGGGGCGGATGGTGACGATGCGGCAGACCGGCGGCGAACGCTCATCACCCAAACCATCGCGAGCGAGAATACGGCGATCGCCGGTGCAATGACCAGCAGGGCCAGGTCCGCTCCCGGCCAGATCGCGCCCGCGCCTTCGGCACCCCAGAAGATTCCGAACGAGGTGAGCATGATTCCGACAATGAACTTCAGGGTGTTTTCGGGAACCCGGGCGAGCGGCGCACGTACGACGACCCCCAGGATGACGACGATTACCACTGCGACCCCGGCAGCGAGCGCCGCGAGCGGGATGTTGTGCTGGTTCGTGCCGAACGTGAGGACGATAAAGACGACCTCGAGTCCTTCGAGTACGACGCCCTTGAACGACAAGGTGAAGGCGTACCAGTCGTCAACGCCCAGCCGGGCTGTCGACTTGGCCTTGCGCGCCTCTTCGAGCTGCTTCTTGTAGATCATTTCTTCGTCGTGCAGAGGCTTGTACCCGCTCGCACGAAGCACAGCTTTGCGAATCCACTGGAGGCCGAACACGAGCAGCAGGCCGCCCACGACGAGCCTCAGTGCGTCGAGCGGCAGCAGGGAGATCGCCGGGCCGGCAACGCCGACCGCGATGGCGAGCACGACGAGTGCGGCGATGACACCAGTCAGGGCCGACCGCCAGCTTCGGGCGGTTCCCGCTGCGAGGACAATCGTGGTCGCTTCCACTGCTTCGACCGCGCAGGCCAGGAGGACCGCGAGGAAAAGGGCTCCGTCGTTCATCGAATCTCTTTCATGTCGTCATTTTGTTCCGTTAGAAGTCGTTTAGTTACTAATCTAACAGGTGTTAGCTTGGCTTGTGCGGATAGGCGATGCATCCATCGGGATCTATCCGGATCGCGCAGTCGGATCCGCGCGACCATGGACGGGTGTCGAACACCGAGGTCAGGCGACCATAGCCCGTCTCGACTACGTGTTCGTAGCCCCGCCCTCGGAACGCGACATCGACCACGATGCCGGGAATCAGCATCTCGTCCGTGGCGGACCGCACCGCGAGCGAAGTGGCTGTTGGCCGCACTAGCAAGTCGACGAGAACGCCCGGGTTTACTCCCGCCGCCGCCGTGCAGGGCAATTCGTGATCGCCCACGCGCACCCGGAAATAGCCGTCACGATCGCCCGCAGCGCGTCCCGAAAAGGAACCAGCGATGCCCGTGAACTGCGCGACGAACGGCGTGGCGGGGTTCCGGAAGATCTGCTCTGGCGTGCCGCGCTGTTCGAGCACTCCGGCGCGCAGCACGCCGATCTCATCCGCCAGCGCGAACGCCTCGCTTTGGTCGTGGGTGATGTACAAGGCCGTTGCACCGAACTCCCGTGTGAGCGTCGCGATCTCGACGCGAAGCCTCTCACGGAGGTCCGCATCCAGATTCGACAGCGGCTCGTCGAAGAGCAGTAGAGCCGGACGGGCAACCAGCGCGCGCGCCAGTGCGACACGCTGTTGCTGCCCGCCCGACAACTCACCCGGATAGCTCTTCAGCTTCGCCTCGAGGCCCACCCTCTCGACCGTCTCATTGACAAGCTGCCGACGCGCGACGGGTTCGAGGTGACGACGCCGGAGAGCGTACCCCACGTTCTGTTCGACCGTCATGTGGGGCCAGAGCGCGTAGTCCTGGAACACCATCGACAGGTCGCGGCGTTCCGCGGGAGAGTGTTTGCGTTGGTCGCTCATCGTGGCCTCGCCAAACTGCACTGTTCCGGAATCGAACCGCTCGATCCCGGCGATGCCGCGGATGAGGGTCGACTTACCGGACCCGGAAGGCCCGAGAAGCACCATGAACTTCCCGGCCTCGATGTCGAGGTCGATCCCGGCCAGCGCTTCGACCGCCCCATAGCGCTTGCGCACTCCGCGTACTCGAACCCGGTGTCCCCGCGCCACTTCGGCTGCGTGAGCCTCGGTATTCACGTCTCGCTCGATTGTTGTCATGCCGATCTCCCGATCCTTCGCCATCCAGCCGGCGCAATGAGTTTGAACAGCAGGTAGGCCACGCCGACGACGGCGAGCGCAGAAAGGATCGCGAGCACCTCCATCGCAGTGCCACCGCCGAAGTCATACTTAGCGAGTGTCGAGGTGATGCCAACTGAAATCGGCAGCGAACCCGGCGGCGCCAGGAGCTGTGAGACGGGCAACTCGAGGAGTGTCGCCGTGTAGGTCAGCAGCCAGGCCGACAGCATCGGCCGCGCTGTCACCGGCAGAACGATCGAGAGCCACGACCGGATGGCACCGTTTCCATGCACGCGCGCAGCGTGACTCATCGACTCCTGAATCTGGCTCATCGTGCCGACGAGCACTCGCGACGTCGACGGCAGCGCGGTAGCCAGGTACGCGAGAACGAGCAGCGCAGTGGTGCCATAGAGGTGAATGCCAAGCGTGTTCGTCAACGGAAGGTTGTACGCGAAGATGTAGCCGGCGGCGAAGACGATCCCCGGTAGCGCGACGGCTGCGAGCAGCACCAGGTCAAGGATGCGGCCGCCAAAACTCCCTCCCTTGTTCGCGAGTAGCCGTGCGCAGACGACGGCGAGAACGAGTGTGACCGTTGCCGTGATCGCGGCGAGCTCCGCCGAGAACAGCAATGGCTGACTGAGGTCCGGGCTCACGATGACCCGCTGATAGTTGTCGAGCGTCCACTGGTGGGTGCCCGCGAGGGAGCCGAGCCCGTCGATGAGAGACGCCGAGATGGCACCGAAGGTGGGCACGCCGAGCGAGATGACCAGCAGGATGAAGAGCGCAAGCGTGCAGAGCACTTTCGCGCCGCGCGAGAGCTGAACACGGAGAACCGGACGGCTGCGGCCGCCGAGCACGCGGAAGCTTCGGCCCCGCAGGGCGCGGCTTTGCGCAAGCAGTGCGAGGACGACGAGTATCAGTAGCACCCAGCTGACAGCTGATGCAACAGGAAAGTTGACGGGAAACGCCTGCACGGCGTTGTAAAGCGAGTAGGTCGCGACGGGAAAGTGGGCGTCATTTGCCAGCGTGGAGGCAACTCCGAAATCGCTCACCGACTCCGCGAAGACGATCGCGAGAGCGGACCATACGGCGGGCGCGAGCAACGAGAGAACGATCCGCAATGACGCGATCCGTCCACCGCCGTGAACCCGCGCGGCATCCTCGAACTCGTGGCCGAGTCCGCGCATCGCATTCGAGATCGCCAGGAACGCAAACGGTATTCCCTTTACCGTGAGGACGATGACGATGCCAACTGGCCCATAAATCACGTCTCTGAGCCAGATCGGATCCCAGCCGAGCACCTGCAGGACGCCATTGGGTTCGACGAGCCTCTCCCAGCCAAGCGCGATCAGGTACGAGGGTGTCAGCAACAAGGCGAACACCACCCCCGTCCAGATGCGGCGCCCCGGGGCGTTGGTGCGCAGGACGACCCAGGACAGCAGGAAGCCGACCGCTGCGGATGCGACGGCGGTCGTCACGCCGATTACCAGAGAGTGCAGAAGGCCGAGCAGCAATTGCCCATTCACGGCCTGAGCAAATGCCGACAGGGTGAACCATTCCGTGCCCTGATCCAACAATCGCGGGCTGAACGCGACCGCAAGAAACAGGACAATTGGGAGGATCAGGATCGCGACGATCAGGAGCCAGAACAACGTGAACGGGTTGATCCTGATCAGAATCGCGCCGAAACGGCTAAGCAACGAGCGTGCTGCGGTGCCGACCACTCCTGCCGTCGTCGGCACCGCGCTGCGAACTCGCGAGCGGGACGCGCCGCTGTTTGCGCTCACTCGCGTAAGTTCAACCATTTCGACTCCTGCAGTCTTTTTGAGCTACTTGATATTCGAGTCGAACCAGGTCACGACCTGTGCCTGCAGCGGGCCCCAGAAGGTCGGATCGATGCGCTGATAGTCGGCCGGGAAGGCCGGTAGCTGGGTCAGCGCGGTCGAATTGTCGACGATCGGCCAGAACAGAGAATCGCCGGCAAGGTCCGCGCCCTGCATGACCTTTTGGCCCTCGGGAGAGAGCGCGTAGTCGACGAATTGCTTGGCTTCCGTCTGCTGGGTCTTGTCGATTGCCTTGTCGATTCCGATCACGCTGGGCAGGAGCGTCGACTTCGGCAGGTACACGATTTTCGGCGCATACCCAGAGGTCGGCTTGACCTTGACGACTTCGCCGGTCGCTGCGGAACTCTGGATCAGCCCGTAGTTGATCTGGCCGGTTTCGAGGGCGTGCAGGGTGTCGCCGTTCGTCGGGTAGACCTTGAGTCCGTTCGACTTGAGTTTCGTGAAGTACGCCTCCCCATCACTGACACCAGCGCTCTGGCCGCCGAGTTGGTTCATCACACCTGCGATGAACGGGTACGTCGGACCCGACTGCGACGGGTCATTCATTCCGACCTTCCCCGTGTAGGCGGATGTCGCGAGGTCGTCATAGGTGGTCGGCACGCTGGTTGTCTTCGCCGAGTTGTAGATGAGGGCGGCCATGACGGTCGTGCCGGTCGGAATATAGCTGTTGTCGGAAGGCACGATCGCCTTGCCGACGGCGTTCCACGGTGCATTCGGCTTGTAGGAGAGCAGTTCGCCCTGCTGATCCAGCGAGGAGAAGGCGGTGTCGCCATCTGCCCAGAACAACGACCACTGCGGGTTGTTCTTCTCAGCCGCGATCTTGGTGAGGAGCGGCCCCGTACTGTCATCGACCACTTTGACCGGGATTCCGGTTTTCGCAGTGAAGGCCTTGCCCATGTTCGCGTCGTAGGCCTCGGCCGCGTAAAGCACCAGGGGCTCGACTTTGGCTGTTGACGTGGACCCGGTGAGGGATGTTGCTTGCGTGCTGGTGCAGCCCGCAAGAAGAACCATGGCTGTGAGGGCCGCTGCCCCCGCCGCCACTCGAGACTTGTGGATCATGATGTGCTCCCATGCGTTTCTTGTTACAGCAGAATCTAACCGTCGTTAGATACGGTAAGAAACAAGGATGGACGCGTAGTGGCGCCAAGGTGACCATTGGGTAAACGGGGCCACGGGCGTTGGCGTTGACGTTGACCTACGACTTCACCAGAGGATGATGAGGGAGCTGCATTCTGATACTCAGTCCGAAAGAGACGGGCCGTCGTGACAATTTCTAACCCCTCCCTCGCCCGCAGACTCGGCCTCTTCGACGCGGTCGTCGTCGGTCTTGGGTCGATGATCGGCGCGGGGATCTTTGCATCGTTTGCTCCCGCCGCGGCCGCCGCTGGCGCGGGCTTGCTCGTCGGTCTGGGAGTCGCCGCAATCGTCGCGTACTGCAACGCGTCATCGTCGGCTCAGCTCGCCGCCCAATATCCAACTTCGGGCGGAACCTATGTGTACGGTCGCGAGCGGCTCGGTGAATGGCCAGGATTCATGGCTGGCTGGAGCTTTGTCATCGGCAAGACCGCCAGTTGTGCCGCAATGGCTCTGACTTTCGCCGCATATGCTGCGCCCGTCGGTTGGGAGAAACCTGTGGCGGTTGCCGCGATTCTCGTTCTCGCAACCGTGAATTATTTCGGGGTGACCCGCACCGCCGGCCTCACGCGCGTCATCGTTGCAATCGTTCTGATTGTCCTCGTTCTGGTCGTGATCGCCGGGCTCATCGGCGGCACATCCAGTCACAACGATCTGGGACGGAATCTCTTCGCGCACGGTTGGTACGGCATCCTGCAGTCCGCGGGCCTGCTGTTCTTCGCTTTCGCGGGGTATGCACGCATTGCCACGATGGGCGAGGAGGTGAAGGATCCGGCCCGGACCATCCCTCGCGCCATCCTCACCGCGCTCGGGGTCACGCTGGTGATCTATGCGCTCATCGCTGTCACGGCGTTGGTAGCCATCGGACCCGATCGATTGGCGACCTCTACGGCGCCGTTGGTGGACCTGGTGCGAGAAGGCGCCTGGTCGTGGGCCGCGCCTCTGGTGCGGATCGGTGCGGCTGTCGCGGCAAGTGGGGCGCTCCTCGCCCTGGTCGCGGGCGTTGGCCGCACGACTCTGGCCATGGCACGAAACCGCGACCTGCCGAGCTGGCTCGCAGGAGTGCATCCGAAATACCGGGTTCCGCATCACGCCGAAATCGCGCTCGCCGTTGTCGTGAGCATCCTGGTTCTCACCACCGATCTTCGCGGCGCGATCGGCTTTTCCTCATTCGGAGTGCTGTTGTACTACTTCATCGCGAACGTCTCAGCGGTCACCCAGGACAAAGACCATCGCAGGTATCCCCGAGTGCTGCAGGTCGTCGGCGCGCTCGGCTGCCTTGTGCTCGTGTCCACACTGCCGCCGACATCCATCATCGTGGGACTGGGTGTCCTCGTTGTCGGGGCGCTGTACCGGTGGGTTCGCCTGCGCCTTGCCAATCGAAATCGATCCGCTACGTCGCGCTGATGACCCCGGCGAGCAGAAGGGCCGCTACGACGACCGCAAGGCCGACGCGATAGCCGACGAAGACCGAGATGCTGTGTTTTGTGACCAGCCGCAGGAGCCATGCGATAGCGACATACGCGACGACGAAACTCACGATGGTGGCGACGATCGTCGGAATCCACCCGACTGACCCGCCGACCGCGCTGCCCTGGGTCGCTGCCTCGTAGCCGCCCGCGGCGACGAGCGCCGGGATGGAGAGGAAGAACGAGATCTTCGTCGCGGCTACCCGGTTGAAGTTTCGAAAGAGGCCCGCGCTGATGGTTGCGCCCGAGCGCGAAACGCCTGGGACGAGGGCGAGGCACTGCACCAGGCCGATCACGAGAGCATCTTTGATCGTCATTTCGGCTTCGGGTCGGGTTCGACGTCCGACGCGTTCGGCCACGACCATGACGACGCTCCACACCAGCAGTGCGACGACCACTACCCACAGGTTCCGAAGACCCCCCGCGATGAAATCCTTCGCGGCAAACCCGATCAGCCCGATGGGGATCGAGCCGATGATGATGAACCAGGCGAGCCGGTAGTCCGGGTCGACACGGAGCTCCCGGTGACGGATGCCCCGCACCCAGGCGACAACGATCCGCGCGATATCGGATCTGAAGAAGACGAGAACCGCGACGATTGCGCCGACCTGAATGATCGCGGTGAACGCCGTGACGCCCGCGCTGTCAATCTTCAGGCCGAACAGCTTCTCGACGATCGTCAAGTGGCCCGTGCTCGAGACGGGGAGAAATTCGGTGACGCCTTCGACGATGCCGAGGATGAGCGCTTGCAACAAGTTCACGCGGTGGTCCTTTCAGGGCCAGAGGTTGAAAGCGATCGGGCATTCCGACAGCTGCTCAGCGAGGCTGCGACCCATCATGCGCCTGCTGCTCTTGGAAAGAGTAGGGCACATTTTCAAGATCGAAGCTGACGGATGTCGTGAGTTTCGGTCGGTAGACAACTCGAGAGTGGTACACGAACCGAAGCACGAATCCGACAGCCAGGAGTACCCCCTGGGCGATGACGCTCGGAATGGGCGTCGACTCCACAAGGACCCAGAGTACTACTGTGCGCAACGTCGTCTCTCCGCCGTTGAACGCCAGCGATTGGGCGAATCTCATCCACACGTTGCGACCTTCGGTGCGCAGGTCGTTGAAAACGAACCTCTCCTGGAGCAGGAAATTCGACACGATCGTGATGGCTGCGGCGATGACGGCCGCCAACAGGTACCAGACGCCGAAGGCCTGGAGAGCGGCCATAATGGCCAGGTTGGCGAGCGCCCCCAGAGCGCCGATGACGGCGAATCCAGACAGTCGTCCGAAGCGCAACGTCGCCAGTTGGATCAGAAACCGCAGCCCCTGGCGGAAATCGGCTTTCGATTCGCCAGCTCGGCGCACGCCGAACACGAACGGCTCCTCGGCGACCTTGAGCGGGTTGCGCGCGAGCACTTCGAGCAGGATCTTGAACCCACGGGGTCTGAGCGAATTCAGATCAATCGACGCACGGCGAACGGCGAAAAATCCGGTCATGGGATCGCTGCAGTTGCGAAGCCGTGTGGGAAACATCGCGCGCGTCAGGATCGTCGCGGAATTCGAAACGAGGTGTCGAACGCGACCGCTCAACCCGGCCGAGGACCCACCGTCGACGTGACGGGAAGCGACGACTACGTCGACGTCCTGCTCGATGCCGGAAGTGAGGAGAGCGGGAATGACCTCCGGTGGGTGCTGCAGGTCTCCGTCCATGACGATGCACCACTCGCTGGTGCTCGCCTTGAGGCCCTCGAGAACTGCGCCCGACAGTCCGCCGACTGGCTGTGTTCGTTGGATGACTCGCACAGGCAGCTCTGCGGTCAGCGCCGCCTTCTCGATCGCGTCAGCGGTGTCGTCGGTCGAGTCGTCGACAAATACGATTTCGGCCTGTCGCCCGCGCAGCGATTGCTGGATGCGGTCGACGAGTTCCTGAATGTTGGGCGCCTCGTTAAACGTGGGGACTATGACTGAGACCTGCACTGCCTTGCTTCCGGATCGGTGGTCTGGACTGTGATGGGCGGTTCGATAAACGAACTGGCGGGAGGCGACGGTGCATCCGTACAGAACCATGCTGGCAATCGGGGATGGGCTCAAACTGAAAAACCGAGCCTGCTTAGGTGAGCGTTTGTAAAGGAACGGAGTTCGTCGAGTCCGCACGGTCTACAGCAGCGGTGAGACCGTTCACCCGCAGAATTCCCCCCGAACTGGGGTCACAATCTGGTGTCCCCCAAATGGCGGACACCATTAGTCTCGTAGTGGCCCCGAAAGTACTTCCCGAACAGCGGGGCCGGACACCAAACGGTGAGATCGCGGCGCTTACCCAGCCGCATACGGTCCCACCACTTGGTGTGCCCATGCCGACGAACAACCCGAATAACGTCGGCATTCGGATAGCCCAGCGTCGGCGGTTCTCCCCCAACTTCCGCGCTGGGCATTTCCATGTCCGCTCTCACTGCGCGTAGCCTCCCATCGCTCCTGTTCACTGACCTGCGAACGGAGGAGAATTGCAGTCGTGAAGTCGCAGCGACCTGGTGCGAATGTGGGCACGTACAAGGACCCGCCGGTCAGACCACTGGCGCCGATCGAGCGAGTCGTGGAAGACGGCGTCGTCATCCTGACGGCCGCGGTTCGGATGGCGGTCAAGAATCGCATCATTGTTGCGGCACTTCGCGATCAACTCGATTTCGACATCCGCGCGCTGTCTGAGCTTGTGAGAACGGAATTCCTTCGGCTTGCTCGCGAAAACGAGGAAACCGCCGATCGACTTGGGTTCGCCCGGGAAGAGACGCCTCCGAATCGCGCGGGCAGGGACAACGAGAACAAAGCCCTGCGGCGGGAGGAGCACCTGCGTCGCCCACTCGTTCATCGGCGACTCGCCTCTGCGCTCCGAGACGCCAGCCGCGATGAGACCGCCATCGAAGCACTCGTGCGTCGCGCTCGGGATGATGCCAGCAACGAAATCAATCGCGAAGTCTCGCTGCAGCTTCTTGCTCGCCAGTTCGCAGCCGAACCCGACTACGCCGAACAGAAGATAGAGCGCCTGCGGCGCCTCATCGACGTCGACCTCCCCGCGTTGCTTTCGCAGTCGAAATCCACCCCGGACAAACGCCGTCGGCTCGGCATCGGTCGGAGGTGACGAATACGGTGGTCTCGTGGCAGTGCACAATGTGACTCGCGAGGTGGCCAGGCAGATCGCGGTGCGCGCGGCCCTGTTGGATGCCGACCGGCCGAGTGACGTGGTCAGCATGGTCAGGGGAATCGCGATGCTCCGGGTCGAGCTCACCACTACCGTCGCGCCGTCCGCTGACCACATCTCCTGGGCTCGCCTCGGGTCGTCCTATCGACCGAGCGATACGACCCGCGCGCTCAGCCAGGGTCTGCTGTTCGAGCGCGGCTGGATGCTGCGGCCGATGTCGGACCTGGGCCTCTACCTCGCCGGCATGCGCACGTGGGCCGATCGCGCGGGTGCTCGTAGCTGGATGGAGGACAACGCGGGATTCGCCCGCAGCATTCTCGATCGTATCGGCGACGAAGGCCCGCAGACGTCGAGGGATATCCCCGACGAGTCGGTCGTGCCCTGGCCGTCGACCGGGTGGACCAATAACCGCAACGTGACCCAGATGCTCGAGTGTCTGCACATGAGCGGAGAGCTCGCGGTGGTGGGCC
>JAUZFR010000175.1 GCA_030840335.1 Actinomycetota bacterium | reverse complement strand
CGACCTCGGCTGCTACTTCGCTACGAAGCGCAGAAGTACTTCGTTGACCTCGTCGGCGTGAGTCCAGAGCATGCCATGCGGGGCGCCGTCGATCTCAACGTATTCGGCCTCTGGCAGAGCGTCGTGGAACCGCCGGCCGGTTGCATCGATCGGGAGAATGCGGTCACTCGTTCCGTGGACGATCAGGGCTGGGATCCCTGAGGCTTGCACGGCCGCGATGTCGGACCGGAAATCCTCAATCCATGATGAAACGACAGCGTAGGCCGCGACCGGCGCACTCCCGACCGCAACGTTCCAGCTTCCGTCGACGGCCGCCTGGCTGATTCGGCTCCCGAGGTTCTCGTCGAGGTTGTAGAAGTTCGAGTAGAAGTCGTTGAACCAGGCGAACCGATCCCCCCTGGCCGCGGTCGCAATTCCGTCAAAGATGTCCTTCGGCAACCCGCCCGGGTTATCGTCCGTCTTGACCAGGAATGGCTCCAGCGAGGCGAGGAACGCCAGCTTCGCCACCCGCTCTGACCCGAACTTCCCGACATAGCGGGCGAGCTCGCCGGTTCCCATCGAGAAGCCAACGAGAATGACATCCCTGAGATCGAGCGCGGACAGCACCGCGTCAAGGTCGCTCGCGAACGTGTCGTAGTCGTAGCCGACTCCGACCTTGCTGGACAAGCCGAACCCGCGACGATCGTATGTAATTACCCGGTGCCCCGCGGCAAGCAGCTCGCGCGTCTGGCGTTCCCATGAAGCGCCGTTGAGGGGATAGCCGTGGATGAGGACGACGGGCTGACCGGCGCCCTGATCTTCGTAATACAACTCGACGTCGCCCGAATTCTCTTTTCCGACAGTGATGTACGGCATGATGACCTACTTTCTTCTGGTAGAGAACGATCGTTCTCCTCGTTTGTTGCTACTATAGAGAACGACCGTTCTCAATGCAAGACGAGTAGGAGATTTTCTTCTTGATCGATTCGAAAGAGGCTCGCGCCGAGGTGGTGCGGGCCGCAGACGCCCTCTTCTATCAGCGCGGCATCCAAGCCGTCGGAATGGATGCGGTGCGCAACGCCGCGGGCATATCTCTGAAACGGCTCTACTCGCTATTCCCGTCGAAGGATGCGCTGTTGGTGGAGGTCCTCAACGGACGAATAGTGGAGTGGGATGAGGGAGTTCTCCGCGCGAGTTCCTCGGCCACCACTCCGCGCGCGAAGCTCCTCGCGATCTACGATTTCCTGGACGGTTGGTTTCGGCAGGACGACTTTCGGGGTTGTGCCTTCATCAATTCCTTTGGCGAGCTAGGCGCAGTGTCGCCCGATGTCGCGGAGATCGCCCGCGGGCAGAAGCTGGCCTTCCAGCACTACGTCGCGAGCCTCGTCAAAGAACTGGGAGGCTCTCCTGTTCTGGCCGCCCAACTGGCGATCCTCGCCGAAGGTGCCCAGACGACCGCGGCAATCTCGGGGCGACCCGAAGCGGCATTCCATGCACGGGCTGCGGCCGAGGTGCTCATTGCGAATGAGCTGGCCCCCTAGGCCGCGCAGCTGACGGTCAGGGCACCCCAGTCGGCACGGTCGTTGTAGCCGCCGTCGCCAGCGTCGCCGACCTCGAGACGCAGATCGCGAACCCCGGTCACGTCGACATCCAGTGCGACCGTCTGGTCTCGAACCACTGTCGCGCTGCTGAACAGCGTCTTGCCGTCGCCGACGATGGTGAAGGTGGCCGTGCCGCCCTCGGGTCCGACATTTTTCACCGCGTCATCGATTCCCGCTACGCCAGCGAGCTTCGTGCAGGCTCCGCCGAGGAAGTACCTCACCGCGGAAGGAGTCGCGACCCCGATCCCAGTCGCGTAACCGACACCGGCAATGCTGATCGCACTACCCCCGCCCACGCTGCCGTCGACCTGCGGTGTCATCCATCCGCTGGTCGCGCTAATCCACGGATGATGCGAGAGCACAGTCTCGCCGTGCGGAGGAGTGGGCGCGATCGTCACGGTCATGGGCGCCGAGACGGCGGTACCATTTCGCGGCAAGGCTCTGAACCTGAGTGACGCGGTTACCTCAAACTGTCCCGCAGGAGCCGTCGCGGCGACCGAGACAGTGAAGGTGAAAGTCGCACTTCGACCGGGCAGGATCGAGAGCGGAGCGCGACCACTTGGTACGGACGACCAGCCCGCGGGAACGGAAAGCTTCACGTCGGGCGTGAGGGCAGGAGTCGTGCCGTCGTTGTAAACAGTCGTCGCCACGGTGAGCTTCGCACCACTCGCGGCAAGGAGGTCACTGCCGCCATCGACGACCGTGCCATCCACTGCCGTGACGTTGGGCGGTGACACGACCAGGCGCGGTGTACCCAGCTTCGCACCCTGCACCTCAACGGTGAGAAGCGCGGCTCCGTGTGCGGGTACGGATGCTCGGAGCACGCCGGCCGACTCGGTCACATCGTTCTTCCAGGCGTCGGAGACCGTGAAGCGATGACCAGCGAGTCCGACTGCCGTAGCGGTGGTCGAGACCTCGGCTGGCGCGTCGCCGCGGTTGAGCAGCACGACGGCCTTCGAACCATTGCGCAGCGGCTTGACCCACGTCTCCGTGGTCCCGGCCGCGCCGACCCTGGTTCCCTGCACGCCGAGCGAGTCCTGATCGACGGCCAGAACATCCGGATCCGTCAGGGTCGCGAGCGATGTCGCGCTCAGCTTCTTCGGATCGCTCGCGAGGATCAGAGGTGCGGCCGAGATCGACCACAGGGTCATCTGCGTGCGGAATTCCTCGTCGGTCATGCCCAACTCCGGGCCGAGGTAGTCGGGATCGTTCCAATGCCCCGGACCAGCTGCTTCTGGATGCCGCGCGTTCGCGTCGAAGTTGCGGAGCATGTCGCTGTACTTGAGCATGCCGACGAATCCGGCATCCGTATAGGTGCGCCAGGATTCCGCGATGGCCGGGGCATACGTCCACGAGTTCGTCGACTGCTGGCTCTCGGGGTAGTTGCCCCAGTCCGGTGAGGTGACTGGATTGCAAAGGTTGAAGATCATCGGTCGACCGCTGCTGTTGTGTCGCAGCGCCGTCGAGAATTCGGTGAAGACCGTTTTGGGATCGAGGTTCGCGGTGATTCCGCAGAGGAAGTCGACCTTGACCGCGTCAAAGCCCCACTTCGCGAAGGTGTCGGCATCGGTTTGGTAGTGACCATAGCTGCCCAGACCGCAGCTGCCAGGGATATACGGGCCGGCATCCGTATAGATGCCCGCTTTCAATCCACGCTCGTGCAGCTTTGTGACGAGCGATGCAAGGCCATCGGGAAACCGGGTTGGGTCGGCCTGAAGGAGACCGTCAGTACCGCGGGGAGTGGATGACTGCCAACCGCCATCAAGCCACACGATGTTGTAGCCCGCCTTCGCCATGCCCGAGCCGACAAGTTTGTCGGCGACCGCGAGAACCTGGCTGGCATCAAAGTCGCCGCCGAGTCCGTAGTAGGTGTTCCAGCCCATATAGGGCGTGGCGCTGAGCACTGGTGCGCTCGATTTTGCGGCGACGGGATGCGCGGGCTCGGGCGTCTTCGCCGCGGCGACAGTCGCGCTCGACGCAAGGAATGCCGCGACGATTGCAGTCGCTCCGAGCTGGACAAGGAAACGTTTCTTAGGCACGATGGCCCCACTTTCTCGACGTTGAGGAGTGTCCGATTCGGGTGGGACACCATCGACGTTATGCGCGACGCCCATTCCGCAACAGCGAACAATTGATGCAATAACTGGACAAACGCACGATTGCGAGCGGGGCGATCGACTCCACCGATCCCCCACTTCGTCGTTTCGTACAGGTCTGCAATCGGATCGCCCATTCCGACCCGACTGAATGCCTCCTAGGCTACGGAGGACGCACCGGCGCGCCAGAGGCCGGTCGCGTGAAGAGGAGAAACATGTCCCGCCAGTGGACCCTGCCCACCGCATCCGGACAGTATGTGGTCAGCCTGTTGCCCGACTCAAGCGGGCTCGTACTCGACCACTGGGGTGCCACCATCGATGACGGCGTTGAGCCCTGGTCCGAACCGGATCGTCGGGATCAGTACCGACTCCCCGCCGACGCGGCACCGCTCGAATTCGCTACTGCCGGCCAGCGCCACGTGGGATTCAGCGAGCTCCTGATCGATCGCGGCGATTCCCTGACTGGTGCAGCCTGGCACTGCTCCGACCCGGACGGCTCCTCCGTGGAAGTCATCCGCGCCGATGGGCGGACGGCACTGGCGGTCTCGTTCGAGGATGAGCGCGGCGAACTGCGCCTGACGCTGCGAGTTGCGACCGACGACTTGCACGACGTTGTTCGACGATCCATCCGGCTCGACAATATTTCGGATGCGCGCACGGTCACGCTCCCTCGCGCGTTCAGCGCGGGCTGGGCTCTGCCGGTGGGCCAGACCGCCACCGTGCGATACCTCGCCGGACGCTGGGCCGAGGAGTTCACGCCCAAGTCGATTGATCTCGACTGGGGCACGTTCTCGATCGGAAGCAGAGCGGGGGTCACCGGTCTCGCGTTCAGTCCGGTCGTCTCGGTCGCGTCACGACTGCAGGGTCGCGAGAACGAGGCATACGGAGTCGCGCTTGCCTGGAGTGGCTCGTGGAGATTGCAGGCCGAGGCGACCTCGTCCGGTGACAGGGTTCGCGTCTCGTGTGGCCTCGATGACGACACGACGACCATCACCCTTCTGCCGGGCGAAACCTTCGACAGCCCCGAATCGCTTGGCACCTGGAGCGCGTCCGGCGTCGAGGGCGTCACGCAGGCCTGGCACACGTACCAGCGCAGCACGCTCGCGAGGTCGCTCGATCCATACTTCCGGCCGATCGTCTACAACTCGTGGTTCGCGACCGAATTCGATGTGCGGATTGAACACCAGCTACAGCTCGCCGAGATCGCCAGGCAGCTGGACGTTGAGATCTTTGTCGTCGATGACGGCTGGTTCGCGGGCCGCAATGACGATACCGCCGGCCTCGGGGACTGGCGCCCCGACCCCGTGAAGTTCCCGGATGGATTACGCCCGCTCGCAGACCAGGTCATCGCGCGCGGCATGCGCTTTGGGTTGTGGATCGAGCCGGAGGCGGTGAACGCCGACAGTGACCTGTTCCGCGAACATCCGAACTGGGTCTACCGCGCCGAGGGACGCCCGCTGGTCACGGTACGCAACCAGTACGTTCTCGATCTCGGTCGCGATGAGGTGGTCGACTGGGTCGAACAGACGTTCCGTGAGGTGCTTTCATCGGCACCGATCACGTACATCAAGTGGGACATGAATCGCCCGGTGAGCGACGGCGGTCGACCCGGCGACCCGCACGGCCGCCAGTGGTCGCTGCAGCACACCGCGGGCTACTACCGCGTGCTTCGCACCATCCGCGAGGAGTTTCCGCATGTTGTGATGGAGACCTGTGGCGCGGGCGGAGGGCGCGTCGATAACGGCTCGCTCGCCTTGAGCGACGTGTTCTGGCCGAGCGACGAGACCGGTCCCCGCGACCGACTCGCGATCCAGCACGGCTACCTGTCGGCGTACCCCGCCTACGCGATGAGTTCCTGGATCACGGATGATCCGGGGCTGCGGGACCGCTCGGCGGTCAGCTTCGAGTTCCGATTCGTGGTCGCGATGGCGGGCGCACTGGGAGTCGGTGCGGATCTCCTGGGCTGGACGCCGGACCAGGTGAAGCGCGCAGCCGAGCTCATTGCGCTCTATCGCGAGCTGCGTCCGGTCATCCACACGGGCACCGTTCGGCGCCACGGGTTGCCTTCCGACGACACCTATGCCGTCGAGTACGCGAGTCCGGCCGACGGCTCGGGCCGGCTTGTGGTGCTCGTGTACGACCACAATCGTGATCGCACCCGTGACCGCGAGCGCGTGCGCGTTCGGCCGGCCGGCCTCGTTCCGACCACGCGCTACAGCCTTCGCGGAACCGACCTCGTCGTCTCCGGGCAGTCCGCCGCAACGCTCGGCGTGGTCGTGCCATTCGCTCTGGCCGTTGACGCAGACATTCTCGTATTCGACCCTGTGACGTGAGTCAGCGGTGGGGCGCTGAATCGGCAATCACCATTGCCGGTGACGGCTTGACGGCCACCGTCGTTCCGGCGCGAGGCGGCAAGATCGTCTCGCTTGTGGACGCGAAAGGGGTGGAGTGGCTGACGCAAGCGGCCGCGCCGATCCGCGATCCGGCCCGACCAGGTGCGCGATTTACCGATGCCGAAATGGCGGGATGGGACGAGTGCGCTCCATCCATCGAGGCCGTCACGGTGAACGGGCGTGACATCCCGGATCACGGCGATCTCTGGACGATTGCGTGGCACGACGCTGGCGGCGGCTGGCTCCAAGCCGCGGGGACTTCCTTCGACTACGAATTCGAGCGCTCGATTCGCTCGATTGCAGGAGGACTACGCCTCGACTACCGCGCGGAGGCGATTCAGAATGACGTCCCGTTTCTGTGGGCGGCACATCCGCAGTTCCGCGCACCGGCTGGCACCGTTGTGCGGGTCCCTGATCTGGAATCCGTTGTCGATGTCCTTGTGGAACCGGCCGAGCGGATGCCGTGGTCTGCCGATCTCGCGACCATCGATTCGATGCCTCCCCGCGGCGTGCGCAAGCTGTATGTCGACCCGGCCACGAGCGCACGCGCAGCGAGCCTGACCCGGCCCGGCACTGGCGAACTGAGCATATCCTGGACGCCGAACTGCCCTTACCTCGGTCTGTGGTTCGACAATTGCGGATTCAGTCGAGAGGCAGTCATCGCCATCGAACCGTCGACCGGCTACTACGACTCACTGGGGCGCGGGATCGCCAACGGTCGCGTCGCCGTACTGAAAGTCGGCGAGCCGCTCGAGTGGTCGATCGAAGTCGTCGTCGACCCAGTCTGAGCGATTACTTGACCGACCCGAGCGCGAGCCCGCCGATGAAGCTCTTCTGGAAGAAGAGGAACACGATCACCGACGGGATCGCGGCGATCACGGTGGCCGCGGCGATCACCGACCACGACGACACATACTGACCCTTCAGCGAAAGAACGGCGGCCGTCATCGGTAGCCTCGAGTCGGTATTGATCAACGTGATCGACCACAGCAGATCGTTGAAGATCCAGGTGAACGACAGCGCTCCGAGGGCAGCGAGCGCCGGGCGCGTAAGTGGCAGGATCACCTGGAGGAAGGTGCGTACCGGTCCGGCTCCGTCGAGCGACGCTGCATCCTGCAGTTCGACCGGAATCGTCCGCATGAAGCCGTAGAGAACGAACGTGTAGAAGCCAAGGCCGAACGCGGTCTGCACCGCGATCACCGCACCAAGCGTGTCGAAGATGTTCAGCTGCTGGGCGATTCGAGTGATCGGAATCAAGATCATCTGCACCGGCAGGAGGTTCCCCGCGAGCATGACCAGCAGGATGGTGCGCCGGAACGGAATTCGGTAGCGGCTCAGTCCGAAGGCGGCCGCAGCCGACAACAGGAGCGTCAGGACCACCGTCGGAACAGTCACGATCATGCTGTTCACCAGCGCCCTAAACAACTCGCCGTGCACCCACGCATCGAAATAGGTCTGCAGCGTAAAGGTGCTCGGTGCACTCGCGATCCCGTTTCGCGATACGTCGTCGAAGGTGCGGAAGGATGTCACGAGCACCAGCAGGATCGGCGCAAACCAGACCAGCGAGATCAGGCTGGACGAAGTGTGGAATGCGACGGTGGCGAACGAGCGCCGACGGCTCTTGCGCCTCCGCGGCGGCGAGAGCCGTTCGGGTCGGGCCGTCGCGCCAATGCGCGTTTGTGTCGTCGCTGTCATGACTCTTTTTCGTCTGAGATTGCGCGGACCAGGTAGGAGATGATGACGGCGATCGCGAGCACGAAGATCACCACGGCGATCGCGGATGCGTAGCCGAGCGCTCGTGTCTGGAACGCCTCGGAGAACATGTAGGTGCTGAGCAGTTCGGTTGAATGGAACGGGCCACCGGCGGTCATCGCGTAGACGATGTCGAACGACCGAAGCGAGTCGATGACCAGCACCGAGACGATCACGAGGTTCACATTGCGAAGCTGCGGGAAGGTGACCAGCCAGAATCTCTGCCAGGCGGACGCGCCATCCATCTTCGCTGCTTCGGTCACTGACGGGTCGATGGCTTTCAGACCGGCGATAAAGAGCACCATGACGTAGCCAATCTCTCGCCAGAGAGCTGCGACGATGACGGCGTAAAGCGCGGTGCTCGGATCGCCTAGCCAGACATGCTTCCAACTGGAGAGTCCGACGCCGTCGAGGATTGCGTCGAGCACGCCATTTGGCTGGAAGAAGGCGCTCCAGATGAGGGAAGTCACAACGAGCGAGAACACGATCGGCAGGAACAGCGCGGTGCGGTAGATGCCGACTCCGCGCCGTTCGGCCTGGAACAGTACTGCGACGCCGAGGCCGGCGATGAAGGAGATGCCACCGAACAGCACGATCCAGATGGCGGTGTTCTTCAGCGCACCGATGAACACGTCATCGGTGGCGAGCGAGGTGTAGTTGTCGAAGCCGACGGTGGTTGCCGGACCGAACCCATTCCAATGCAGGAATGAAAGCGAGATGCCCTGGACAGCGGGCCAGAAGACTCCGATTGCTTCGATCAGGAATGGAACAAGGACGAGGGCGAACACCACCGGCGGCGGGAAGGTTACCCGCCGCCGGCGTGTGGTCAGAGGGACGGAAGTCACGAACCCGCGCGCGCCTTCGCTGCTGCCTTCTGCCAGGTGGCCAGAATCGCATCCACGTTCTGTGGCTGAGAGAAGAACTGCGTCAACGCGGCATCCGCGGTCGGTTGCAGTGCATCACCGGCATCGCGGTTGAAGAACTGCGTCACCTGCGCCGCCGATTCGAGCATCTCCTTGCCCTGTTGCGCGAGCGGACCCAGCGTGATGTGTACGTCGGGGTTTGCGGCAAGGGCCGCGTCACCCTGCGCCTTCATGAGGATCTCCTGGCCCTCCGTGCTCGCAGCAAAGGCGAGGAAACGCTTGGTCAGGTTCGGTCGGGTCGTTCCCGCGCTGGCGATGAAGCCGTCAGCGGGAGCCTCTTCAACGACCGGCACCGACGGATCGATGATCGGGAACTGGAAGAACCCGAGGTCGCCCTTGACGTCCTTCGGAACAGCTCCCGAGATGAATGCGCCACACAGGTACATGGCGGCCTTGCCCTGGGCGAGGTCACTCATCGACTGGTTGTAGGAGACGCCGAGTGCGGACTTGCTGAAGTACGGAAGTACTTCCTTCAGCTTCTCGAACACGAGCTTCACCTTCGGGTCGTCGAACTGGTGCTTACCGGCGAGCAGATCCAGGTGGAATTTGCCACCGTTGATTCGCACGTCGAGGTAATCGAACCACGCCGAGGCGAGCCACGGGTTGTCGCTGAGGCCGATGCTGATCGGTGTGACGCCCTTCGACTTGATCGTCTTAGAGAGGGTGATGAATTCGTCCCACGTCTTCGGTGGCGTCACGCCCAGCTTCGCGAACTCCGACTTTCGGTAGTACATGCCCCACCAGTAATAGTTCGTCGGAACGAACACTTCCTGTCCTTTGTCGTTCTTGCTCAGCGCCTTGAGCGCCGATGGGAACTTGGTCATGTTCTTGTCCCAGACATCCGAGATGTTGAGGAGAAGATTCTGATTGGCGAAAGCGCGGGTGGCCTCGCCGGCGAACCAGGTATAGGTGTCCGGCGGGTTCTTGGCCGTGAGGAAGGTCGGCAGCTGCTGACGGTAGGTTTCCGTAGGGATGGTGTTCAGCGTGACCTTGCCCTTGCCCTTCGCGTTGAAGGCGGCGATGAGTTCAGGCATACCGCCCTTCAGCTCGTCGGAGAAGCGGGACTGTAGGATCGCCGCACCCGGTGCATCCTTCTTGGGCGGAGCGACAGCACCTGAACCGCCTGTGGCGACGCAACCCGCGAGGATTGTCGTTAGAGCCGCGGCAATCGCGAGTGCGGTGAGTCCGCGGTGAGATCTGTGGGTCATCTTCGACTCCGTTTCTTTACTGTGACTCAGGTAGTGGCGCGTAGGGGACGGGCTCTGAGCATGTCAGAAACGTTACGTTCGGGTCGGAGCCCGACAATAGACGAAAGCCGTTGACTAACTGGACAAAACGACGACGGGGCCTCACACTCGGGCTGTGCTTATTGCGGATGGTTTCCCGGGTCAGCGGATGCTCGTACTGCCGCGTCCACGCGTCCGAGAGTACCTTCAACAGCCCGGGACGACACACCTCGTCGTCACCGACTGTGGATACTTTCCCGACGCTCAGTCCCACGGACGCAACCGGATTCTCCCCGTCACGCAGGCGATCGTCATGGTCTGCGTCAAGGGCAAAGGCTGGTGCTCGACCGAGGCCGGTCGCTTCGAAGTCTCCGCTGGCCAGGTAGTGATTCTCGAGCCCGGCCGACCGCACGCCTACGGAGCAGACGGAGACGATCCGTGGACGCTGTGGTGGCTGCACGTCGCCGGCCGCGAGGTGTCCGAATTCCTCACGGTCGCCGGAATGACCAACGAAGCGCCCGTCAGAAACCTGTCAGACGTCTACCGGATCGTCACCCTCATGACCGAGGTAGTGCAGTGGATGGAGCGCGACTCGACCACCCAGAGCCTCCTGGCCGCCGGGGGCGCCGCGTGGCACCTGCTCGCGCTCCTCGCATCCGATCGCACGACCACCGGAGGCACTGCGGATGCGATCGACAAGGCCGCTGCCTACCTTCGCAGCCATGTCAATGAACACGTCAGCATCGAGGAGCTCGCCTCGATGGCCCGGTTGAGTTCGTCGCATTTTGGCGCGCAGTTCCGTAAGCAGATCGGGTACCCGGTGCTGCAGTACCAAACCCAGCTTCGGATGGCGCGGGCTCGCGAGAAGCTCGACACGACCAACGACACCATCTCCTCGATCGCCGAATCGGTCGGGTATCCGGACCCGTTCTACTTCGCCCGACAGTTCAAGCAGATCCACGGCGTAACTCCCCGGCAGTACCGGACCCAGCACAAGGGCTAATCGTTGAATCGTCCAGTTAGTCCACGGCTTTGCTCTATGGAGTGACCGAACCCCGCTCGTAGCCTTTCTGGCATGCTCAGCTCCGAGAGGGACGTCGTCCCGCCGTTCCACAGTTCCTCGGGCCAGGGCTCCAGCTCAGCTACCGCCTCCCGACTGCAGCTCCCGCCCGTTCCGGACGAGCTTTCCGCGGATCCCGTCGCCGCCTGGTCGGAGGACCTGGTCATCGACACCTATCTGCCTCTCGATCCCAGCGAATACCCCGCCTTCCTTGACACTCGCGTCTACCAGGGGTCGTCGGGCAAGGTGTTCCCGTTGCCGTTCCACGAACGGATCAGCCAGGAGAAGCATCCGCACACGTGGCGCGCGGTGCACCTCGAAAATGAATTCATCCGGTTGGTGATCCTGCCCGACCTCGGGGGACGCATCCATGTCGGCTATGACAAGACCGCCGACTACGACTTCTTCTACCGCAACAATGTGATCAAGCCGGCCCTGGTCGGGCTCGCCGGGCCATGGTTGTCGGGCGGGGTCGAGTTCAACTGGCCACAGCACCACCGGCCGGCGACCTTCCTTCCGGTCGACTACTCAATCGAGCGTGAGCCGGATGGCGCCGTAACGGTCTGGTGCAGTGACCACGATCCATTCTCCCGGATGAAGGGGATGCACGGCATCCGGCTGCGTCCGGGGTCAAGCCTCATCGAGGCTCGCGTGCGCCTCTACAACCGCACCCCCGACACGCAGACATTCCTGTGGTGGGCCAACGTCGCTGCCGCCGTCAGCGACGATTATCAGTCGTTCTTCCCGACCGATGTTCACTTCGTGGCCGATCACGCGAAGCGTGCGCTCGCGACCTTCCCCGCGGTCGATGGCCGGTACTACGGTGTCGACTACTCGGCTCAGGTCTCCGCCGAGGTGCCCGACGGCGACCGCCTCGACTGGTATCGCAACATCCCCGTGCCGACTTCATACATGGTCGTCTCGACCAGGCAGAACTTCTTCGGCGGTTACGACCACGGTCGGCACGCCGGTTTCGTTCACTGGGCAGACCGTCATGTCGCGCCCGGTAAGAAGCAGTGGACGTGGGGGAACGCCGAGTTCGGATGGGCCTGGGATCGCAACCTGACCGACACCGACGGCCCCTACGTCGAGCTGATGGCCGGCGTCTACACCGACAACCAGCCCGACTTCTCGTGGCTCTCTCCCGGCGAGACGAAGGCATTCAGCCAGTTCTGGTTCCCGATCCGCGAGATTGGTCCGGCGACCTTCGCCAATCGCGAGGCCGCGCTCAGTCTCACCGTCACGGCGAACGAGCACTCCACCACCGCTCGCCTCGGCGTATCCGCGACCCGGCCATTCGAGCAGGCGACCGTTGAGTTGTTCGGGCAGGAAGGGCGCTCACTCTTCGCGGGAACCGCGCGCCTCGGGCCTGCGGACCCATTCGTGCTGGAACTGGAGTTCGACGGCGTCTACACGGCCGAAGACCTCGAACTCGTCGTGTCAGATGGCGCCCGGACGATTGCCCGATGGCGACCCGAGCCCGCCCACGATGACGACGCACCAACGACCGCAAACGAACCCCCGCTGCCCGCCGAGGTCGACTCGATCGAGGATCTCTTTTACATCGGCCAGTACCTGGCGCAGTACCGCCACGCGACCCGCGCACCCGAGCCGTATTGGCGCGAAGCTCTCGACCGCGATCCCGAGGATGTCCGCAGCAACATCGCCCTCGCCGCGTCGCTCGATCGCCGCGGACGGTACCGCGAAGCCGAGCTGCACCTCAGGCGTGCGATCGGCCGGCTGACCGCGCGAGTGCCGAATCCTGCCGATGGCGAGGCGCACTACCGACTCGGGCTGAATCTGGTTCGCCAGGGTCGGGACGCGGAAGCGCTCGAACTGTTCGCGAAGGCGGAGTGGAATTCTGCCTGGCGAGTCCCCGCGGGCTATGAAGCGGCCCGCGCCATCGCCCGAGCGGGCCGACTGGATGATGCGGAACAGAAGCTTCGATCGGTGCTGCGTCTCGACGCAGATCACCTTCAGGCCGCCGACCTGCTCGCGCTCGTGCTGCAGTCGCAGGGGTCCCTGACGGAGGCCAGCGAGATCCTGGAGCGACGCCTGCAACTCGATCCACTCGACGAATGGGCCCTCGACCTGGCCGGACGCCCGACCACGCGAGATGCGCCAACGCTTCTTGACGTCGCGCTCGACTACGCGAGCGCGGGATTCACCTCCGCGGCGCTGACCGTGCTCGACCGCGCGGCTGTCGCGGCATCCGACACCGCACTTGGCCAGGTGCAGGTCGCCCCGCTCGTTCACTATCACCGTGCGATGCTCCTATCCGGTTCGGGCGATCCGGCTGGCGCGAGCGAGGCGCTCGGGCTGGCGCGCACCGCCGATGGCCGGTTCGCCCAAGCGCTGCGACTCGACGACGTCCGTGCGCTCCAATTCGGCTTGCGGAGCGATCCGAGTGACGCGCGCGCGGCCTACCTGCTCGGCAACTGGCACTACGACCACGCCAACTACGCGGAGGCGATTGCGGCGTGGACCGCCGCCGCCGCGCACTCCCACAGCAGTACGGAGCTCGCCGCGATCCATCGGAATCTGGGTATCGCCGCCTTCAACGTGTCGCGCGACCCCGAGCTGGCCGCCCACCATTTCGACAGCGCTCAGGCTGCAGACCTCACCGACGCTGCGCTGCTCTACGAGAGCGACCAGCTCGCCTCCCGTGTCGGCGTCGGCATCGAAGACCGGTTGTCGAGAATCCAGGCGAGCGCGGCCGACCCACTCACGCGTGACGATCTCACGGTCGTGTACGCGGGCCTGCTAACGGCCACCGGCGAGGCAGATCGCGCTCGAGACATCATCCTTACGCGTCAATTCCAGCCCTGGGAGGGCGGCGAGGGCAAAGTGCTCGGAGCGTGGGAGGATGCCGCGATCGCAATCGCGAGCCGCAAACTGGCGAATGATCCCGCCGCTGCGGTCACGCACCTGCTCGAAGCGCTCTTCCCGCCAGAAAGTCTGGGTGAAGCGAGACACCCCCTGGCGAATGCCGCTCAGCTCTACTGTCTTTTGGGTGATGCCTACGCGGCGAACGGTGATATCGACGCGGCTCGTGGCTCTTGGCAAACCGCGTCGGCGTTCTCGGGCGACTTCCTCGGCATGAGCACTCGCTCGTTCAGCACACAGACGCTATGGTCGGCGCGCGCACTGCGCAACCTGGGCGAGGAGGACGCCGCCGACCGTCTCATCAACGAACTCCGCGTCTGGATCCAGGAGCTCGCTGAGACGCCAGCCCGCATCGACTACTTCGCGACATCGCTGCCGACGATGTTGCTGTTCCACGAGGATCCGCAGGCGGCGCTCGACCGCGACCTCGCCGAACTGAGAGCTGAGCTGGCGTCGCTCACGCGCTGACCAACTAGTCCTGGGGCGCGGTGGCCTGGCGTGATTTCTCGATGCGGGTCATGGCGACGAGGCCGATGGCCGCGATGGCGGCGAATCCTGCGGGGATGAAGAAGACGAAGGGGAGGCCGATCGCGGCGACGCCGAGGCCGCCGACGAGGCCGCCAATGGCGGAGCTGATTGCCGTGGAGCTGATGAATATTGCGGATGCTGTAGCGACGGCGGTGGGTAGGAGGCGTTGGGCGACGATGATTCCGAGGGCGGCGAACACGCCCCAGACGGCTCCCATGAGTATCTGCCCAGCGAAGAGGCCGGTGGGGGTGCCGGTGGTAGCGAAGCAGATGTTCGCGGCAACACCACAGCCTGCGGCGAAGGCCATGAGTCGGGTCATGCCGATCCGGCGGCCGACGATCACGGCGAGGGGCATGAGAGCGAGCTCGACGAGTGGTTGGATGCCGATGATCGCGCCGCTGAGTGCGGGAGCGAGCCGGAGTTGTTCGTGCATGTAGATCGGTAGGTATGCGTACTTGACCGATTCGCCCGCGTAGACGCAGATGTACAGCGCCGTGAACGCGAGGAGCGGCAGCATGGCGCGGAAGGTCGGTGCGCTTCTGGGACGTGTCGAGTGTTCAGGCACGAGCGGTGGCGGGGTGCCGCGGAGACCTCCGAGGGGGATGATCTGCGCGAGTGTCGCAACGGCGACGGCGATGAACATGGCGCGGTAGCCAGCGTAGCCGGCGAGAATGGAGCCGAGGACGGGACCGATGACCCATCCGGCGGTGAGAGCCATACGCACGATGGCGACGACCCCGTCATTGGCCGTTGTCGGGTGTGCCGTGAACTCGTCGTGAATCGCGGCGAACAGCTGGGATGTCGCGGCGCCGGCGAATCCCAGCGCGACGAAGCTGATGACGAACGGCATCCACAGTTCGGTGGAGAACGCGATGCCGATCCAGCCGGCGAATCCGACGATTGCGCAGATTCGGAAGAGTCCGAGGCGTTTCCCTGTGCGGTCGGATCGCGCTCCGACGAGGTATCCGGCGACCGGTGCGGCGAGGTTCGCGAGGTAGTAGAGCCCGGCGACGGGCAGTGACGCGCCGAGGTCGGTGACGAGGTACGACGCGATGAGGGGCGCGGCGGCGGAGATCCCGAGACCTGACAGAAATAGGGCGAGTGTTGATGCCCGGTAGAGCGGATGCGCGAGCACGACTCGGATGGCCGAGGTCTTCGCGCCGACGATCGCGACGTCGACCCGCGGCCTCTTGTTCATCGCGCGCCGCTGAAGACAGCGCTGACGACCTGGTGCTCGATGTCGAGACCGGTCCACTCATCGACGGTGTCGTCGTCATAGACAAGCGCGAGGGGGCCCGCATAGCCGTTGTCGCGAAGCGTTTCGAGCGAGCGGCGGAAGTCATCGAGACGGCCGCCGCCGGGTCCGAAATGACATTTCGCGTGACAGGTCTCGCCGCGGGCAGCGATCATAGCGAGGTCGTCGTACTTGGTCGAACCGGCCCAGTTGCCAGTGTCGATCAGGAGCCCGACGGCCCCGTCGGTCGCATCGAGGATGTGCAGCACCTCGCGTGGACCGGGCGTGAGTTCGAGCCAGTTCTCTGTCACGACGCGGATACCGTCGTGATCGCGGGCGAGCTGCCGGAGACCGTGCGCGCTCGCGCGGAGCGCCTCCTCGGTGGGTGCCGCGCGCCCTGCGATGATCCGAGCGCGGCGCGCCCCAAGGGTGGTCGCATCCTCCACCCAACCGCTGATCCAGGCGCGATGCGCTTCACCCTCGTGAGGGTCGGTCAAGTCGCCGTCGTCGACGAGTAGCGCGTCGAGTTCAATCTCCGACTCCGCCAGAGCGTGCCGAAGCTCGCCAAGATAGGTCCGGTCCCGGGATGGCAGATGGAAGTGGCACAGCTGCAGGGTGTCGAACCCGCGCTCCTTCAAGAGCGCCGGGAGTTCAAGCAGCGGCACGCCATCAGGGGGAGTCGCCGCATCAACTGCAAGCCGCCGACCGACGCTCGGTGCCGCGACGGCCCCGAAATACCGGCCGAGCGTGTGATGCAACGACCAGGAAGAAACGGCCTTCATGAACACTCCAGATGAGGGCGCGATCTACCCATGCACGATATCTTCCCATGCGGAAGGCAACGGGCCTGCGTCGTGGAACTGGGACATCATCCGCTGGGCGGATTCGGGCATACGAACACCGGTGGAAGGAACGTCACAGCGATCGAAGTTGTCTACTACCGCAAGCGGCGTTCGCCAGGTGTGCCGACCTTGTCAAGAGTCGGAGCCACTTGGCAGACTGGCAGCACCGACGCGAGGAGTCTGCCATGGCCGATGAGGACGTTCCGACCGGATACACGCCAGCCACCTTCCACGAGCAATCGGGAGTCTCGGATTGGCGGGTGTCGTGACGACTTCACACGTGATCAAGCCGCTCACTCCCGAGACCTACCCGGCGTGGTTGGCGCTCGCGCAGAAGCACAACGGGGTCTGGGGCGGGTGCTACTGTTCGTATTTCCACGGCGACACTGAGCACACCGTCAAGAGCGAGTACGACGGGCCGACGTTCAAGCAGCGACTCGTGGCGGAGGGCGTCGCGCACGCCGCGCTCGTCTTCGATGGCGACGATGCGATCGCGTGGTGCGAATACGGCAGTCCGGTCGAACTGCCGGGCATCTACCATCGCAAGGAGTATGACGCGGGCGAGACCAAGCCCGCGCCGTGGCGCATCACATGCTTCTTCGTCGATCGCGACCACCGACGTTCCGGAGTGGCGCGGGAGGCGCTGGATGGTGCGCTCGAGCTGATCGCGCAGGCCGGCGGGGGCGAGGTGGTGTCGTTCCCCAACGAGCTCGCCCCCGGCAAGAAGACGTCGTCCTCGTTCCTCCACAACGGCACGAGGGCCATGTTCGAGAAGGCCGGATTCACGTTCGAGCGTCACATCGGCAAGAGCAAAACCGTGATGCGCAAGACGGTCCCGTAGCTGCTCGCTGCCCGTGAAGAGCAATCGGACGGCGAGGCGGCGTCCACCGGGGCGACGCCAGAGACTCACGATCCCCGGCGGTCGCGGAAGAAGCGAATAGTTCTCGATAAACAAGTGGTGGCCATGCCAATTGGCACGGCCACCACAGCGGGGCAGTACTTCCCCGTTGGCTAGCTCGCTAGCGCTTCGGTCGATTTCTTGAACAACCGGTGCCCGGCCGAGATCTCGATCTTGCGCGGTTTCGCCCGCTCCGCGATCGGGATGGTGATGGTGAGGACACCGTTGTCGTAGTTGGCGCTGATCTTGGCCGAGTCCGCACCGTCACCGAGGTTGAACTGACGCAGGTAGCTGCCGAACGGGCGCTCCTGCGACAGCCACTTGACCGATTCGTGGATGCCCTCGGTTCGTTCGGCACGGATGGTCAGGAGCTGGCCATCGATGTCGACATCCACCGAGCCCGGGTCAACGCCGGGCAAGTCGGCGACGAGCACGTACTGCTCGTCATCGCGGTACAGATCCACAGGCATGAAACGCGAGCCTGGCCGGAACTGCAGCAGATTGCCGGTGAGGCGATCCAGCTCGCTGAAAGGATCAAATGACATTGCCATGGTGAAAATTCCCCTTTCTTGAACTTGAGTCCCTGTGACTCAACTGCAGAAAATATAACGCCAGTCGAAAGCGCGTATCAAGTTGAAGAGGCTCAAAAAATCCTGAAGGTTTTCGCGCTCGAATTCGCGGCCTGACCGGGCGTGAACCGATCGCCGTCGCGGTCCATTCAAGACGGCGATGCAAGATCCTGACTGGTGTGCTTTCTACAACTGAGCCCGGAACGCGGTTGGGCGCCCGATGAAGGTGAGAACGAAAGCTGCTGAACCCAGGGCCACCATGAGAACTGCAAGGACGAGTCCATCGAAAACCGTGAGGAGTGCAGCGCCCGCAATCCCGGCGGCGAAGATGGCGAGGTTGAATGCCACCGGCAGGAATGAGCTCGCTACATCGGCGTTGGCACCGCTGATTGAGGTAATCGCCGCCTGCAGTTGGGTGGACGCACCACCGAACCCGACGCCCCAGAGGACCGCGGCGATCATTACGATGGCGGCGGAATGGCTGCCGATGATCAGCATCGCGCCGGCAATCACGAAGATGAGGGCGCTGAGGTGGAGCAGCGGGCGGGGATACCTGTCGAGGAGCGCGCCCGTAATCACCACGCCTCCGACTGCGGCGACTCCGTAAACCACCAACATCAGGCTTGCCGAGATGCCGGTTCCCGTGAAGTGGAGATATGGGTAGATGTACGTGTAGATCGTATTGTGCGCGATCATCCAGGCCACAATGACAGCCAGGACGATCCACAGGCCGGGGATACGAATGACCCGGCCGACAGACAGTCGAGTTTCGGCCGATTGCCCCGAAACGGGGTGAAGAAAGCGCACGAGTAAGACGAGCACGACAAGCCCGATGATGCTCAGCCCGGCGAACGCCCACTGCCACCCGAACGCGATTCCGAGGACCGACCCGAGCGGTGTCCCCAACGCAAAGCCCAGCGGCGCACCAGTTGAGACGATCGCGAGCGAGAGACCGGCATATCGTCGCGGACTGATCTGGCGGGCGTAGGTCGCGAACATGCCCCAGATCACTCCTGACATGGCTCCCGTAACCACTCGTGATGCCAGCGCCAGCGCGATGGTTGGAGAGATAGCGGTGACGGCGTTCGCTACCAACAAGATGGCGACCGCTCCGAGCAGGAGCGGCTTTCGAGGAAGCGATCGGGTGAGGCTGATCGCGGGCACCGTCACGATGACCGTGCCAATCGCGTAGGCGCTGACCAGCAGACCAACGGTTCCCTGGCTGACGTGGAAGCCCCTAGCAATCTCCGGCAGAAGACCGGCTGGCATGGTCTCCATGGCAACCAGGACGAACCCGATCAGGGTCAGGAGACCCAGCGGCAACCAAGGCAGGCGCCCGCGATCGTCTGTGGCTGCCGGAGCTGAAGTCTCGGTGGCCGCGGTCACAGCGACAGCAGCACTTTGGTCGCCCGGCGCTCGTCCATGGCCTTGTAGCCTTCGGCCGCCTGCTCGAGCGGCAGAGACAGGTCGAAGACT
Source organism: Actinomycetota bacterium (assembly GCA_030840335.1). GTDB lineage: Bacteria > Actinomycetota > Actinomycetes > Actinomycetales > Microbacteriaceae > Galbitalea. The sequence goes on along the minus strand of JAUZFR010000175.1, from coordinate 747 downwards.
GTACCGGGGTTGATCCTGCGGTCCCAGATGAGCTGGATGAGGTCGGGAAGAAAACGCCGTACCGGCGCCGGACCGCCGTGCAGGTGAACCCCGGAGAAGAACAGCTCTTGCCCCTCAATTGTTACGTCGTGCGAGACGCCAACAAATCCGACGTGTCCGCCTGCACGGGTTGCGCCGATTGCCTGCTGCATCGACTCGTTCGTGCCCACGGCTTCGATGACACTGTGCGCACCGAGCCCGTTCGTGAGTTCCTTGATTTTGGCCACTCCGGCGTCGCCGCGTTCTTCGACGATGTCGGTCGCACCGAATTGGCGAGCGAGCTCCTGGCGGTCGGCATGGCGGGACATTGCGATGATCCGCTCGGCCCCGAGTTGCCTTGCGGCGAGGATTCCGAGGAGACCGACTGCCCCGTCGCCCACCACAGCTACGGTCTTTCCGGGTCCAGCTTGCGCCGCGACCGCGGCGAACCAGCCGGTGCCAAGCACGTCGGATGCCGCGAGTAGTGATGGGATGAGGTCGGCGTCCGGCGGTCCCGGTGTTGCGACCAGTGTGCCGTCGGCCTGCGGGATACGAGCGAACTCCGCCTGCGTTCCGATGCTGCCCATGGGCGTGCGGTGGACGCAGTGTGACTGGTATCCGGCCTCACAGATCTCGCAGGTGTTGTCGGAAGTGAAAAAGGAGCCGACGACGAAGTCGCCGATGTTGATTGACTTCACCGCGGTACCGATCTGGGTGACGACGCCGACG
>JAUZFR010000142.1 GCA_030840335.1 Actinomycetota bacterium | reverse complement strand
ATGCGGCATCCGCTCGCCCTCGCGTCAACGAACTTCTCGAGGCGGTCCAGCTGCCGCGCGCCTTCGGGGACCACTATCCGCACGAGTTGAGCGGCGGTCAGCGCCAGCGCGCGAGCCTCGCGCGATCGCTGGCGCTGTCGCCCACGCTGCTCATCGCGGATGAACCGACCAGCGCGCTCGATGTCTCAGTTCAAGCCAAGGTTCTCGAACTATTCTCGGAGCTACAGAAGGAACTCGGCTTCGCGGCGCTGTTCATCAGCCACGACCTCGCGGTCGTCGACCTTTTGGCCGACCGAATCGCAGTGCTCTACCAGGGAAAGCTCGTCGAGGAGGGAACGGGAGCCGAGGTGCTTGTCGCACCGAAGCATCCGTATACCCAGCGACTGCTCGCCTCCCTGCCCGTGCCGGATCCGGTCGAACAGGCCGAACGGCGCGAAACACTTCGCGCCCTGCGAAACGAGGACTAACACCGTGGACCACTCCACTGATCGGGCTACCCCCGTGCTCGCGGTTTCGGCCGATGACCTGTCGATTCGCTACGACTCGTGGCGCTCGGGCTCGCGGTACCAGGCGGTCAATGGCGTCACCTTCGACATCGCCGAGGGGGAGATTCTGGCCATCATCGGTGAGAGCGGATCGGGTAAGAGTTCCCTCGCTACCGCCGTCGCGGGGCTGGCAGGCGCCGGCATTCCGGGCGCGCCGGTCATCACAGGCGGAACGCTGAGTGTGCTCGGCCAGTCGGTGCGAGCTCTCAGTCCGCGCAAGCGTGATCGACTCACCCTCAGGGTGGGCTACGTGCCGCAGGATGCCGGCGCGCGCCTCGACTCGCGCCTCACGGTTGGCGAGAATGTCGCCGATCCCATCTACTCCCGCGACCCGCATTTCGACTCACGTGACGCGGGGATCGCGGTTGCGACACTGATCGATGCCGTTCGGCTGCCGTTGACCACGATGAACAAACATCCGCATGAACTCAGTCGGGGACAGCGTCAACGAGTTGCGATCGCGCGGGCGCTCATCCTCGAGCCGACCCTACTCGTCGCGGACGATCCAACGGCAGGCATCGACGTGACCGTGCGCGGTGCGATCCTCGACATCATCAAGGACCTGCACGAACAGCGGTCGTTCTCTGCACTCGTCGTCAGCCACACGGTGAGCGAGGTTCGGCGCTTCAGCGATCGCGTCGCCGTCATGCACCGCGGCGTTATTGTCGGAATCGGCGGCGTCGACGACGTGCTCGAAGACCCTCGACACGAATACGTTGAGGGTCTTGCCCGGGCCATCGAAGAAATCAAGGCGGCGGAGCAACTCAGTGTCGGCTAGTCGGATCTGGGTAGGCGGATACACCGCAGACCTGAGCGGCATGGCCGAGGGCATCGGGTTGCTGAAAGTGCTGCCGGATGGCTCTCTCGAAGACCACGGTCTCGCTGCCGCATCCGATTCGCCATCCGCGCTCGCCCGGTCGGGCGACGTGCTGTACGCCGCGAACGAGGGCGCGCCGGGAGTTTCCGCGTTTCGCATCGACGCCGACGAGCTTCGATTTCTCGGCACGCAGGATGCGGCGGGTGGCCTCCCGTGCAGCCTCGCTGTGCTGGACAATCGCTCGATGCTGGTCGCTGCCTGCTACGAAAACGGCGTCGTTGACGTTCATCCGTTGTCGCCGGATGGCGCGATCCTCAAGACTTCGCAGTCACTGCACGGCGAGGGCAGGGGCACGCGAATCAACCAGGACGGGCCGCACGCGCATGACGTAGTGCAGATCGACGCGACCACAGTTCTCACGACCGACCTCGGTACCGATCACGTGTATGTGCACAGCCTGGGCTCAGAGGGTTTGACGCGCACCGCATCCGTGACCTTGCCGACAGGATCGGGGCCGCGGGATCTGCTGCACTTCTCGCCCGACACAGTGTGGGTGCTGACCGAGTTGAGCGCTGAGATCTTTGTTCTGCGCCGCGGGCCTGATGGATTCGCCATTGTCAGCCAGATCGGACTGCCGGGCGCCGAAGAGGGCGACCACGCGGCCGCCCTCGCAGTGAGCGACGACGGCCGGTTCGCCTACGCCGGCCTCAGGGGCTCGGATCGCATAGCCGTACTCGAGGTCGGCTTCGATGGCGGCGAGCTGACCCCCATCAACTGGGTGGACTGCGGCGGAGGCTGGCCCCGCCACCTCGTCGTCGATGGTCCGTTCGTGCGGGTTGCGAACCAGCTGACCAACTCGGTCGTGTCGTTCCGCATCGGTGACGACGGCATGCCGGTGAAGTCCAGCTCGGTGACGGTCCCTTCGCCGAACTACCTCCTCCTCGACTAGCGGCGCCAACCCTGACGGTGCCCCGCCCGGCGCCCGCGCGAAGTTTCGGAAATTCAGGAGATCTGTCAAGCGAGGATGCGACACGCCGCGAAATGCTCCACGAGCGTGACCCATTTCCTGAATTTCCGAAAGATGGCGGGAAGGAGCGTCCGCGGCGCGGGCACGAGCGGGAGGTGGTGCCGCCGGTTTGGTGAAGCCGCAAGGTTTGGTAAAGTAGCAAAGTTGTTTCGCCATCCTCGATAGCTCAATTGGCAGAGCAATCGGCTGTTAACCGATAGGTTCTTGGTTCGAGTCCAAGTCGGGGAGCGAAGCCCCCGGTCCTCCACGACCGGGGGCTTTTTGCATTCCGCGACGAATTGAGCGGTATGTCGGTACTCCCCAGGGAGTACGCGCCGCGCTCCAGCCAGCGGATGCCCGCGGGACCCGCTCCGCGTAGCATCGAGCCATGCAACACCCTGGTCCGCACCACTACGGCGCCGAGTGGCACGGTCCGTGGATGAGTCGCGCCCCCAGCAGGCGCTCGCGGCGCGCCCGGCTGTTGGTCCCCGTGATCATCTCGCTGATCGTGCAGGTGCCTGCGGTCTTCTTTACGGCCCGCAACCGCTCTGTCGCGCCACTGAACCTCGACACCAACCAGTTCTGGGTCGCCCTCGTACTTGCGATCGTGGGCCCCCTGGCACTGCTTGCAGCCCGAAGATTTCCGGGCCCGACAGTCGCGGTGGTTACGGCCGCAGCCTGCCTCGACCTCTTCATTGGCGCACCGGATGGTGGTCCGATCTACATTTCGCTGGCGTTCGCCATCGTCGGTGCGGTCGTAAGGGGTGCGCGCCTGTGGGCCTGGATCTCCGTCGCAGCCGGCTGGGTTATCAGCATCACGGTCTCGCTCTTCGCCGGGGTGAGCTGGTCGCCGGTGCGCATCGCACTGACGACGTTCGGAATCCTCATCGTGTTCGGCGTCGCAGAGGCGGTCCGCACGCGCCGGGAACGCTACAGCCAGATCGCGCGCTTCAGGGCCGAGCGACAGCAGAGCGAGGTTCAGGCGGAGCGGGTTCGCATTGCACGCGAACTGCACGACGTGCTCGCCCATTCGCTCAGTCAGATCAATGTGCAGGCCGGCGTCGGCCTGCACCTGATGGACAGCCAGCCCGACAAGGCGCGGGACGCCCTCGCCAGCATCAAGGAGACGAGCAAGTCGGCGCTCGACGAGGTGCGCTCAGTGCTCGGCGTGCTGCGATCGGAGGGCGCTCAGGATGCCCCGCTGGTGCCTGAGCCGGACCTGAGCCGACTCGAATCGCTGGCCGCGTCGGTGAGAACGCAGGGTCTCGAGGTTTCGCTCACGGGCGAGCTGGCCGACGTTCCGCAGGCGACCCAGCTCGCAATCTACCGGATCGTTCAGGAATCCCTCACGAACGTCCTTCGCCATGCGAACGCGACGCGCGCGACGATCGAGCTGCACGAATCCGATGGTTTCTACCGCGTGACCGTGACCGACAACGGCACAGCCCCGCCGCCGACTGAAGATGCGGAAGGCCGGGGGCTGCTGGGCATGCGCGAGCGCGCCGAACTTCTCGGGGGAACGCTGGCCGCAGAACCGGTCACGCACGGCGGGTTCCGTATCGCCGCGAGCATCCCCGTGCGAACGAGAGTGGGCGCCGAATGATCCGTGTTGCGATAGCTGATGACCAGGGACTGATACGTGCGGGCTTCCGAAGCCTGCTCGAGGCCGAGCCCGACATCGAGATCGTTGGTGAGGCGGGGAGCGGCAGCGAGATCGTGGCCGTCGCGAAGGTGCAGCGTCCGGATGTGGTGCTGATGGATATCCGGATGCCCGATGGTGACGGGCTCTGGGCAACTGAGCAGATCGTCGCCGACCCCAAGCTTGCCGACACTCACATCGTGATCGTGACCACGTTTGAGCTCGACGAGTACGTCGGCCACGCGATCCGGGCCGGGGCAAGCGGATTCCTGGTCAAGGACACCGAGCCCGTCGAACTGATCCGGGCGGTGCGCGTCGTCGCGGGAGGGGATGCGCTGCTCAGCCCGAGCGTCACTCGGCGCCTCCTCGAGCGAGTAGCGGTCGACTGGAAGGATGCGCCGGACACCGCCCAGCTGCGCGTCCTGACCGAGCGTGAACGCGAGGTTCTCGGCCTGGTCGGCCAGGGGCTCACCAACGACGAGATCGGTCGGGAGCTGTTCCTGAGCCCTCTGACCGCGAAGACGCACGTGAGCAGGATCATGGCAAAGCTCGCCGCGCGAGATCGGGTGCAGCTCGTCGTGATCGCCTACGAGACCGGTCTCGTCAAGGCGGCCTGGCTGTAGGAGTACGAGCCTGCGCTCGACTGCTCTCCAGGGAGTAGTGATGAGACTCCGCCGGGCAGATTTGCCGGGACATCGATCACGCGAAGCTGTATGCAGAAGGTTCCGACGGAGCCTCACAGACAAAGGAAATCATCGTGTTCTCATCGCTCGCTCTCGCGCCGTCCGCCGCCCTTGTGGGCGGACATATTGGATGGGGGCTTCTTCCGTTATTCATCATCGGTCACGTGTTCTGGTTCGTGGTCATCGTGCTGGTCATCATCTTTGCGATCGTCGGTCGCCGACGTCGGTTCGCTCGCTGGGGCGCAATGGGTGGCGGTCCGTTCGGTCACTACGGCCAGTGGAACAACGCCGGTCGCGCCGCCGAGACGACGCTGGCCGAGCGCTTCGCACAGGGTGACATCGATGAGAAGGAGTACCGCGCCCGCCTCGAAGTGCTGCGCGCCAACAACGGCCAGCAGCCGCCCACCCCGTAGGCGGCGCGAGTCAAAACCGCATCGCGATAGTCTTCCTCTGGGCGTGTTCGGCCCAGAGGGAGACCTTTCTTGACTATCGAACCATTTGTCATATTCGAGGCGACATCCGCGATCCTGCTGGTTGTCGCCCTCGTTTTTCTCGTTCTCTGGCTGATCGCCCGCTTCGGCAACCTTCGCCAGCGAGCGGTACGCAAGCACGCTGAGCTCGACAACGTCGAGTTGCGCATCTCGCTTGATGAGCAAACGGCGCGGCTTCGGATCATCCGCGAATTGCACGAGGTGACCATCAATTCGGTCTCACTGATGATCAGCCAGGCGGATGGTGCGAAGTACTCGGGCGACCAGGACCCGACGGCCGCCGTTCGCGCCGTCGCGGGCATTGCGGATGCGGCGCGCAGCGTGCGCGCCGACATGCGGCGGGTCATGACCGTAGTTCGCGAGGGCGAAGCGGACGTCGCGCCACAACCGCGGCTAAAGTCTGCACGCGAGCTATTCCGGGTCATGCGCGAAGCGGGACTCGTCGTGGAATTCGAGGAGACGGGCGATCGTTTCGAGATGCCGCACGGCGCGGAGGTCACCGTCTACCGCATCCTGCAGGAGTCCCTGTCGAATGCGCTCAAGTTTGGCGGCGACGGCACAGAGGCGCGCGTGACGTTCACCTGGGCGGGGGAGAGCCTTCAGGTGCGCGTCGATGACGATGGGGTACGCGCAACCGCTCGTCGAGCCGGGCTCGATCCGAACGAGGTCGCCCAGCAGCGCGGCTACAACATCGACGATGACGTCAATGCCCTCACCGAGGTGCTCATCGGCGCGGGCATCACCGAGATGCGCGAACGCACGGCGCTCTTCGGCGGAGTGTTCCACGCGAATGCGCTGCCGGGTGTCGGCTTCTCGGTTTCTGCGGTCTTCCCCGACCTCAAACACCACAACGGCATTCACGGCGTGAATCTGGATGCGTGAGCGGGCAGCGATCCGGTCGAGTCTCGCTGTCGGTCTCGCTGTCTCGCTTTATGGCGTGTCATTTGGTGCACTATCGGTTGCATCCGGCCTCGACATCTGGCAGACCTGCGTGCTCAGCCTGTTCATGTTCAGCGGTGGTTCGCAGTTTGCGCTGATCGGCGTTCTCGCGAGCGGTGGAGCCTCCGCGGGGTTTGCAGCGGTGGCCGGAGCGGCACTGCTCGGCACGCGAAACGGGCTGTACGCGATCCGCCTGTCACCCATCGTCGGCGGCCCCTGGTGGCGCAAGCTGCTCGCCGCGCACCTCACGGTTGATGAGACGACCGCTGTCGCAACGGCGCAGCCCACGCGGGCGTCGCAGCGGGCCGGGTTCTGGTGGACCGGCGTGATCCTCTATGTCGGCTGGAATCTGACGACCCTCGCGGGCGCGCTAATCGGCAACGCGCTCGGCGACGTCCGGGCGTACGGACTGGATGCTGCTGCGGCTGCCGCCTTCCTCGGGTTGCTGTGGCCACGGCTCAAGAGCCTTCAGCCGATCGTCGTCGCGGTTGCCGCGGCTGTCGTCGCCGCTTTGCTGACGCCGTCCCTGCCCGCGGGCGTGCCCATCCTGATCGCGGCGCTGGTTGCCGTGGTAGTCGGCTTCTTCAACTGGTTCGGGAAGAGGGAAGTCGCGTGAACGTCTGGGAGACCATCCTGCTGGGGTCGATCATCGTGCTCGCGCTCAAAGTCGCCGGCTACCTGGTGCCGCAGAGTCTGGTTGAAAAGCCCGCTCCCTCACGCATCACGGGCCTGCTGACGATCGCGCTGCTCTCAGCACTGGTCGCGGTACAGACGCTGGGTTCCGGCGCTCAGATCACGTTCGACGCCCGGGTGCCGGCCGTTTTGGTCGCGGCCGTGCTGTTCGCGCTTCGGGTGCCGTTCATCCTGGTTATCATCGCGGCGGCGGCGACTGCCGCGCTGATCCGCCTGCTGACTTAGCCTTCGGGGTGATCGACTCCGGGCATCCAGCTCTGGTCCGGGACGCCCCAGCCACCCTTGCGAATCGCCTTCGCTACCGACTTCTCATAGTCATGCTCGAGCCTGTCGACGTAGAGCACGCCATTCAGGTGGTCGAACTCGTGCTGGAAGATGCGGGCGAGCCATCCGGATGCCTCGATCTCAAACGGGTTGCCATCGAGGTCGGTCGCCGTGAGGATCGCCCTGTCTGCACGCCGCAGCGGGAAGCGCTCGCCCGGCAGCGACAGGCATCCCTCCGATTCGCTTTCTTCGTCGGCTTCGCCGGTCGGGGTCGTCGTGATCCAGAGCTCGGGGTTGATCGCGGCTCCGCGCCACAGAACTCCGTCGTCGTCGGTCCAGTTGAAGACGAAGATGCGCAGCGGAACACCGACCTGCGGCGCGGCGAGCCCGACACCGGGCGCGGCGGCCATCGTGTCGAACATGTCGCCGACCAGTGTCACAAGAGTTTCGTCGAAGTCCGAGACGACGGATGCAGCTGTGTGGAGTACCGGATCGCCGGTGATTCGGATCGGGAGTACGGCCATTCACACAGGTTATCGGCTGTCAGACCGGTAGATTCGTCAAGTGCTTGCGACCATCTCGGATATCGCCAATCTGGCGTCACTGACCCCAGCGCAGGCACTCGGCATCCCGGTCGCGCTCGTCGGATCGGTGTTTCTGGCGCTGGGCGCGCAATTCCAGCATCGCGGGGTCAACAAAGTGGATGCCGCCACGGCCCCTGAAGACAAGGCAGGCCTCAACCTCGGCCAGTTGGTCTCGCTGGCGCGGCGTCCGTCCTGGCTCATCGGCACTCTGATGCTCGGCCTCGCGATCGTTTTCCAGTTGGTCAGCCTGTATCTGGCGCCGCTGACCGTCGTGCAACCGCTTGGGGCCGTCGCGCTCGTCATCACGTCGATCGTCAATGCGCGAGTGAGCAAGACGAAGCTGGACGGACCGTCGATTCGGGCGATCATCTTCTGCGTTGGCGGGGTTGGCCTGTTCGTGACCATTGCGGCGTTGACGACGTCGTCCCCGGCAATCCACGACACACAGCTCAGAGTGGTCGCGACGATTCTGGCTGTCGTGCTTGTCGTTCTCGCGCTCGTCTTCGCATTCTTCCGCAAGCGATTCACCACAATCTTCTACATCGTCGGGGCGGGCATCCTGTTCGGATTCGTTGCGACGCTCGCAAAGGTCGTCATCGACCGCGTGCACACGCTGTTCGAATCGGGATTCCACCTCGTCACGGGAGACTGGCTGACGATCGTCTGCGTGGTCGGGCTCATTCTCGCCGCGCTCCTTGGCTCTTACTTCGTGCAGACCGCGTACTCGTCCGGTCCGCCGGATCTCGTGGTCGCGGGCCTCACGGTCGTGGACCCACTGGTCGGTGTGTCGATCGGAATCATCGTGCTGGGCGAGGCGGCGACCGCGCCGCTCTGGGCAGCCTTCGCGTTCGTCGTCGCGGGGGCGATCGCGATTTATGGCGTGTTTCAAATGGCAAAACATCACCCGCAAATTCGGCGCTAGGGTACGGTGGACTTTAGCTTTCCACTGGATCACGCGCCCATAAGGCTTCGACCCGGCGCGACATATACAAGGGAACCCCCAACTTGACTGACGCCCCCCAAAGCGCGGAACCGCCAGCACCACGCCTCAAGATTGTGATCGGCGCAGACACTTTTTCGCCAGAGATCAACGGGTCTGCAACGTTCGCCGCGAGCCTTGCCGCAGGCCTCGCTCACCGCGGCCACGAGGTGCACATTGTCGCTCCGGCCGGCACCTATCGCGGTCATGGCACGTTCATCGAAGAGCATTTCGGCGAGAAGGTCACCGTGCACCGGCTTTACAGCTGGCGCTGGTACCCGCATCCGTGGCTTCGCTTCGCCCTTCCGTGGCGCATCGAGCAGAACAGCGCGCGCATCCTCGACGAAGTGAAGCCGGATGTCGTGCACTTCCAGTCCCACATCGTCACCGGCCGCGGGCTCTCGCATCAGGCGCAGAAGCGAGGCATCCGGATCATCGGCACCAACCACGTAATGCCGGAGAACCTCCTTGACCACACGGCGATCATCCCGAAGCGGCTTCAGGCCACGGCCGTGCGCGCCTACTGGGCAGCGGCGATGCGTTCCTATGGCCGCGCGGAAGCCGTGACCACGCCGACGCGTCGCGCAGCCGACTATCTCGAGGCGCACACCAGTCTTCGTGGCGTGCTCGCCATATCCTGCGGTATCGACGCCGACCAGTACACCCCCAGTTTCGAGCCGCGCACCGAGAACCTGATCGTCTTCGTGGGCCGCGTGACCGGCGAGAAGCAGATCGACAAGCTCATTGAGGCGTTCGCCAAGCTCTCGCCAGATCTCAACGCGAAACTCGAGATCGTCGGAGGGGGCGAGATCGAGCGCGAGCTCAAGCACCTCGCGCAACGCCTCGGACTCGGTGACCGCATCAAGTTCACCGGTTATGTCTCGACCGAATACCTGCGCAGCGCCCTCACGCGCGCAACCGTGTTCGCCATGCCATCCATTGCGGAACTGCAGAGCATCGCAACCATGGAGGCAATGGCGTCGGGCGTGCCGATCGTCGCGGCCAACGCGATGGCGCTTCCCCACCTGGTGCACGACGGCGAGAATGGGTTTCTCTTCGAGCCCGGCGACGTCGATGAGTTTGCCGCCCGCCTGACGGAGGTCCTGACGATGGCCCCGGAGGACTACACCCGGATGAAGCGCGAGAGCCTCAAGATCGTCGAAGCACACGACATCCAGAAGACGCTGTCGACGTTTGAGGCGCTCTACCGCGGTGAGAAGGTCACGGATTCGATCGTTGAGCCGCCGCTGCCGCCGCGCGCAGCCTGGCGCGAGAAGCTCGCGAAGGTGCGAGTGCGCAAGTAGGTGCCTGCTCGCGGTTGCACCTTCCTCGCGGTTTTACTTGCCTCGCGCCGCCGACTTGACTCTAATGGCTGCCATTTCAGCGCCGTAACAACCATTTGAGTCAACTCGGGTCGAGTTAGTCGGTTCCGATGTCGCGGAACGGGTAGGTGAGCGCAACCAGGACGATGTCATTTCCCGCGGCGGCCCGCGGTTGTTCTCCTGCGTCGCATCCGGCCTGGGCTTGCTTGTCGCGGTAGATGTACACCTCGAGGTCGCGGCCGAGCTGTTTGGCGTGCAACTCCTGCGAGGGAGGCTTCG
>JAUZFR010000119.1 GCA_030840335.1 Actinomycetota bacterium | reverse complement strand
GCTTGGTCGCCTTGGTGAGTCGAAGCACCTGTCCGGGGAAGATCACCGTCTTCCAGCTCAAACCGTTCATCGCGAGCACGGATGCGGTCGACAATCCGAACTTCCCCGCGATCGCGCTGACGGTATCGCCCCCGCGTACCCGGTAAGTCGCCGGCACCGACGCCGCGTCAACGGACGCCGCCGGAACCGCAACGGCGTCAGTTCCGCGATTGGCGGACGCGAGCGCCTCCTTGATCGTCTTGCCGAGATCCGACGTGTCGGACTTCGCACCCTGGGGGCGGCGAACGTTGGGGTTGTCGAGCGCGCCGGTGAGGTTGAGGGTCGCAATCGCCAGCGAACCGACGAGAAGGATTGGCATCGTCGTGAAGAAGCTGCGCGCGATCTTGCTGCGGTCTCTGGGCCCGAGATGACGGGCACCCGCCGCATCCTGCTCGGCACCAAAGTGACTGGGCACAAGGGGCGCCAGAGGGAACACCGTGACCGGTTCACGCTCTGAAAGAGTCGCCATGAGCTTTCCATCCTGCTATCGGCTCGAATTCACAGGGTCGCCGCGTCAGCAGTACCCCCGTAATTGCCTGACACAAAATTGACACAGAATCTTACCCCTGTCAATCACCGTTGCTGGTGTGATTCCAGTTAACATGCCGGAAACATCTGCGCCAATGCGCGGATTGTCAGGCGGGACATGGAAGGATTAACGCGTGTCCGACTTCCCCGACGTGCAATGGCTCACAATTCCAGACCTGACCGAATTGCTCGGTCTCAAGGTCAGCCAGGTGCGCCGTCTCATCGAAGACCGGGCTCTGCTCGCTTCTCGAGTGGACGGCGTTTGGCGGGTTCCCGCCGACTTCATCGTCGACGGCGAGCCGATGAGCGAGCTCAGGGGCACCCTCGTGGTGCTGGCGGACAGCGGGTTTAGCGACGAAGAGGCGATGGCCTGGCTGCTGAGCCCGGAGGACAGTCTGGGCCTCAGCCCGATCGCCGCCCTGCGTGGCGGCCGCAAGGCAGAGGTGCGTCGCGTGGCGCAGGCTCTGGGTTTCTGAGCACAGCTCACGCAACTTGCCCAGCTATGCCGTGCGGTTGATCACTGTGTCGGTGAGCTGCTTCAGTTGATCCAGCGCAGCCCGGGTGAGTGGTGCCTCGGCCAGCGCGGCGCGGGCGAGTTCGACGTTGTGCGCAATCATCCGCTCCACCCTGTCGATTGCCCCGGAGTCGCGGATGGTGCTCTGCAGCATCGCGATCTGTTCGGCGTCAAGTTCAGGGTCGCCGAGTAGCTCGTCGAGCAGGCGCACCGCATTGGCGGGAAGGCTGGCGCGCGCGAGTGCAATAAGTACTGTTCGCTTGCCCTCGCGCAGATCGTCTCCCGCGGGCTTACCGGTGACCTGCGGATCGCCGAAGACGCCAAGCGTGTCGTCGCGGAGTTGATAGGCGATACCGAGAGGCAGCCCGAAGTCGCGCAGCGCGGCAACCTGGGCGAGCGTACCGCCGCCGAGCGAGGCTCCGATGGTGAGAGGCGCCTGCACGCTGTACTTGGCCGACTTGTAGACGATCACCCGGTGTGCGCGGCGCAGGTGCTCCGCGTCGTGGGAACTGCGCCAGGACCGCTCCTCGAGGATGTCGAGGTACTGGCCGACCGTGACTTCCGTACGCATCCGGTTGAATTCGGCACGCGCGGCGAGTCCGAACTCGTGGCGCTCGAGCAGCGCAAGACCGTCATCCAGCAGCTCGTCGCTCCACCCGAGAAGGAGATCCCCGAGCAGCAGACCACCGGATCGACCGAAGTCCGATCCGTCTCCGGTCCACCCGCTCGCGCGATGCAGCGTCTCGAACTTCTTGTGAGCGGCCGCGACGCCCCGCCGGGTATCCGAGTTGTCAATGATGTCGTCGTGCACGAGGGCTGCGGCGTGAAAGATTTCGAGGGCGGAGCAGACCCGCACGACCGCGTCGAGATCGGTCGGGTCGTCAGGGGGACCGAGGGGATCGAATTCCTCGGAGGCTGTGCCGACCGCGTTCCAGCCCCAATAACAGAACAGTGCGCGGAATCGCTTGCCGCCGCGGAGCAGCTCGCGCGAATAGTCGACGAAGGTTGCGAGCTCTGGAGCGATTTCTGAAATTATCGGGGCACGAGAATCGAGGAAATCGTCGATACGCAGCTGGACCAAATCAACTAACCGGGTACTCACAGCCACGCTCCTAGCCTAGCCAGAGCTGCGGGGATACACTTAAGTCCTATTTATCAGCGTCAGTCCCGAGCCTGAGGGGAACAGGATGCCACTTTCTGAGCAGGAGCAGCGCCTCCTGGAGGAGATGGAGCGCAGCCTCTATCACAACGACGCCGACTTTGTCGCGGCGGTTTCCGCTCGGCGAGTGAAGCCCACCTACTCGGTGGTCGTCGCAGGAATCCTCGTCGGCATCGTCGGGCTCGCGGTTCTCATCACCGGTGTCGTCATCCGCCAGCCGCTTGTTGGCGTCCTTGGCTTCGCAATCATGTTCGCCGGCGTTCTCATCGCGGTGACTCCTCGTCGGGGTCGGATGGATGCTGCGCCGCTTTCTCGCGACGATGCCGAGAAGGAACGTCGCCGCGGCACTTTCATGCAGAACCTCAATGACCGCTGGGACAAGCGGCCGGGCGAGCACGAAGAGTAGTGAACGACTAGATCGGGTCAGGGGACAATCCCCACCGAGATGTGATGACCAGCCCGCAGGGGCTGGTCATTTTTGCGTTAAGCCCACCGACGGGTTGTTTTCAGCCATATTTCGTCAATTCTCCTCCACTGTCCTCCACGCGCGAATTTGCCGCCATTACGGGGGTCATTTGCCAATTTCGGCAACATTTGAGTGGTAGATCGTAGGTTTGTGGAGTGAAGTGGAGTAAAGTGGAGGCAACCTGAAATTCTGGCCGGATCGTTGAGGGGAGCGCGCCGATGTTTCTTGGCACCTACGCGCCGAAGCTCGACGAAAAGGGGCGCCTCATCCTTCCGGCGAAGTTCTGGGACGAGCTGTCATCCGGGGTCGTCATCACTCGCGGGCAGGAGCACTGCCTTTACGTGTTCAGCACTCGTGAATTCGAGAGCCTGCACGAGAAGATCCGCCAGGCACCCGTCACCAGCAAGCAGGCTCGGGACTACCTTCGGCTCTTTCTCTCCGGCGCAAACCAGGAGCAGCCCGACAAACAGCGACGGGTCACAATCCCGTCGGCACTTCGCGACTACGCGGGTCTCGGTCGCGACCTCACGGTTATCGGTGCGGGTACCCGCGCGGAGATCTGGGACACCGAGGCCTGGAACTCGTACTACGACGCAACCGAATCCGAATACTCCAACACCACGGAGGAGGTGATCCCGGGGCTCTTCTAGCGCCCAGACGCCGACCCCCAGCCGTTCATCGCCCTGACATCACTTCCCCGACGTCAGGTCATCGAATGGATGGGGATCAGTGCCTGGGGGTTCGCCCGGCAGCATATGGCCACCTCCTCTCTGCATACTCCCGTACTCCTCGAACGCACGGTGGAACTTCTCGCCCCCGCGATCGGCACGCCCGGCGCGATTCTCGTCGACGCCACGCTCGGCCTCGGGGGTCACGCGGAGGCGTTCCTCGAACGGTTCCCCGAGCTTGTACTGGTCGGCATCGATCGCGACCCGGAGGCACTTCGGCTGGCGGGGGAGCGGCTCGCGCCATTCGGTGCACGCGTGCACCTCGTACACGCCGTGTACGACGAAATTCCCGAGGCACTTGCTTCTCTGCACCTGGCGGAGGCGTCGGGCATCCTGTTCGACCTCGGCGTGTCCTCGCTGCAGCTCGACCGCGTCGACCGCGGCTTTTCATACTCGAAGGATGCCCCGCTCGACATGCGGATGGATTCGACGTCGCCACTGACCGCGGAGCGCATCCTCGCCGAGTACAGCGAGTCCGAGTTGCGCAGAATTTTCTACGAATTCGGCGAGGAGAAACTGGCACCTCGCTACGCCCGCCGCATCGTGGACACTCGCGACGCGACACCGCTGGTGCGGTCTGCTCAACTGGTCGACCTGATCATCGCGGCCACTCCTGCAGCACTTCAGCGGACGGGTCATCCCGCCAAGAGGGTGTTCCAGGCGCTGCGCATCGAGGTCAACCAGGAACTCGCCGTTCTCTCACGAGCGATCCCCGCGGCGATCGGGGTTCTCGAGATCGGCGGACGCATGGTCGTTCTGGCCTACCAGTCCCTCGAAGACCGAATCGTCAAGCGTGCCTTTGCGGCGGGGTCAGCCTCGACGGCGCCGGCGGGGCTTCCCGTCGAGCTTCCTGAGCACCGCCCGGAACTGAAGCTCCTCGTCCGAGGGGCCGAGCTCGCCAGCGACGCCGAGAAGGCGACAAACCCGCGTGCAACCCCGGTGCGCCTGCGCGCCATCGAAAGAGTCAGGAAAGCAGCATGAGCTCGAACCTCGCAGTGGCACTCCCGGTCAGCCGACCGCGTGAGCGCGCAGAAGAACAACACCCGCGCCGAGTACACCTCGTTTCCACTCGCACTCGTCGCCTCGCGCGTCCGAAGATCGGCTACGCGATCATTGTCACCGCCGTCATCTTCGGCATCTTCATGGCCCAGCTGCTGCTGAGCATCGCGCTTTCCGGCGGTGCATACCGCATCGGGTCCCTGCAAGGCGAACAGCGCGACCTCGCACGCGTGGCATCCGCGCTTAACGAGAAGCTGCAAACGGTCGGCTCAACGCAGAACCTTGCTGCGAATGCCCGCGAGCTGGGCATGGTCAGTGATTCGTCACCCGCGTTCCTTCGGGCGTCCGACGGAAAGGTGCTTGGTGCCGCCGCCGTTGCCGCGCACGGTTCGTCGAGCTCCGGTCGCAGCGCCAATGGTGCGACTGGCTCGGTACCCAACTCACTCCTCACCGACGTTCCGCTCGTCAAGACCTCAACGTCGGGACACGGCGATGCGAATGCGGGCAATTCATCCAACGGGGCCACAGAATCGAGCGCAGGCACTCCGACGAACGTCGGCTCGTCCGAAACGGTGGTAGCCGGTTCCGGCGATCTGCCGTCACCGACAACCCACTAGGCGAACACATGAAGAAGTCGAGGAGCACGGCCAGGCGTCTCACGCTGACCATGATCACGATCTTCGGAGTCGTCGGCGTCTTCACCGGTCGTCTTGTCGACCTGCAGGTGGTCCAATCCGCCGCTCTGACAAAGCTCGCGATCGAGAATCGCTCGTCGACCGTAACGACCTACGGCACGCGCGGCGCGATTGTCGATACCAATGGCGCCGTCCTCGCCGACAGCGTCGACCGCTTCGACATCACCGCATCGCCGAAAGTGATGCTGAGCGTGTACAAGACGCCGGCACTACTCACGTCTGCACTCACGAAAATCAGTGCGGTGACTGGCTCGAGCACCACGGATCTCGTCGCCGCGATCAACCAGAATCCCAAATCTGACTTCGCCTACCTCGTCAAGAGCGTCACGCTGGATGTGTTCGACGCCGTGCAGAAACTGAAGATCAGCGGTGTGGCCTGGGAGCCGCACCCGGCCAGGAGCTACCCCAATGGGGCGATTGCCGGCAACCTCCTCGGTTTCATTGGAACCGACGGTCCGCAGGCGGGGATCGAGCTGATGAACAACAGTTGTCTCGCCAGCACGAACGGTCAATCAACCTACGAGAAGAGTCGCGACGGCACGCGAATCCCCGGTAGTACTGTCAAGCAGACCGATCCGAAGAATGGTGGCACGGTCAAGCTGACCATCGATCACGACCTGCAGTACGACGTTCAGCAGGCGATCATCGCGCAGGCGAAGAAGATCGGAGCCCCCTGGGCGACCGCCGTCGTAGAGCGGGTCAAAGACGGTCATCTCCTCGCGGTTGCCGACTATCCGACGGTTGACCCGAACAACGTCAGCGGCGCAAAGCGCACGGCCCTCGGTTCGCTCGCGTTCAGCACGCCATACGAGCCTGGATCGACGTTCAAGGCCATGAGCGCCGCGTCGCTGATCGACGCGGGAAAGATCACCCCGACCACGCGGATCGTGGTGCCGCCGGTGTATACGAAGGGCCTTCCGGCCGGCCAGTACATCAAGGACTCGTTCGTGCACGGCACGCTCCATTACACGACCGCGGGCGTGCTCGAGAACTCGTCGAACATCGGGATCTCCGTGCTCTCCGAGCAGATGGGTGCGCAGGAACGTCACGACTACATGGCGAAGTTTGGCGTCGGCTCGAAGACTGCCGTCGACTTCGGAGCGGAGCAGTCGGCCGGATACCTGTCGCCCGCGAACACCTGGGACCCGATCACCAACCGCACCGTCGAATTCGGGCAGGGCGTAAGCGCAACTTCCGTGCAGGTCGCGCAGATCTTCGAGACGCTCGCCAACCATGGTGTGCGCGAGCCGTCCACACTCGTTGAAGGCTGCTATCACTCGGATGGCACGGTCACCGACAAGCCGACCACGAAACCGGTGCGTGTGATCAGCCAGCAGGCGGCGGATGAAACGGTGAAGATGCTCGAGACGGTCGTCACCGGCGGCCCGATCTCCGACCTGCTGAAGATTCCCGGCTACCGCGTCGCGGCGAAGACAGGGACGGCCCAGGTCGCATCGACGAACGGTTCCGGATACACGAACAAATACATCATTTCAGTCGCTGGCATCGCTCCGGCGGAGGACCCGCAGTACGTTGTCGTCGTGACCTTCGGGCCAAGTACGATGGGTTCGTCGGCGTTTGCAGCGCCCGCGTTCAAGAAAGTCATGACCGAGGTGCTCACGAGGTACCGGGTCGAACCATCAACAAAACGAGCACCGTTCGTCCAGACGATGTGGTGAACCGGCTGCTCTTCCAGAAAGAGGATTGCGTGACCGCTCGGATCCCCCCGGTCCTTCGCCCGGAGCATCCCTCGGCCAGGTCTCTTGCTGGTCTCGTTGAAGAATTCGGCCTCGAATCGGTCGGATCGCTCGACGGTGTCGAGATCTCCGGCGTCACCCTGAGCACCGAGGACCTGCACCCCGGCGATCTCTACGTCGGAATCAAGGGTGCTCACAGCCACGGCGCACGGTATGCCGTCCAGGCGCGCGATGGCGGTGCCGTTGCGCTCCTCACTGACCCGGAAGGGGCAGAGCTCGCGAAGGATGCCGGCCTGCCGATCATCCTCGTTTCCTCTCCACGCGAGGCGCTCGGTGACATTTCCGCGTGGGTGTATCGATCTGCTGATCATCCGCCCCTCCTGTTCGGCACGACGGGCACCAACGGAAAGACGTCGACTTCGTACCTGCTCGAGGGCATTCTCAAGCAGCTCGGACTGGTTACCGGACTCAGCTCCACGTCGGAGCGCCACATCGGAGACCTCACCGTCGTTTCGCGGCTGACGACCCCGGAGGCGAGCGAGATGCATGCGCTGCTCGCACGAATGCGCGAAAACAACGTGCGAGCGGTCGCTGTTGAGGTGAGTGCGCAGGCGCTCACGCGAAATCGCGTCGACGGAATCATGTTCGATGTCGTGTCGTTCACCAACCTGAGCCACGATCACCTCGACGACTATGTGGACATGGAGGAGTACTTCCAGGCGAAGCTTGCTCTTTTCGACCCCGATCGCGCGAAGCGCGGCGTAGTTTCACTGGACACGAGCTGGGGGCAGCGCGTCGTCGAGGAGTCCCGAATCCCGGTGACCACGATTTCGGCCACACCCGGCGTCCCCGCGGAATGGACCGTCGACATCGTCGAGGAGCAGGCCGCCTACACGGAGTTCAAGCTCACCGGCCCCGAGAACCGTTCCCTCACGACGCGAGTCCCGGTGATCGGGTGGCACATGGCGGCAAACGCGGCTCTCGCGATCGTCATGCTTGTTGAAGCAGGATTCGAGCTGGAGGCGATCGGCCATGCCCTCGACGTGGACGGCGGAATCGTCGCGTATCTGCCCGGCCGCACCGAGCGGATATCCGGTGATCGCGGTCCATCGGTGTACGTGGACTTCGGGCACAGCGCCGACGCATTCCTTAACACCCTGGCTGCAGTCCGAAAATTCACTGCGGGTCGCACGATCATGGTGTTCGGTGCGGATGGCGACCGCGACGCATCCAAGAGGCTCGAGATGGGGCGTGTCGCGGCCGATGGATCAGACATTCTCGTGATTACGGATCATCACCCGCGCTTCGAAGACCCGGCCGCAATTCGCGCCACGCTCCTTGAGGGGGCCGCCCTCGCCGAGCACCAGCCACAGATTCTCGAGGTAAGTCCGCCAGAGCTCGCCATTCGCGAAGCAGTAGCACTCGCGCGTGAAGGCGACTCGATTCTCTGGGCCGGCCCCGGCCACCAGGACTATCGAGACATCAGGGGCGTGCGAACTCCATACTCTGCCAGGGACGAAGCCAGGGCCGCGCTGATTGAGGCGGGCTGGGCGTGATTGCCCTGACACTCTCCGCGATCGAATCGATCGTCGGAGGCCGACTAGTTCCGTCCGAGTTCACGCCGGACCTCGTCGTTGGCGGTTCGGTCCACACAGACTCGCGACTGGTCGAGCCCGGCTCGCTGTTCTTTGCGTTGCCGGGCGAAGAAACCGACGGCCACCTGTTTGCTGGCGCAGCCGTCGATAACGGGGCCGCCCTGGTGATCGCGGAGCGCGCGCTCACTCTTTCCGTTCCGGTGATCGTCGTCTCGAACGGCGTGCAGGCGCTCGCTGCACTCGCGGCCGCGGTGGTCGCCCGTGTGCGATCGGTCGGTGACCTGACTGTCGTCGCGGTCACCGGATCCAACGGAAAGACCACGACGAAGAACCTGCTGCGCGCAATTCTGAGCGAGCACGGCGCGACCGTCGCTCCGCAGGGTTCGTTCAACAATCATGTGGGTGCACCAATTTCGATGCTGGGCATCGATGAGGCCACCCGGTACCTCATCGTCGAAATGGGCGCAAGCGGCGCGGGCGAGATCGCGCGGCTCGTGGCGATAGCTCGTCCCGACATCGGTATCGTCCTCAAGGTTGGGCTTGCACACGCCGGGGAGTTTGGCGGAATTGACGCCGTTCAGCGCGCGAAAGCCGAGATGGTCGAGAAGCTTCCGGCAACGGCGACCGCGATCCTCAACGCAGACGACGACCGTGTTGCCGCGATGGCGAGCGAGACCGCGGCGCACGTGCGATGGTTCGGCCTGTCGGAAAGCGCGGATGTTCGGGCCGAAGACGTGGAAGCCAGCGTTGACGGCACCGCCTTCACGCTGGTTGCGGGGGCGACCAGACTTCCGGTTCGCATGCGCATCCTCGGCGAGCACCACGTACTCAATGCTCTCGCCGCGCTGTCCGTTGCGAACGAGCTCGGGCTGGATCTCGCCACCGCAATAGCGGCGGTCGAGGCGGTGCCACGCGCGGAACGCTGGCGCATGGAGCTGCTTCGCGCGCCATCCGGAGCTGTCGTTATCAACGACGCGTACAACGCGAGCCCGGATTCAATGGCCGCTGCGCTCAAGACGCTGGCGCAAATCCGCACTCCCACCGATCGCACAGTCGCGGTGCTCGGCGAGATGGCCGAGCTGGGGGAGTACGCCAACGAAGAGCACGACCGCATCGGGCGTCTCGTTGTTCGGCTGAACGTGCAGAAGCTCATTGTGGTCGGGCATGCGGCCCGCCACATCCACAATGCTGCCGGACTGGAAGGTTCGTGGGATGGGGAGTCGGTACTCGTCGACACCCCGGAGCAGGCATACGATTTGCTTCGTGACAACCTCGGGGCCGGCGACATCGTTCTCGTGAAGTCATCGAAATCCGCCAACCTGCGCTTTCTCGGTGACCGACTAGGTGGGGTGACGAAGTGATCGCACTATTGGTTGGAGCGGGTTTCGCGCTGTTTTTCACACTCTTCCTGACCCCCGTCTTCGCCCGGCTGTTCCGTCGTCTCGGCTGGGGCCAGTTCATTCGTGACGATGGTCCGCAGAGCCATCACTCCAAGCGCGGGACGCCCACGATGGGCGGAATCGTCTTCATTCTCGGATCCGGTCTCGGCTACGTGGTCGGTCACCTGGCGGCGCCGACGTTCAAGATGACCCTCGTCGGACTGATGGTGTTCTTTCTCATGGTCGGACTCGGCGTCGTCGGCTTCATCGACGACTTCCTGAAAACCCGCAAGCAGCGCAGCCTCGGACTGACCGGATGGGCGAAGGTCGCGGGCCAGGTCGTTGTCGCGTCGGGATTCGCCGCGATCGCGCTGAACTTCCCGGACGAGCACGGACTGACACCGGTCGGTGTCGCCGGGTCGAGCACGACACCGGCGCAGGTCTATGTTTCGGCAATTCGGGACATCCCGTGGCTGAACTTCATGACATTCGGGGTTATCGCGGGCGGCATCCTGTTTGCCCTGTGGTCAACTGTCATCATCGTGAGCGCGTCGAACGGCGTGAATGTCGCTGACGGCCTCGACGGTCTCGCGTCCGGTGCGGCGATCGCCGCGATCGCCTCATACATCTTCATCGGCTTCTGGCAGAGCAACCAGTCCTGCTGGAACCCCAACCTCGACCAAAGCGTCGCAAACATTTGTTACCACGTGCGAGATCCACTCGATTTGGCAGTTGCCGCGGCGTCGATCGCTGGCGCGCTCATCGGGTTCCTGTGGTGGAACACATCGCCAGCGCAGATCTTCATGGGCGACACGGGCTCGCTCGGTCTCGGTGGCGCGCTTGCCGGCCTTGCCATCCTGAGCCACACCGAGCTTCTTCTCGTTCTGATCGGCGGACTGTTCCTTGTCGTTACGGGATCGGTGATCCTCCAACGGGCCTACTTCAAGATCACCCACGGTAAGCGCATCTTCCTGATGAGTCCTCTGCACCATCACTTCGAGTTGAAAGGGTGGGCGGAGATCACGGTCGTCGTTCGCTTCTGGATCATCTCGGCGATGTTCGTCGCGGTCGGCGTCGGGCTCTTTTATCTCGAGTGGGTCACGCGCGCCTCGTGAACACCGCATCCTCAAGGAACGTCGATGAGCTGACCAGCTGGAACTCGGATTGGCGGGGACTTCGCGCCGCGGTGCTCGGTCTCGGCGTCACCGGGTTCTCCGTGGCCGACACACTCGTCGAACTCGGTGCAGCCGTGCTGGTCGTCGCGTCGTCGAGCAGGGACGAACAGCAGAAGCTGTTGGATGTCATCGGCGCGGACTACCTCGAACGGGATCTCTCCGACGTGCCTGACGAATTGGTGCTGTTCGACCCGGAGGTCGTTGTCGTGTCCCCGGGGTTCTCGCCCGAGCATCCATTACTCCGGTGGGCGCGCGAGCGCGGAACGCCCATCTGGGGCGATATCGAACTGGCCTGGCGTGTTCGAGACAAGGTATCGCCCGTCGCCGAGTGGATTCTGGTCACCGGCACGAACGGAAAGACCACGACGACCCAGCTGACCACGCACCTGCTTGAAGAGGCTGGCGTTCGAGCTGCCGCCGTCGGCAACATCGGCATCCCCGTTCTCGATGCCGTTCGCTATCCGGCCGGGTTCGATGTGCTGGTCGTCGAACTCTCCAGCTACCAGTTGCACTGGCTCGGCCACACGGCCAACGGCACGCTGATTCCGTGGGCGAGCGTCTGCCTCAACGTCGCGGACGACCATCTCGACTGGCATGGATCCGTCGCAGCGTATCGAGACGCCAAAGGCAAGGTCTACACGAACACCCGGGTGGCCGCCGTCTACAACCGGGCAGATCCGGTAACGGTGCAAATGGTCGAGAATGCAGAAGTCATCGACGGCTGCCGCGCGATCGGTTTCGGACTCGGAGCGCCGGGGCCGAGCGATTTCGGCGTAGTCGACGGAATCCTCTGCGACCGCGCCTTCCTGGCCGAACGCGCCACCACAGCGCTCGAGCTCTGCACATATGAGGAGCTCGTAGCCTCGGGTCTCGGGGCACCACACAATGTCGCCAACGTCCTCGCGGCATCCGCGCTCGCACGATCGTTCGGCGTGGAGCCCGCGGTCGTTCGGGCGGCCGTGCGCACCTTTCGGCTGGACCACCACCGTACCGAGGTGATCGCCGAAGTCGGCGGCGTGACCTGGATCGATGATTCGAAAGCCACGAATCCGCACGCAGCGGCCGCTGCGCTTCGAGCGCATCCCTCTGTCGTCTGGATCGTCGGCGGCCTGCTCAAGGGTGTCGACATCGACGAGCTTGTGCGTGACCAGGTCGATCGCCTGTCGGCGGTCGTGCTGATCGGCGCAGACCGCGAAGCACTGCGTTCGGCATTCGAGCGACACGCGCCCGAACTGCCGGTCTTCGAGGTCGATACCGCAGACACTAAAGAGGTGATGCCGATGGCCGTGAGGTTATCTGCGGCGGCCGCGAAGGCAGGGGATGTGGTCCTGCTTGCTCCGGCGGCGGCATCCATGGACCAGTTCATCGACTACGCAGACCGGGGCAGGCGCTTCGCCGACGCCGTACGAAGCAACCTGGAAGGAACCGCGGATGACGACAACTCGCCCTCCGCGGAACCCGCGTAAGCACGACGAGTCAGAGCCGGAGGCTCCCCGCCAGGGCAACGCCGCGGCCATCAAGGTCGTGCAGCGAGCCTTTGGCGCGAATAACCCGAACTTTTACCTGCTCTTCGGAACCACGCTGTTTCTCGTCGTCTTCGGCCTCGTCATGGTGCTCTCGTCGTCCTCTGTTGAGGATGGCGCGGCGCAGGGACATGACTTTTTCAGCTCGTTCGCCCGCCAGGGACCGTACGCTCTGATCGGTGTGCCGCTCATGTTGATTGCTTCGCGGATGCCTGCCAGGTTCTGGAAGCGCTGGGCGTGGCCCGCTGTGGTCGTCACGGTCGCGCTCCAGCTGCTGGTCTTCGTGCCTGGCCTCGGCTACTCCCATCTCGGTAACCAGGCCTGGATCCACATCGGAACCTTTACGGCGCAGCCATCCGAACTGGTCAAGCTCGCGCTGATTCTCTGGGTCTCGTGGATCGTCGCCGCCAAACAAAACCTTCTGCGCGACTGGAAGCATGTGGCCCTGCCCGTCGCTCCGGTTGCCGGCGTCGCGATCGGGCTCGTGCTGGTCGGAAAAGACCTTGGCACGGCGATTATCCTGGTGGCGATTGTGCTCGGATGCCTGTTCTATGGCGGGGTGCGGTTGCGCATCATCGGCACGGCGGTGGTCATCATCTCGGTGGTCGGCCTCGGCTTCGTCACCGCGAGCTCGTCCCGGATGGTGCGAATCAACGCCTGGATGGGCGGTTGCACGTCGAAGGACGATTTCAAGAACGCGTGCTGGCAAACCATTCATGGCTGGTGGGGAATTGCGTCAGGTGGCGTATTCGGCTCGGGGCTCGGCGAGTCGAAGGTCAAGTGGAGCTGGCTTCCCGAGGCCGACAACGACTTCATCTTCGCAATCATCGGCGAAGAACTCGGGCTCATCGGCGCCGTGCTCGTTCTCGCCCTCTTCGTTGTACTCGCAATCGCGTTCGTTCGGATAATCCGCGCCACTCCAGACCCGTTCGAGCGAATCGTGACGAGCGGTGTGATGATCTGGGTGATTGGCCAGGCGTTCGTGAACATCGCGGTGGTGCTCGGCTTCTTACCCGTGTTAGGCGTGCCACTGCCCCTAATCTCGGCCGGTGGCTCCTCGCTGATCGCCTCACTCGTCGGCATCGGTGTGGTCCTGTCGTTCTCCCGTCGCGCCCCGGTTCGACCATGACGACGTATCTTCTTGCCGGGGGAGGTACCGCCGGTCACGTCAATCCGCTGCTCGCGGTCGCCGACCGTATTCGCGACCGCGAACCTGACGCGAACATCCTGGTACTTGGCACAAAGGAAGGGCTCGAAGCGCGCCTTGTGCCCGATCGCGGCTACGAACTGCTCACGATTGCGCGGCTCCCGTTCCCACGCCGACTGAACCGCGCCGCGCTGTCGTTTCCCCGTCGGTTCAGGGAGGCGGTCGCCCAGACGCGCCACTATCTGGAGAGCCGCGGGGTGGACGTCGTCGTCGGATTCGGTGGATACGCATCCGCGCCGGCGTATCGCGCGGCTCACGCGATCCAGCTCCCGCTCGCGCTACACGAGGCCAACGCCAGGCCCGGCTTCGCCAACCGTCTCGGCGCCCGGTACACGAAAACGGTCGGCGTTGCCTTTCACGGAACGCGCCTGCGTAACGCGACGTGGGTGGGTATGCCGCTTCGGCGCGAGATCGAGCAGCTCGACCGCCACTCCGCGCGGGCGGAGGCGTTTGGCATGTTTGGCCTCGACCCGACGAAGCGCACCCTGCTCGTCACTGGTGGCTCGACCGGCGCACGATCGATCAACGCGACGGTATTCAACTCGGTTGCCGACATCATCGGCGCCGGATGGCAGGTGCTTCACATCGCCGGCAACGGCTCGGAGCTGATCGACGCGGGCACCCCCGGCTACCGCCTGATGCGGTATTGCGACCGGATGGATCTGGCCATCGCAGTCGCCGACCTCGCGGTCGCCCGCTCCGGGTCGGGCACGGTCAGCGAGTTCGCGGCAGTCGGCCTTCCCGCCATCTTCGTGCCCTATCCGGTCGGAAACGGCGAACAGCGCTTTAACGCGGATGACGCGGTGAAGGCCGGCGGAGCGATCGTGCTCGCCGACGCGGCATTCACACCTGAGTGGGTCAGGAGCAGCCTCGTGCCCCTGCTGCAGGACCCCGCAGCCATTGCCGAACTCGCCGCCCGCATCGCGACCGTCGGCGCGCGCGACGGCGCAGACCGCATGGTCGACCTCCTGCACAGCGCACGGAAGTAACATCGATACCGATGATCAAGCCCGACCTAAACCAGGCGCTGCCCGCCGAACTCGGATCGCTCCACTTCGTCGGCATCGGCGGATCCGGGATGAGCGGCATCGCGCGGCTGTTCCTCGCCGCGGGCCACCGCGTGACAGGGTCCGACCGCAGCGAGAATCACAACACCGAGGATCTGCGCGCGCTCGGAGCCACGATCTCGATCGGGCATGACGCCAGCAACCTTGGGGACGCCGACACCCTCGTGTACACGGGAGCGCTGTGGCCGGATAACCCCGAGTACCTTCTGGCGCGCGATCGCGGCATTCCGACGCTCCATCGATCGCAGGCGCTGGCCTGGCTAATTAACAAACAACGCCTGATCGCCGTGGCGGGGGCACATGGCAAGACCACGTCCACGGGGATGATCGTCACCGCCCTTCTCGAGCTCGGCGAAGACCCGAGCTTCGTGAACGGCGGCGTCATCCAGTCGCTCGGCGTCAGCGCGGCATCCGGCACAGGGGAGCTGTTCGTCGTCGAGGCGGACGAGTCCGACGGCACATTCCTCTTGTACGACACCGCGGTCGCGCTCATCACGAATGTCGACGCAGACCACCTCGATCACTACGGGTCTCACGAAGCCTTCGATGAGGCATTCGTCACGTTTGCGCGCAACGCGTCCGAGCTCGTGGTCGTCTCGAGCGATGATCCGGGCGCGATCAGAGTCACGGCCGCCCTTCGGGACAAGCGGATTCTCACCTTCGGCGAGGCAGAAACCGCGGATGTTCGTGTGCACTCGATCGGCACGGAGGGACCCGTCTCGTTTGTGCTGAACTGGCAAGGGCACGACTATCCGGGGGCGCTCCGAGTGCCCGGGAAGCACAACGCGATCAACGCGGCCGGTGCGTTTGCGGTTCTCGTCGGTCTTGGGTTCGAACCGGAGAACGCCCTCGCCGGAATCGCGGGCTTTACCGGAACGGAAAGACGATTCGAACTGCACGGAATCGTGCGGGGGGTGAGCGTGTACGACGACTACGCGCACCATCCGACCGAGGTCGCTGCCGCCCTTGCCGCCGCGCGCAGCGTCGTCGGCGAGGGGCGGATCATCGCCGTTCACCAGCCCCACCTCTACAGCCGGACCCAGCTCATGGCCGGCGACTTCGCCTCGACCTATGAGCGACTCGCCGATTACACGGTCGTCCTCGATGTGTTCGGCGCACGTGAGGATCCGGTACCCGGCGTCACTGGGGCTCTCGTGTCGGAGAAATTCGAAGACAAGGGACGGGTCGCCTATCTGCCCGACTGGCAGCAAGCGGCCGACCACGCCGCATCCGTTGCTCGCGAGGGCGACATCATCATGACGCTCAGCTGCGGCGACGTCTATCGCATCGTTCCCCAGATTCTCGCGTCGCTCTCCGCGACGTCGGCGATTTAGGCGACAGCGTGAAACGGCCCGAGGGGTTCGACCGCCCCGCGGATCCTCCTCCGCAAGGCAAGCCGGCGCGCAAGGGGAGAACCCCGAGATCGACGACGCCCACGCAGTCGCACTCGCGCGAGGCCGAGAAGCGCGCCACGCCAGTCGCGAAGCCGGTCAAGCCGGTCAAGCCGGTCAAGCCAGTCGAGTTCGCTCAGCCCGAAAACCTGTCGAAGCGCGAGTTGCGACAGCAGGCGCGGGAGGATGCCGCGATCATTGCGGCGGCAGCGAATTCCACGAAGAACCAGGCACGAGCGCACCGCCGGCTCGAAAGGGCCGAGGCGCGACGGTTCACGCGGTCGAGCCGCCGCAGGCGAGCCGCGTGGTTCACGGTCGGCGGCATCTTCGCGCTTCTCCTCGGCGTACTGGCGATCGCCATCTTCTCGCCGCTCCTCGCCCTGCGCACAATCACGGTCGACGGAACAAAGAAAGTCAGCGCGGCGGACGTGAGATCTGCGGTGAGCGACCAGTTGGGCACCCCGCTCGCTCTGCTCGACACAACGAAGATTCGTCACGACCTCGAGCGCTTCACGCTCATCCGCAGCTACGTGACTCAGGTCGTTCCGCCGAACACGCTCATCATTCGCATCGTCGAACGCCAGCCGATCGCGGTCGTTGCCGACGGTGCCGGATTCGATCAGGTCGACGCGGCCGGGGTCGTGTTGTCGACGTCGACCGGCCGGGGAACTTTCCCGGTGATCGATGTCGGAAGCCGAAAGCCGACCAGTCCCGCGTTCCGATCCGCCGTCCAGGTGCTTCTCTCGATGCCGCCGTCGGTATTGAGCCGCATCCAGACCGTCACCGCGACGACTGCCGACGACGTCCGACTCAGGCTTTCCGGCAGTAAGCGCATCGTCGTGTGGGGGAGCGCCTCCGGGTCGGTGCAGAAGGCCAATTCTCTCGCTCTCATGCTCAAGCAGGCGAACTGCCGCAGCCAGCCGGTGATCGACGTATCGGCGCCGCGCGCACCGATCTGCGGGCCTGAGCATTCATCCAATTAGCCGCCCGTTTCGCGACACGCGCAGGGGTTCCGCGGCGCTGGCGTTTTCCCGACCTACCTTCGACTCAGGAAATGCATACTGAGCATAACTTTAATCTTCAAGTTGAACTTTAGAGTTGCCAGCCGAGGCCGAAAGTGACGTCGAAAAAGTGACATCGAACCAGAATTACCTCGCCGTGATCAAGGTGGTCGGTATCGGCGGAGGTGGCGTGAACGCCGTCAACCGGATGATCGAGCTCGGCTTGCGCGGGGTCGAGTTCATTGCCATCAACACGGATGCCCAGGCGCTGCTGATGAGCGACGCCGACGTCAAGCTCGACGTCGGTCGCGAAATCACTCGTGGTCTCGGCGCGGGCGCCGACCCAGAGGTGGGACGCCGTGCTGCAGAAGACCACGCCGAAGAAATTGAGGAAGCACTCGCGGGTGCCGACATGGTGTTCGTCACGGCGGGCGAGGGCGGCGGAACCGGTACGGGTGGAGCCCCGATCGTTGCCCGTATTGCCAGGTCGATCGGCGCCCTCACGATCGGTGTCGTCACTAAGCCGTTCGGCTTCGAAGGCAAGCGTCGATCGTCCCAGGCCGAGAACGGCGTAGCGCTGCTCAAGAGCGAAGTCGACACGCTCATCGTTGTGCCGAATGACCGGCTGTTGGAGATCAGTGACCGCGGCATCAGCATGCTTGAAGCGTTCGCCACGGCGGACCAGGTGCTGCTGGCGGGCGTGCAGGGCATCACCGACCTCATCACGACCCCCGGCTTGATCAACCTCGACTTCGCCGACGTCAAGTCGGTCATGCAGGGAGCGGGCTCCGCACTGATGGGGATCGGATCCTCCCGCGGCGCCGACCGCGCGATCAAAGCCGCCGAGCTCGCCGTTGCATCGCCGCTCCTCGAAGCGAGCATCGATGGCGCACACGGCGTACTGATCTCAATTCAGGGCGGGTCCAATCTCGGAATCTTCGAAATCAATGACGCCGCTCGCCTGATTCAGGAGGCCGTGCATCCTGAGGCCAACATCATCTTCGGTGCCGTCATCGACGACACGCTGGGCGATGAAGTGCGGGTGACCGTGATCGCCGCCGGCTTCGACGGGGGAGAGCCCGTCATCCGAACCAAGGACGCCGGGCGGCGCGGCAGCTTCGTGCCGCCAGTCGCCGCGTCCGACGACCCGTTTGCTCCGATCGACGAAGACGCGCCGGTTGCCTCCTGGTCGGAAGCCGAGCCGGCCACGACGGCGCCCGTCTACCGCACCTTCGACGACGAGGTCGAGGACGAGCTGGACGTACCCGACTTCCTGAAGTAGCCCCGAGTGGCTCCCGATTCGCTCGCCGACCGTCTCGACTCCGTTCGAGCGGAAGTGGCGAGCGCAGCGCGCGACGCGGGCCGCTCGACCGACGACATCCTGACAATCGTCATCACCAAGTTTCACCCGGCCTCGCTCGTGCGCGACCTGGCCGAGCTCGGTGTGCGCGACGTGGGCGAGAATCGAAACCAGGATGCGGCGCCCAAAGCAGCCGAGCTGGCGTCGCTCGACCTTGCCTGGCACTTCGTCGGCCAGCTTCAGAGCAATAAGGTCAGGGCCGTGCTCGCCTACGCAAGCGACATCCAGTCGGTCGACCGCATCTCCCTCGTCGAGGCCATCGAGGCGGCCGACAAACCGACAGGCTCACCGGTCGACGCGTTCATCCAGCTGAATCTCACTACGGATCCCGCTCGTGGCGGAGTGACTCCCGACGACCTCGAGGCGCTCGTCGAGCGCACCCTGGCGGCTCCGAGCATCCGGCTTCGCGGTCTGATGGCGGTGGCACCGCTCGGGGAAGAGCCGCGAGCGGCATTTGCGCGCGTACGACAGGCCTCCGAACGAGTACGAACCCTTGCCCCCGGTGCGTCGGCATTGTCGATGGGAATGTCCGCCGACTACCGCGAAGCGATCCTTGAGGGCGCGACACACCTGCGGATTGGAACGGCAATCACCGGAAAACGTCCACCGGCCAGTTAATCTCGGGACAAAGAAACGTTACTGGAGGCACAAAATGGCTAATCCGCTGCGCAAGACCATGGTTTACCTTGGGCTCGCGGACGAAGAGTTCGACTACGAGGACTCCGCGCCGTCAGCTCCCGCAGCACCGGTCGCGCATGTCGCGCCGACCCAGGGTCGCGCGCCGGTCACGCCGCTGCGGCGACCAACCCCGAAGCAGGCAGGCCCCAGCGACATGAATGAGATCCTCACCGTCCACCCCCGCCAGTACAAGGACGCACAGGTCATCGCCGAGAATTTCCGCGAGGGAATTCCCGTCATCATCAACCTGTCGCAGATGTCGGAGCCCGACGCCCGTCGTCTCGTTGACTTCGCGAGCGGACTCTCGCAGGGTCTTTACGGCAAGATCGAGCGCGTCACGAACAAGGTGTTCCTGCTTTCACCGGCCCACGTCGCCGTCAGCGGCGACCAGGCCGCACCCGAGAGCGACGTTGAGGCATCCTTCTTCGCGCAGTAGTTTCGCAACTTAGAGTTGCCATCTGGCCTCCGTTTAAGGATTCATGAACGGTGTCCGGCAGGGTACTCTGGAGGCTGCGACCCATGTACCCGCGTGTGGCAAACGTTGCTAGCGTGAACAGACTGCAAGCACAGCGCCCGTGAGCACCGGGTGACAACAAGTTCGACGAGAAAGTTACTGAGGTGACGGCGATGGCTTTGACACCAGAAGATGTGGTTAACAAGCGCTTCCAACCGACCAAGTTCCGTGAGGGCTATGACCAGGACGAGGTAGACGACTTCCTTGACGAGGTCGTGGTCGAACTGCGCCGCCTCAATCAGGAGAACGAGGAACTGCGCCAACGACTTGTCGCCAACGACGCACGCATCAGCGAGCTGCAGCGCAGTGGGGCCCAGGCTCCGCCCGCTCCGACTGCGTCATTCGACCAGCAGACTCCATCGCCGGTTGCCGCTGCTCCGGCTCCCGTGCCAGCGGAACCTGTGCCAGCTGACGCGCCGACGAACGCACCCGCCCCCGTTGGCGCAGCGCTTGCCTATGCGACGCCGAACCTCGACTCCAACTCGATGGATCCCAGTAACACGAACAACCTCCTGCAGCTGGCACGCCGCCTGCACGAAGAACACGTTCGCGAAGGTGTCGAGAAGCGCGATGCGCTGATCGCCGAGGGCCAGGCCACCGCGGCTCGCGTCGTCTCCGAAGCCGAAGCCCAGGGTCGCGCACAGCTGTCGAGTCTCGAACAGGAGCGTGCAACGCTCGAGCACCGCATCGACGAGCTCCGCACCTTCGAGCGTGAGTACCGCCAGAAGCTCAAGAGCTACATCGAGGGCCAGCTGCGCGACCTCGACTCGTCCTCAGCCGTTCTCGCTGGTGCACCAGTTGGTGCGCCGGTTGGAGTTCCCGCGGCATCAGCCGGTCAGGCGAGTGCACCATCCGCGCCCACCCAGAGCTTCGGCTCACCGGTAGCGCCACCGCCCGCGAACTACCCGGGTTTTGCCGGAAACTAATTCCGCGCCGAAGGCCAGTACGAGAACGCCCAGTGTTCGGGTGCTCATCGTGCTGGCCATCGTCGCGCTGGCAATCTACGGCTTCGATCAGTTCTCTAAATTCCTTATCGTCAAGAACCTGACCGAGGGCGAGCAGGTCAACGTCATCGGCCAGGTTCTGCAATTCCACTTCGTCAAGAATTCTGGAGCGGCGTTCTCGCTCGGCGAGGGCATGACCTGGATCTTCTCGATCGTTGCGGCGGCAGTGGCCATCTTCATCGTGGTCTACGCGCGCCGCATCCATTCGTTTGGGT
The DNA here is from genome assembly GCA_030840335.1 of Actinomycetota bacterium. Classification (GTDB taxonomy): domain Bacteria; phylum Actinomycetota; class Actinomycetes; order Actinomycetales; family Microbacteriaceae; genus Galbitalea. The sequence continues at coordinate 35,058 of JAUZFR010000119.1, read as the reverse complement.
GGGGCATTCTGTTCGGGCTTCTGCTCGGCGGCACGCTGGGCAACCTCACTGACCGCCTGTTCCGCGAACCGCGGTTCGGGCAGGGTCACGTCGTCGACTTCATCCAGGTCTGGGGATTTCCCGCGATCTTCAACATCGCCGACAGTGCGATCGTCGTGAGCATGGCCCTGTTCATACTCCTGACCGTTCGCGGCGTCGGTCTCGACGGCGGGCGCACGTCCCGCGCGTCGTCTCATGCGGCTGTCGCGGAGCCCGACCCGCTCGATTCGCAGAAGTAAGCGCATGGAATCCCGAAGCCTTCCGGTCCCCGATGGACTGGCGGGCGAGCGCGTAGATGCCGGACTCGCCAAACTGCTGGGCTTCTCTCGCAGCTTCGCCGCTGAGGTCGCCGAAGCCGGGGGAGTCACGGCGGATGGCACGGAGCTGGGCAAGTCGGATCGCCTCAGTGCCGGCGCATGGCTGACCGTCGAGTGGCAGCCCCGCCAGGCGCCCGTGGTAGTTCCGATCGCTGTGCCCGACCTCGCCGTGATCTATGACGACGACGATTTCGTGGTTGTCGACAAGCCGGTCGGTGTTGCCGCGCATCCTTCCGTGGGTTGGGACGGGCCGACCGTGCTCGGCGCCCTGGCCGCGGCAGGCTTTCGCATCTCGACCTCGGGCGCATCCGAGCGTGCGGGCATCGTGCACCGGCTCGACGCGGGCACGAGCGGGCTGATGGTCGTTGCGAAGAGCGAGCGCGCCTACACAGAGCTCAAGCGCCAGTTCCACGACCGAGAGGTCACGAAGATCTACCACGCGGTCGTGCAGGGTCACCCGGATCCGCTGGCGGGAACAATTGACGCGCCCATCGGGCGACACCCGGGCAGCTCCTGGAAATTCGCCGTCACCGCAGATGGCAAGCCGTCTGTCACTCACTACGAAACTCTCGAGGCTTTCCCGGCGGCATCCCTGCTCGAAATTCACCTCGAGACCGGACGCACGCACCAGATCCGGGTGCACATGGCGGCCCAGCGGCATCCGTGCGTTGGCGACTCGATGTACGGAGCCGACCCGAAACTGAGCGCTCGACTCGGGCTCACGCGGCAGTGGCTCCATGCAAAGCGGCTCGGTTTCCGGCACCCGTCGTCGGGCGAATACGTCGAGTTCGAATCGGGATACCCGGATGACCTGCAACACGCGCTCGACGTCCTCCGAGCGTCGTAACGAGGGCTTAAGCTAAAGCACACCTTCGGCTAGTTAAGAGACTGTTCTTGCCTTCAAGCAACGATTCATTCGTGCACCTTCATGTGCATAGTGAGTACTCGATGTTGGATGGAGCCGCCCGCGTCGGGCCGCTCATGAAGGCCGCGGCTGAGCAGCAGATGCCCGCTATCGCCATGACCGACCACGGCAACATGTTCGGCGCCTACGACTTCTGGCAGCAGGCCACAGCCAACGGGCTCAAACCCATCATCGGCACCGAGGCGTACATCACGCCCGGCACCGCCCGCGGCGACAAGACTCGGGTGCGCTGGGGAGCGAGCACGCAATCCGGCGACGACGTCGGTGGATCCGGTGCCTACACGCACATGACGCTCCTCGCCGAGAACAACGAGGGGATGCATAATCTCTTCAAGCTGTCGTCGCGAGCATCCATGGAGGGCTTCTATTTCAAGCCGCGCATGGACCGGGAGCTGCTTTCCGAGTACTCGAAGGGCGTCATCGCGACGACCGGATGCGTGGGCGGGGAGGTGCAGACGCGACTGCGACTCGGTCAGTACGACGAGGCGATCAAGGCCGCGGCAGACTTCCGCGACATCTTCGGCGAAGGTAACTTCTTCGCCGAGGTGATGGATCACGGCATCGACATCGAGCGCCGCACAATGACGGATCTCCTGCGGCTCGCCAAAGACCTCAAGCTTCCACTCGTTGCGACCAACGACCTTCACTACACCCACGCCCACGAGGCGGGTGCACACGCGGCCCTGCTCTGTGTGCAGTCAGCGTCGACGCTCGACGACCCCAACCGGTTCAAGTTCGACTCTGAGGAGTTCTACCTCAAGACCGCCGCGCAGATGCGGCACCTGTTCCGCGACCATCCCGAAGCCTGCGACAACACGCTGCTCATCGCCGAGCGAGTCGATGTCTCGTTCGAACACCGCAATCTCATGCCGCGCTTTCCGGTGCCGGAGGGCGAGACGGAAGCCAGCTGGTTTGAGAAAGAGGTCGCGGCGGGAATGGCGCGTCGCTTTGACAACGCGCCATCCGAAGCGCATCTCTCGCGCGCGCAGTACGAGATCGACGTCATCAAGCAGATGGGGTTCCCCGGCTACTTCCTCGTCGTCGCCGACTTCATCGCATGGGCGAAGCGCCAGGGCATCCGGGTCGGACCAGGTCGCGGCTCGGCTGCGGGTTCCATGGCGTCCTACGCGATGGGCATCACGGAACTTGACCCGCTGGCACACGGCCTGATCTTCGAGCGATTCCTCAATCCCGAGCGCGTGTCCATGCCGGATGTCGACGTCGATTTTGATGATCGCCGTCGCCCGGAGGTAATCCGCTACGTGACCGAGAAGTACGGCGCCGACCGGGTCGCGCAGATCGTCACATACGGCACGATCAAAGCCAAACAGGCGCTCAAGGACAGCGCGCGAGTGCTCGGCATGCCGTTCTCGGTCGGAGAGAAGCTCACAAAGGCGATGCCGCCGGCCATTATGGGCAAGGACATCCCGCTCAGCGACATCCTGAACAAGGAGGCCGCCCGTTACAAGGAGGCGGCGGACTTCCGCGCAGTGCTCGAAACGGATGCGGAGGCCTCGAAAGTATTCGAAACGGCGCTCGGGATCGAGAATCTCAAGCGTCAATGGGGAGTGCATGCCGCGGGCGTGGTGATGTCCGCGGAGCCGCTGCTCGATGTTCTGCCGATTATGAAGCGTGAAGATGACGGCGCGATCATCACCCAGTTCGACCAGCCGCCGCTTGAATCGCTCGGGCTCATCAAGATGGACTTTCTCGGGCTCCGCAACCTGACCATCATCGAAGACGCGTTGCGCATGATCGAAGTGAACACCGGTTCGCGGCTGGTCATCGAAGACCTCGATCTGGACGCCGACCAGGCCACCTACGACCTGCTCGCCCGCGGAGACACGCTCGGCGTCTTCCAGCTCGATGGCGGCCCCATGCGGTCGCTGTTGCGCCAGTTGAAACCCACCAACTTCGAAGACATTTCGGCGGTCATCGCGCTCTATCGCCCGGGCCCGATGGGCATGAACTCCCACACGAACTACGCCCTGCGAAAGAACGGCTTGCAGGCCATCGAGGCCATTCACCCGGAGCTCGAAGAACCGCTCAAGGAGATCCTTGGCATCACCTACGGCGTGATTGTCTATCAGGAGCAGGTCATGGCGGTGGCCCAGAAGGTCGCCGGATTCACGCTCGGCCAGGCGGACATCCTCCGCAAGGCGATGGGTAAGAAGAAGAAAGAGGAGCTCGACAAGCAGTACGCCGGGTTCGAAGCGGGAATGAAGTCGAACGGCTACAGCGCCAAAGCCGTCAAGGTTCTCTGGGACACCCTGATGCCGTTCGCGGACTACGCCTTCAACAAGGCGCACAGCGCCGGCTACGGCGTTCTCAGCTATTGGACGGCCTACCTCAAGGCGAACTTCCCCGCGGAGTACATGGCGGCGCTCCTCACCAGCGTCGGTGACTCAAAAGACAAGCTCGGGCTGTACCTCAACGAGTGTCGGCGCATGGGGATCAGGGTGCTGGCCCCGGATGTCAACGAGTCGTTCGTCGATTTCACCGCGGTTCCGTCGGAAGACGGCATCGGCGACATTCGATTCGGACTCGGCGCGGTGCGCAACGTCGGATTCAACGTGGTCGAGGGAATCCGCCTTGCTCGCGAAGAAAAGGGTCGCTTCGATTCGTTCCATGACTTCCTCGCGAAGGTGCCGATCCCCGTTGCGAACAAGCGCACGGTCGAATCCCTCATCAAGGCGGGAGCCTTCGACTCGCTCGGTGCCACTCGGCGCGGGCTGCTGGAGATCCATGAGGATGCTGTCGAGGGCGCGGTCAGTGTCAAACGCAATGAGGCGAACGGCCAGGTTGGTTTCGACTTCGACAGCCTGTTCGATGAGCCCCAGGCCCAGCAGCGCGTACCCGATCGCCCGGAGTGGTCGAAGAAAGACAAGCTCGCCTTCGAACGCGAGATGCTCGGACTCTACGTGTCCGATCATCCACTCGCCGGCCTCGAGGCGCAGCTTGCAAAGCACGCGTCGTCGTCGATCACCGAGATCCTGAGCGGCGAGGTCGCGAGGGACGGCGAGACCGTGTCGATTGCGGGCCTCATGACGAGTGTCCAGCACCGCACGGCCAGAAACTCCGGAAACCAGTACGGCATGGTGACGATCGAAGACTTCGGGGCCGAAATCACCGTGATGTTCATGGGAAAGACCTACCAGGAGTTCGCGCCGGCACTCAGCAGCGATTCAATCGTCGTCATCAAGGGCAGGGTGAGCGTTCGCGATGACGGCATGAACCTGCACGCGGTCAGTATGTTCACTCCGGATGTCGGACCCGGCCTCGGCGCCGGGCCGCTGGTTATCTCCGTACCGGAGTTCAGGGCCACGACGGATGTGGTCAGCGCGCTCAACGATGTGCTGATCCGGCATGCGGGCGAAAACGAGGTTCGCCTCAAGCTGGTGCGCGGTGAGACTGCCCGGATGTTCGAGATTCCCTATCCGGTGACGGTGTCGGCCGACCTGTACGGCGAACTCAAAACGCTGCTCGGGCCGAGCTGCCTCGGCTGAGCAGGCGAGAGACCGATGGGCCAGAACCTAGACGGCTGATCCCGGAGCGCGGTAGTTGCGCTCGTGGTACAGCAGCGCGTCATCTTCGGGGCCCAGTGCCCCGGTCTCGATCTGGACGACTACTACCGCGTTGTTGTGAACCGGGTGCACTTCGACGATTGTCCCGAGCATCCACGCCGTCACTCCTTTGAGGATCGGCACGCCGTATGGCCCCGGTTCCCAGTGATCGCCGACGAATCGAACCGCGTTGTCTGCTGCGAGTATCTCCGCGATGTAGCGGGTGCGCGGGCCGAGCATGTGAATCGCGACGTGATTGCCGACCGTCATCGCGGGCCACGCGCTGGCAACCTGGGCCATGTTGAAAGTCGCGAGAGGCGGAACAGCGGCGAGTGACGCGAGCGAGGTTGCGGTGAAGCCCACCGGTTTGCCGTCCGGTCCGAGCGCCGTGACCGCAGCGACGCCGGCGGCATGTCGCCGGAACGCGAGCTTGAACGCCTCGAGCGAGTCGACGGCGAAAGTGGGGGTTACTGGTTCATTTGCGGTGGTATCCATACGTAGTAATCAAGTCTCCCCGTCGCAGCGCTATTCCGCGAACCGAATAGCATTGTGACGACATGATGAAGACCATTGACCTGCGAAATGCGTCACCGAGCAAGGCGGAACTCGCGCGACTGGTGCCGAGGGCCGCGATGGATGTCGACATCGCCACCGAAGCAGCAGCGAAGCTCATCGCCGAGGTGCGCTCGGGTGGCGAGCAGGCCCTCCTGGCGCAGGCACAACGGCTGGACGGAATCCTTCCGACGCACGTGAGGGTTCACGCGGGTGAAATCACGGTCGCGATGAACAAGCTGGACCCGGCCGTGCGAGACGCGCTCGAAGAAGCCATCGATCGCGTCACAAGAGCGACAAAGTCGCAGGTTCCCGAGCCGACGGTCACGGAGATTGCCCCGGGCGCACAGATCATCCAGCGCTGGCAGCCCATCGCTCGGGTAGGTTTCTATGTTCCCGGCGGCAAGGCGGTGTACCCGTCGAGTGTCGTCATGAACGTCGTACCGGCACAGGTCGCCGGCGTCGGGTCTGTTGCACTCGCGTCGCCGCCGCAGAAGCACTTCGGGGGAGCGGTACATCCGACAATCCTCGGTGCCGCAGGACTGCTCGGAGTCGAGGAGGTCTACGCGATGGGCGGAGCCGGTGCGATCGGTGCTCTTGCCTACGGGGTTCCCGAGCTCAGCCTCGACCCGGTCGACTTGATCACAGGCCCTGGCAACGTCTACGTCGCATCCGCCAAGAGGCTGGTGCGTGGCGTCACCGGCATCGACTCGGAGGCGGGCCCGACCGAGATCCTCGTGATCGCGGATGAGACGGCAAACGCCGCTCTCGTCGCCGCCGACCTCGTCAGCCAGGCTGAGCACGACGAACTTGCCGCAGCCGTGCTTGTCACGACTTCCGCGAAGCTCGCGGACGCCGTGATCGCCGAACTCGGCAGGCTGTCGGCCGCCACACACCACGGGCCACGGGTGCGTGAAGCGCTGGGCGGACAGCAATCGGCGGTCGTGCTCGTGAGCGACCTCGTCGCTGCGACGGCGTTCAGCAACGCCTACGGCCCCGAGCACCTCGAGATCCACACCGCGCAACCGGGAGCCGTGCTCGACCTGGTCGACAGCGCGGGCGCGATCTTCCTTGGTGAGTATTCTCCGGTGAGTCTCGGCGACTATCTTGCCGGGTCGAACCACGTACTGCCGACCGGTGGCCAGTCGCGGTTTTCTTCGGGACTGGGCGCCTACACGTTCCTTCGGCCGCAGCAGGTGATCCGGTACGACAAGACCGCTTTGCAGGCAGTGGAAAGGCAAATCGTGGCTCTCTCCACCGCCGAAGACCTCCCCGCCCACGGCGATGCCGTCACCGCGCGCTTCCCGGCAACCGACTAGCGCGCCGCGTATCCTGTAGTCACCATGTTCTGCCCCTTCTGCCGTCACCCGGATAGCCGGGTTATCGACTCACGCACGAGCGATGACGGGTTGTCCATTCGGCGGCGACGGCAGTGCCCGGAGTGCGGTCGTCGGTTCTCGACGACCGAGACCGCGAGCCTTACGGTGATCAAGCGGAACGGTGTCGTCGAACTGTTCAGTCGCGAGAAAATTGTCAGCGGCGTGCGCAAGGCCTGTCAGGGCAGACCGGTGACCGACACGGATCTTGCGGTGCTCGCGCAGCGAGTGGAGGAGACCATTCGCGCCACGGGTGCTTCCCAGATCGACGCGAACGACATTGGACTCGCCATCCTCCCACCCCTCAGGGACCTGGATGAGGTGGCGTATCTGCGGTTCGCCAGCGTCTACCAGGCGTTCGAATCACTCGAGGACTTCGAGACGGCGATCACCCTTCTTCGGGTCGAACACGACACGGCGCAGGCATCAGCACCCGAGTAGCGCTAAGACGCCCGCCGGTAACCCGGTAATCTGAACGCGGTATGTATCGCGCCCTCTTCAACATCGTGTTCAAGCGGATGGACCCCGAGCGGGCTCACCATCTTGCATTCCTGGTGATTCGAGCGCTGCCGGCTGCGGGAATTGGCCGCATCGTGCGTCGCTTCACCCGCCCGGCCGCGCACCTCTCCGTCGACGCGCTTGGCCTTCGCTTCGACTCGCCGTTCGGTGTCGCCGCCGGGTTCGACAAGGAAGGAGCGGGCATCCGCGGCCTCGGGCAACTGGGGTTCTCCCACGTCGAGGTGGGCACGATCACGGCGTTAGCCCAGCCAGGCAACGATCGGCCGCGCCTGTTTCGACTGATTGCCGATCGTGCCGTCATCAACCGGATGGGTTTCAACAACCATGGTGCGTCGGCCGCCGCCGCTCGGATCGGGCAAGTCTTCCGTCACGGGAATCGCCCCGTGATCGGCATCAATATCGGCAAGAGCAGGGTCGTGGATGTCGACAACGCCATTCCCGACTATCTCGAGAGCACACGGCTGCTCGCCCCGACGGCGGATTATCTCGTTGTCAACGTGAGCTCCCCGAACACCCCGGGGCTTCGCGGCCTGCAGGAACTCGACAAGCTCGAGCCGCTCCTCGTCGCCGTCCGCACCGCCGCGGGATCGACCCCGGTGCTGGTCAAGATCGCCCCCGACCTTACGGATGCCGAGGTCGCTCGGATCGCGGAGCTCGCGGTCGGACTCGGCCTGTCCGGGATCATCGCGACCAACACGACGCTGTCGCGCGACAACCTGAAATCGTCGCGGGCCGTTGTTGAAGCGGCGGGCGCTGGCGGCCTATCCGGTGCGCCACTGGCTGCCCGGTCGCTCGAGGTGTTGCGCCTGTTGCGCGCGACCGTTCCCGCTGACTTCTGTGTCATCTCGGTCGGAGGAGTGGAGACCGGCGCGGACGTCGCCGAGCGGCTCGCCGCCGGCGCAACCCTTGTGCAGGGCTACACCGCGTTCCTGTACCGCGGTCCGCTCTGGGCGCGGCAGATCAATCGCGAGCTCGCCAGGCTGCTCCCGGCGTAGTCCCGCCTACGACGGGAACTGGCGGCGCTTGACCTGCGGCTTGGGCAGACGGAGGGCGCGGAACTGGATGGCGCGAGTCGTCGCGTACCAGCGATACTTCTCGACACGGTCGGCGCCGAACTTTGCGGCCAGCTTGCGGCCAAGCACGATCGACACGACGATGCTGTCGACGATGACGAGCAGGAAATATCCATAGACGGCGATCGTGATGCTGGCCTGCAGCTGGGCAGCGAGAAACTCAGTGACAAGCAGCACGGCGACCACCGGGATCGCGAGCTCACCGAAACTGAACCGCGCGTCGACGTAGTCGCGAACGTATCGTTTCTGCGCACCACGGTCGCGGATCGGTAGGTATTTCTCTTCGCCGTTCGCCATTCCGACCCTGGCGCGCTCGCGCTGGGCCTGGCTGGCGGTGCGGGAAGCTCGCCGAGCTTCCGGCGTATTGCTTCCCACCAGCGGGCGCTTGCGAGCCGCCTCCCGTTCCTTGCGGGTTGGAGTCGGGTGTCCCTTTCGGGGAACGCCGTTGCTGTCGAGGTCGTCGCCCGCCTGCGGGTCGGCTTCACTCGGGGTGATCTTGGCCACGATGAGTCCTTAGCTGTGATGTCGCCTTAAGATTACCCGCATGACCGATTCCGATCTGCCCGTGTCTGCCGAGGCCAGCTCACCGTCCACAAACGAAGCCATGAAGGATGCGGTGCAAGCCGGACTTCCGAAAGCGATCGCCGACCTGTCGAACCTCGTGCGCATCCCATCCGTCTCGTGGGACGGGTTCGACCCGTCCACTGTGGCAGCCAGCGCCGAGGCGGTCAAGGCGCTGATCGAAGGCCTTGGAGTCTTCGAAACGGTCGAAATCTCCCGTGCTGCGATCGACGGTGAAAAGCTGGGCCAGCCGGCCGTTCTCGCGTCGCGCGCGGCGCGAAACGGCAAGCCGACCATCCTTCTTTATGCCCATCACGACGTTCAGCCACCCGGAAACGACGAGGAGTGGGACTCGTCGCCGTTCGAACCGACCATTCGCGGCGATCGCCTCTACGGTCGGGGGGCGGCAGATGACAAGGCCGGAGTGCTCGCGCATGTCGCCGCCATCCGCGCGTTCTCGACCGTGTTTGGCGATGATTTCGACCTCGGGCTTGCGGTTTTCATCGAAGGCGAGGAAGAGTTCGGCTCCCGTTCGTTCAAGAACTTCCTGGTGAAGCATCGCGACCAGCTCGCCGCCGACGCAATCGTCGTCGCCGACTCGGACAACTGGAACACCACGACGCCGGCGCTCACCGTCACCCTTCGCGGAAACGTCACCTTCCAGCTGAAGGTGTCAACGCTCGATCACGCATCGCACTCGGGCATGTTCGGGGGAGCGGCACCGGATGCGATGCTGGCGACGATCAAACTTCTCGGCACTCTCTGGGATTCGGAAGGCGCTGTCGCCGTTGAAGGACTGACCTCGCACGACATGGAAACCCCGGAATACAGTGACCAGTTGTTTCGTGAAGAAGCCGCATTGCTCGACGGCGTCACGGCGATCGGCCGCGGCACCATTCTGAGCCGGATGTGGGCACAGCCGTCGATCACCGTGACCGGAATCGACGCGCCGACTGTGATCAATGCCTCGAACACCCTCGCGGCAGCCGTCACCGTCAAGGTGAGCGCGCGCATCGCACCCGGGCAGGAGGCAAAGGATGCGTTCGCGGCGATCGAGCGGCACCTGCGCGGGAACGCGCCCTTCGGCGCTCACCTCGACATCTCGGATGTCGACCTCGGCAACCCGTTCCTCGTCGACACGAGCGGTCCATCCGTTGCGGATGCCCGTGCTGCGATGCGCGAAGCGTGGGGCGTTGACCCCGTCGATACCGGCATTGGCGGATCGATTCCGTTCGTCTCCGACCTGGTCGAACAGTTTCCGAACGCCGAGATCCTGGTGACCGGTGTCGAAGATCCGGACTCGCGGGCGCACAGCCCGAACGAGTCCCTGCACCTCGGCGTATTCCACCGCGCCATCCTCACGGAGGCGATCCTGCTCGCAAAGCTCGAAACCCGCGCGTAGGATAAAAACAGATTTAGTTGTACATAAGGAGCTATTGATGACTGACACCACACTCGCGCCATCCACGACCGCCGCCCACGGTGTCGGCCTCTCGGATGCCGCGGCCGACAAAGTGCGGAGCCTGCTGACCCAGGAGGGTCGTGACGACCTGCGCCTGCGCGTTGCCGTGCAGCCCGGCGGATGCTCCGGTTTGATCTACCAGCTCTACTTCGACGAGCGCACGCTCGATGGCGATGCGACCGTCGATTTCGGCGAAGGAGTTGAGGTCGTCGTTGACAAGATGAGCGTGCCGTACCTCGATGGCGCTTCGATTGACTTCGAAGACACCATCCAGAAGCAGGGCTTCACAATCGACAACCCGAACGCTTCCGGCAGTTGCGCGTGTGGAGACAGCTTCCACTAAGTCGCGAGCAATATCTGTTTCTTTGAATGGGCCGGGCCGGTGAAGGTCCGGCCTTTTCGTTGTTTATTCCGCGAAAGAGAGGCGGGGGAGGACGGGCGCCCCTCGCACCGGGTTATAGACTGAAGAAGCATTCCAGTCCGCAACATCCGAGAGGTTTCAGGTGCGCTCTAACCGCCGTCTTCGATGGGCGATCATTCCTATCGCGGTAGTCATCTCGCTCGTTCTTGCGGGCTGCACCCAGCAGCAGCTCGTTGGTTTCCTTCCGACAACGCCGGGCACAACCAACCACGTCGACCGGGTCATCGGCCTGTGGAACACGTCGTGGATCGTGCTCCTGGTCGTCGGTGTCGTCACGTGGGGCCTCATCCTCTGGGCGGCGATCGTCTATCGTCGCCGCAAGGGCCAGGTGGGCCTCCCTGTGCAGCTGCGTTACAACCTCCCGATCGAGATTTTCTACACGGTCGTTCCGCTCATCCTCGTTCTCGGGTTCTTTGCGTTCACGGCGAGAGACCAGAACGAGATCGAGAAGCCGATGGCCGATCCTCAGGTGAAGATCGAGGTCTATGGCCAGCGCTGGGCGTGGACCTTCAACTACCTCGACGAGCAGGTTTACAGCGCCGGTGTTCAGGCCAGCGTCAAGGAAGACGGTGGGCTCGCCGCTCCGCTCAACGTGCTGCATTTGCCGGTGGGCAAGCGGGTTCAGATCGACATCAAGTCCCGCGACGTCGCGCACTCCTTCTGGATCGTGAACTTCCTGTACAAGAAAGACATGATCCCCGGCAAGACCAACTACATGTATTTCATCCCCGAGAAGATCGGCACGTATCAGGGTAAGTGCGCCGAGTTGTGCGGCCAGTACCACTCACTCATGCTGTTTCAGGTGAAGGTCGAGTCGCAGTCGGACTATGACGCCTATATTGCTCAGCAAAAGGCCGCCGGATTCACCGGCACACTCGGTGATGCCTACAACCCGAACTCCAACCTGCCGGGTACCGGCGCACCGAAGGGTTAAGCACCATGTCCGCGATCTCGACACTTGAGAAGCAGCAGCAGTTCGGCCGGTCGGAGACCGTTCGCAAGGGCAACATCCTTGTCAACTACATCACTTCGACCGACCACAAGACCATCGGCTATCTGTACCTGATCACCTCGTTCCTTTACTTCTGCCTCGGCGGAGTAATGGCCCTGGTGATCCGCACACAACTCTTCGAGCCGGGCCTCACCGTCGTCGGCACTCCCGAGCAGTACAACCAGTTGTTCACGATGCACGGCACGATCATGCTGCTGATGTTCGCAACGCCACTGTTCGCTGGATTCGGCAACGTCATCATGCCGTTGCAGATCGGCGCTCCGGATGTTGCGTTCCCCAGGCTCAATGCGTTCGCCTACTGGCTCTACAGTTTCGGTTCGCTCATCGCCGTCGCCGGCTTCCTGACGCCTCAGGGCGCGGCATCCTTCGGCTGGACGGCCTATGCGCCGCTCACGTCGACCACGTTTACTCCTGGGCTCGGCGGAAACCTCTGGGTCTTCGGTCTTGCGATGAGCGGATTCGGTACCATCCTCGGTGCCGTGAACTTCATCACTACGATCATCACCATGCGCGCTCCCGGCATGACGATGTTCCGCATGCCGATCTTCACCTGGAACACCCTCGTGACCTCGATCCTCGTGATCATGGCGTTCCCGGTTCTGGCGGCCGCGCTTCTCGCACTTGGTGCCGACCGCACGGTTGGGGCGCATGTCTTCGACGCGGCCAACGGTGGCGCCCTTCTCTGGCAGCACCTCTTCTGGTTCTTCGGGCATCCAGAGGTGTACATCATCGCGCTGCCGTTCTTCGGAATCATCAGCGAGGTATTGCCGGTATTCAGCCGCAAGCCCATCTTCGGGTACAAAACGCTCGTGTACGCCACGATCGCCATTGCAGCCCTGTCAGTCACCGTGTGGGCACACCACATGTACGTGACCGGGTCTGTCCTGCTGCCGTTCTTCTCGTTCATGACGATGCTGATCGCGGTACCGACCGGTGTGAAGATCTTCAACTGGATCGGCACTATGTGGCGCGGTTCTGTGACGTTCGAGACCCCGATGATGTGGGCGATCGGCTTCCTGATCACGTTCACCTTCGGTGGCCTGACCGGCGTCATCCTCGCGTCACCGCCGCTCGACTTCCACGTGTCCGACACGTATTTCGTGGTCGCGCACTTCCACTACGTGGTCTTTGGAACCGTCGTGTTCGCCATGTTCAGCGGGTTCTACTTCTGGTGGCCAAAGTGGACGGGCAAGATGCTCAACGAGCGTCTCGGCAAGATCCACTTCTGGCTGTTGTTCATCGGATTCCATACGACATTCCTGATTCAGCACTGGATCGGCGTCGAGGGAATGCCGCGTCGGTACTACAGCTATCTGCCGACTGACGGAGTGACCTGGATGAACCAGATCTCCACCATCGGCGCGATGATCCTTGGAGTTTCGATGTTGCCGTTCCTCTACAACGTGTACATCACCGCGCGACGGGCGCCAAAGGTCACAGTCAACGACCCGTGGGGCTACGGACGCTCGCTCGAGTGGGCGACATCCTGCCCGCCGCCGCGACACAATTTCACGTCGATCCCGCGCATCCGTTCGGAGTCGCCGGCATTCGATCTTGCGCACCCTGAGGCGGAGATGGCCTCGGGTATCGGACCGTTCAAGGATGCGCCGGATTCCCCCGTTTACGACCGCGCTGACGAGAAGGTGAAGTAGCCATGGGAGCAACAGCCAAACTGTTCTGGATTCTCACCGCGTTTTGTTTCGCTTCGGCGGCGACCTACATCATTTGGAACCTGGCCGACAAAGAGTTCGGTGGCAAAGTCGAGCCCGTGGGAACCGTCGCGCTGCTTCTGGTTGGCCTGCTCTCGGCACTCATCGCCTTCTACGTCGGGCGCGTTCACTCGGGTCAGGGCGGCGAACTTCCGGAAGACCGTGTCGATGCCAACATCGATGACGGTGAGGCGGAGCAGGGCTTCTTCAGCCCCTGGAGCTGGTGGCCGATCATGCTCGGCGCATCCACCGCTCTGATGTTCCTCGGTTTGGCTGTTGGAAACTGGTTGTGCTTCATTGCGGTCGCACTCGCGGCTGTCAGCCTCGTCGGTTTGACGTACGAATACCACCGCGGCTACCACGCGCACTGAGCAGTTGGGTCGCGCGTAGGGCGCAAGCCCACAGGTGTGCGCTGGTGATTGCTGCCTGGCGAACCGTTTGCGGGTGGGCGACCGTGCGCAGACGGTTCCTGCGCGCGCAATCGCTGGCGGCCAGCGGCGGCTGCGCGCAATGAGTCTCGGCGGGTGATGCCGCGCGGGCAATCAGTCACTGGCTGGTGATTGCTGCCTGGCGAACCGTTTGCGGGTGGGCGAGCGCGCGCAGACGGTTCCTGCACGCGCAATCGCGAGCGGCTAGTGCAGCTGCGCGGGTTCCGACTCGGGAGCTGCCTCGATTGCGCCGTGTCCGGAGTGGTGGGCCTGCTCGAGTTCCGCTCTGGTGACGGGAGCGATGCGATCCTCGAAGAACCAGTTCGACATGGCCGCACGCAGACGCTCGGTGACGCTGATGCGTCCCTTCGCGTCCGGGCGCAGCATGAGCGGCTTGTAGTCGTCGTAGCTGATGAGGCGCCAACGCTCGTAGTCGCTGAGCTGCTCGTGAACTTCGATGTACTCGCCGCCGGGCAGACGAACGATGCGACCGCTCTCATAGCCGTGAAGAGCGATCTCGCGATCCTTCTTCATGAGGCCGAGGCAAATGCGCTTGGTGACCAGGTAGGCGACGATCGGTCCGAAGATGAGCAGGTACTGAAGTGTCGTGATGACACCCTCGATGGTGAGACCGAAGTGGGTGGCAATGAGGTCCGAGCTGGCGGCTGCCCAGAGGACGGCGTAGAAGGTGACGCCGGCAGCACCGATCGCGGTCCGCGTCGGAGCGTTGCGCGGGCGGTCAGCGATGTGGTGCTCGCGCTTGTCTCCCGTAACCCAGCCCTCAATGAATGGATAGATGGCCACCGCGACGATGAATAGCCCCAGCACGAGCACGGGCGCAACGATGTTGAGCGAGAACGTCCATGGGCCGATCATGAAGCCCCAGTCAGATGGCACCAGGCGCAGCGCGCCGTCCGCGAATCCGATGTACCAGTCGGGCTGCGTACCCGCCGAGACCGGCGATGGATCGTAGGGACCATAAGTCCAGATCGGGTTGATCGTGAAGAACGATGCGATCAGAACAATGACACCGAAGACGATGAAGAAGAAGCCACCGGCCTTTGCTGCGAACACCGGCATGATTGGCACGCCAACAACGTTGTCGTTGGTCTTGCCGGGGCCGGCGAACTGTGTGTGCTTGTTGATGACGAGCAACACGAGGTGGATACCCAGTGCGGCGACGAGGATGGCCGGCAGCAGGAGGATGTGCAGCGTGTACAGGCGTCCGACGATTGCCGTGCCCGGGAACTCGCCACCGAATAGCAGGTACGACGTCCACGTTCCGATGACGGGGAGACCCTTGACCAGGCCGTCGATGATGCGGAGGCCGTTGCCCGACAGCAGGTCGTCGGGAAGCGAGTACCCGGTGAACCCTTCGGCCATCGCGAGCACGAACAGAACGAAACCAATGAGCCAGTTGAGTTCACGCGGCTTGCGGAACGCGCCCGTGAAGTAGATGCGCAGCATGTGCAGACCGATGGATGCGACGAACAGCAGCGCGGCCCAGTGGTGCACCTGGCGCATGAGCAGTCCGCCACGAATGTCGAAGCTGATGTTGAGCGTCGAGTTCATCGCCGCGGACATGTCGACGCCCTTGAGCGGGATGTAGCTGCCCGCGTAGGTGACATCCGCCATGGAGGCCTGGAAGAAGAAGGTCAGGAACGTTCCGGTGAGCAGGATGACGATGAAGCTGTACAGCGCAACTTCACCGAGCATGAACGACCAGTGGTCGGGGAAGATCTTGCGGCCGAGTTCTTTGACGAGGCCGGAGATGCTGGTGCGCTCGTCGATGTAGTTGGCCGCCGCACCGGTGAAGCGTGCTCCACGGGTCGGCGCTAGAACGGTCTTCGGTGTCTCTGTGGTTGTCACAGTTCACGCTCCCAAAAGTCTGGGCCGACTGGCTCATGAAAGTCGCTCTGGGCGACCAGGTAACCTTCGCTGTCGATCGTGATCGGCAACTGTGGCAGGGGACGACGGGCGGGCCCGAAAATGACCTTCGCTTCGTGGGTGATGTCGAACTGCGACTGGTGGCAGGGGCAGAGCAGGTGGTGCGTCTGCTGCTCGTACAGGGCCACCGGGCATCCGACGTGCGTGCAGATCTTGGAATAGGCGACAATGCCTTCGTAATTCCAGCCTTTTCGCGCTTCACTGACGTGCAGGTCTTCGGGCCTGAGGCGCATGAGCAACACCGCCGCCTTGGCCTTCTGCTCGAGAGCATCCTCACGGTCGTTCAGGCCCTCGGGGATGATGTGGAAGGCCGAACCGAGCGTGACGTCGGTGGCCTTCACCGCGGTGCCGTCCGGGTCACGCGTGAGGCGTGTGCCCTTCTTCCACATCGTGTGCTGCAGCAGGGGAACTGGATTGGCAGCCGGCGCAAGATCACGGAACAGCGCCACAGCCGGGACCGGCGTCAGCACGAGGGCGCCGATCAGGCTGTTGCGGATGAGCGAGCGCCGACCGATGCCCGACTCGTTGTTGCCGAGGGTGAAGACTTCGACAGCCTTCTCGCGCGTGGCGTCGGTTCCGCGGGTCCCGTGGCGGAGCTCGACGCTCTCGTCTTCACGCATGAGTTGCTTTGCCCAGTGGACGGCGCCGAGGCCGATTCCCAGCAGCCCCAGGGTGATGCCGATGCCGAGGAGGGCGTTGTTGATGCGGATCGAGCCCGGGTCGCCCGGGACGATTGGGAACGCGACGTAGGCGGCAACAGCAAAGATGCTGCCGATGATCGATATGTAGAACAGGATTGCGACCTGACGCGCCGCCCTGGCCGCCTTCTCGGGGTACAGGTCTGTCATGCGCGGATTGTGCGGCGGGAATCCGGGGTTGATGACAGGGTCCGTCGGCACCACAGCGGTGCCGGGGGACTCGACGGTCTGGTGGGACACCGCAAGCGCAGTCGTCACGGCACTGCCGTGAACAGCGTCGCCCTCGGGTGCGGTTACACCGTCGCCGTGCTGTGCCATTCTCTTCCCTTCACCAGTCGCGCTCGTCGCGTCGACTCTTTTGATCCCTTAGTTGTCACGTCTTCAGTTGTCGCGGTGCGTGCGTTCACCGCGCGAATCAAGCTAGTTGGCCTTCGCGGTCAACCAGATCGTGATGCCGACAATCGTTCCGAGCCCGAAGATCCAGAGGAACAGCCCCTCGGATACCGGCCCAAGGTTGCCGAGATCGAGTCCGCCGGGAGACGGATTCTTGTCGAGGTACTTGAGGTACGTGACGATATTGGCTTTGTCGGCCGGCGTGAGGTTGTTGTCATTGAAAACCGGCATGTTCTGCGGCCCGGTCTCCATGGCTTCGATCACGTGCTTTGCCGAGACGCCGGCGAGAGATGGAGCGTACTTGCCCTCGGTGAGTGCGCCACCCGCGCCCGCAACGTTATGGCACATGGCGCAGTTGGTGCGGAAAAGCACCGCGCCCTTCGCCGCATCGCCGTTACCGCCGAGATACTGCTTGTCGGGGATGCCCGGGCCGGGTGCAAACGAAGCCACGTACGTGTAGAGGGCCTTGATTTGATTGGCGGTGAACTGAACGGGCTTCTGCTCCGCCTGCGGACCACTTGCCGCCAGCGGCATGCGACCGGTACCGACCTGGAAATCAACGGATGCTGCGCCGACGCCGATGAGGGTGGGGCCGTCTTTCGTGCCCTGAAGATTCATGCCGTGGCAGGTTGCACAGTTGGCGGCGAACAGCTTGGCGCCATCCGAAGTCAATGTGCTGTTGGCGGTCGCGGTGTTGGCGGTCGCCGAACTCGTGAACATCGCGTACGCGCCGCCGGTGGCGACGAGACCGATCACGATGAGTGCGACCGACGCGAGCGGGGAACGACGGCCCGCTTTGCGATTGGTCCGCGCGTTCTTGGCCGCGCGTGGAGTCGTGGACTTCGCCATGCTTCGTGTATTCCGCATCTCTATTTCAGGAGGTAGATGATCGAGAACAGCCCGATCCAGACCACGTCAACGAAGTGCCAGTAGTACGAGACGACGATCGCGCTCGTTGCTTCTTTGTGGCCGAAGTTCTTCGCTGAATATGCACGACCGATGACGAGAAGGAAGGCTATGAGACCACAGGTCACGTGGATTCCGTGGAAGCCGGTGGTCAGGTAGAAGGCCGAACCGTACGCATCCGAACTGAGGCTGATGCCCTCACTGACCAGGTTCGCGTACTCGTAGATCTGGCCAATGACGAAGATGGCACCCATGACATAGGTCACGAAGAACCACTCGACCATGCCCCATTCGGTGATCTTCCAGCTCTTGCGGCGCGGCTGGAGACGCTCTGCCGCGAACACGCCCATCTGGCAAGTGAACGACGACGCGACCAGCACGGCGGTATTCACCCCCGAGTATGCAACGTTCAGATGCACTACCTGAGCGGCCCAGAGGCCGGGGGAGGTCGACCGCAGAGTGAAGTAAATCGCGAAAAGTCCCGCGAAGAACATCACTTCACTGCCGAGCCACACGATCGTTCCGACCGCGACAATGCTCGGGCGGTTCACAGAAGAGATACCGACCGGGCGAGTAAGAGAGGTGCTCGTCACTCCTCCATTATGTCCGATAACGACGGCCCAATCTTCCATTCCGGCCGCCAGTCGACGACCAATCGTTAGGATTTGGGTCATGTCTTCGTTACCGACTTGGCCATCTATTCTCAGCCACCTTGTAGAAGGCTCGGATCTCTCGATCAGCGAGTCGACGTGGGCTATGCAGAGCGTGATGGCGGGGGAGGCGACATCCGCGCAACTGGGCGGACTGCTCGTTGCGCTGAGGATCAAGGGCGAGACCGTCGACGAGATCGTCGGATTTCGCGACGCCGTTCTCGCCAACGCGCTTCCGCTGGATGTCGATCCGATGGTTCTCGACATCGTCGGCACCGGGGGAGACCCGTATGGGGCGGTGCTCAACATCTCATCGATCGCATCCGTTATCGCTGCTGCCACAGGCGTGCCGGTCGTCAAGCATGGCAATCGCGGGGCCAGTTCCGCCTCGGGCGCCTCTGACGTGCTGGGCGCACTCGGGCTCAATTTGGATATCGATCCAGCGCGGGTCGCGGAAGTGCTGAAAGAAACCGGGATCACGTTCGCCTACGCCGCGCTGTTTCATCCGGGTTTCCGTCACGCGGGGCCGACTCGCAAGGAACTCGGCATCTCCACTCTCTTCAACATCCTCGGCCCCCTCTGCAACCCGGCACGACCGGAGGCGTCTGCGGTGGGTGTCGCGAGTCTCGAACGCGTACCGCTCATGGTCGGAGTGTTCCAAACGCGCGGCGCCACGGCACTCGTCTACCGCGGTGACGACGGAATCGACAAGCTGACGACCACCGGGCACAGCCATATCTGGGAGGTGTCCCGCGGGTTCGTCACCGAGCACGACCTGAACCCCACTGATCTCGGGATCCCACGCGCGGAAATCCAGAGCCTTTTAGGGGCGGATGCCACACACAACGCCGGAGTGGCGCGCGCGGTTCTGGCCGGTACGAGTGGCCCCGTGCGCGACATCGTCCTCCTGAACGCGGCAGCGGGCCTCGTTGCCTTCGATCTCGCAAAGAACCCCGAACTGATCCGCGTGCCGATCGTCGACCGCCTCCGGACCGGAATCGCCGTTGCGGCCGAAGCGGTCGACTCGGGTGCGGCGGCGGCGAAGCTCGACCAGTGGGTCGCTGCGACGAACAGGGGAGCGACGCCCTAGCTGTCGTCGTCGTCGACCCAGTCGAAGGTGCGCGTGACGGCCTTCTTCCAGTTGCGCAACAGCTTCGCTCGCTCGTCGGCGTTGATTCTCGGTTCCCAGCGCCGGTCCTCGCGCCAGTTCGCGCGCAACTCGTCGAGATTCTTCCAGAAACCAACCGCAAGCCCTGCGGCATACGCCGCGCCGAGCGCGGTCGTCTCAGCCACAACGGGCCGCACCACGGGAAGTCCGAGCACGTCTGCCTGAAACTGCATGAGCAACTCGTTGGCGGTCATTCCACCATCTACTCGTAGCTCGGTGATATCGGCATCGCTGTCGGCATTCGCGGCATCCAGCACCTCGCGGCTCTGGAAGGCGGTGGATTCGAGCGCGGCCCTCGCGAGGTGCGCTTTGGTGATGAAGCGGGTCAATCCAACGATCGCGCCGCGCGCATCCGGGCGCCAGTACGGGGCGAAGAGCCCGGAGAAGGCGGGCACGATGTATGCGCCGCCGTTATCGTCGACGCTGGCGGCGAGCGCCTCGACCTCGCTCGCGTCGCGGATCAGTCCGAGATTGTCGCGGAGCCACTGCACGAGCGATCCGGTTACGGCGACGGACCCCTCAAGGGCATAGCGCGGCGCATCCTCACCCAGCCGGTAGGCGACTGTCGTGAGAAGGCCGTTGGACGAATGGACGATCGCCTCCCCGGTATTGACGATGAGGAAGTTGCCCGTGCCATAGGTATTCTTGGATTCGCCCGCTTCGAAGGCTGCCTGTCCGAAGGTTGCTGCCTGCTGGTCCCCGAGGATTCCCGCGATCGGTACCTCACGCAGCAGGCTGGACGCCTCGGCGGTGCCGAAGACCTCTGACGAGCTGCGGATGTCGGGCAGCATCGATCGCGGAACGCCGAAGTCCCGAAGGATCGCGTCGTCCCACTGCAGGGTTTCCAGGTCCATAAACAGTGTGCGGGAGGCGTTCGTCACATCAGTCGCGTGTACTCCACCGGCCGTGCCTCCGGTCAGGTTCCAGAGCACCCAGGTGTCCGTTGTGCCGAACAGCAGGTCGCCCGCTTCGGCTCTCTCGCGAGCACCGTCGACGTTTTCGAGAATCCAGGCGATCTTGGTTCCCGAGAAATAGGTGGCGAGCGGAAGCCCGACTCGTTCGCGGTACCGGTCGGGATTGCCAGCCGCTATGCGATCGGCGATGGGCTGAGTGCGGGTGTCCTGCCAGACGATCGCGTTGTAGACGGGTTCGCCGGTGGTCCGATCCCAGACGACGGTTGTCTCGCGTTGGTTCGTGATGCCGATCGCTGCGATGTCGTGCCGAGTGATATTCGCCCGGCCAAGAGCCATCCCGATCACTTCTCGTGTGTTGTTCCAGATCTCGGTTGCGTCGTGTTCGACCCAGCCGGCCTTCGGAAAGTACTGGGTATGTTCGAGCTGACCGACGTTGACAATCGCGCCGGCATGGTCGAATACGATCGCGCGCGTACTCGTGGTGCCCTGGTCGATCGCGAGAACGTAGTCAGCCATGGGTGTCCTTTCGCCAGATGGTCGTTGTTGCCAGCTCAGAAACGCTCGTGTTGCCGCTCAGCGCGAGCGCGAGATCGAATTCGGCGATGATGTTTCGGAGTACCGCCTCGGCCCCGGCGGCGCCCGCAATAACGAGTCCGTAGATCCACGGACGGCCGATGAGCACTGCAGCCGCGCCGAGCGCAAGTGCGATCAGCACATCGCTCCCCGAGCGGATGCCGCTGTCGAAGAGCACCGGTGCGCGTCCGGCTACCCGCCGAACAATCGCGGGCAGCGCGTCGAGGGATGCGATCGCGCCATCCAGTTGCCTGCCGCCGTGGTTACTCACGATGATGCCGTCGGCTCCATAGGCCAGCGCGAGCTCCGCGTCATCCGGATGCTGAATTCCCTTCAGCAGGATTGGCAGTGTGGTGCGGCTTCGCACAAAGGCAAGGTTTTCCCAGGTGAGCGACGATTTCGAGAAGACCTCGAGGAAGGTCTCGACCGCCGCGCGAGGGAGCGGCGAGCGCAGGTTTGCGCCGAAGCGCCCGGGATACGAACGGGTCATGTCGACGAGAGTGCGCACCGAGGCGGAGGTGATCGGCGCCTTCGCGCGCGGGGGAGCCGCCGCCACCCGATCGGCGACCAGTCTCTGGAACACCGGGTCGCTCGTGTATTGCGCGATCCCCATTCCGTGGGCAAACGGCAGGTAGGCCGCGTCCAGGTCGCGTGGGCGCCAGCCCAGCGTGTGGGTGTCAAGGGTAATGACGATAGCCTCCGCACCCGAGTTCTCCGCCCGCGAGACCAGGCTCTCGACGAGTTCATCCGAACTGCTCCAGTAGAGCTGGAACCAGTGCGGAGAACCGGGAGTCGCCGCGAAAACGTCTTCCATTCGGATTGAGGCCTGATTGGATGCGACATACGGAATGCCGAGAGCGGATGCGGCCCTGGCGATTCCGAGGTCCGCGTCCTTGTGCACCAGTTCGAGTACACCGACTGGAGCGGCGATCACGGGGGAGGAGTAGTGCTTTCCGAAGAGATTGATCGAGAGGTCGCGCGTGGAAACATCGCGGAGCATCCGGGGCACGATTCGCCTGCGATCGAACGCCTCGAGGTTGGAATCGGCCGTGCGTTCGGTCCCGGCGGAGCCCGCGACGTACGCCCAGGCCTCGCGGGACATCTCACGACGAGCCATCTCCTCGAGGGCTGGCCAGGCCGCCGGAACGAGCGGGGCTCGACCGATCGCTCCGTTTCGGTAGATCGCCGACTGGGTGTCCCGACCGATGCTGGTCGTCATCCTGCGCTCCTTTGCTGCCACTTGGCACACTACAAGAACTGAAAGCCGCGGAAACGCGGGTCAGGGCTGAATGCCTACGCCAGGGGTAGCGTCCACACGACGCGGCGATGGCCGGCATCCCCAAACGGTTCCATGTCCACGAGAGCGATTTGCGTCAGATGCAGCTGGTCGTCTGCCGCCGCTCCAGACCGTTTCGTCGCCGTGATGTGCGGGCGATAGCCGCCACCGACGTATTCGGGCGAGTTAAAACTCGCACCGATCGAAACCATTCCTGACAGCAGTCGCGAATGCAGCAACGTCAGTTCGGGGGAGGTTCGAACGAGTGCGACGCTCACGTTGGCGTTTGTCCCGAACATGGCCTCCCCACCGACGACGATGTCGATGGCTCGAGTTCCGGATGCTGCGGCCGCAAGCTGTTGGCCGACATCCTTCGCATCCAATTGGCTGTCGAAGGTCGGCACGATCGTCACGTGCAGCGGCCAGGCGCTGACCGTGAAGCCGTCGCCGACGCGAAGTGGTGTCAGGGGGAGCACTGCAACGTACCTGGGCATGCGGTCGATCGTATGCAGTTTGCGCAGGTACCGTGATGTCATGGGTTCATCCGACTACGTACATCGGCTTCGCGCACAAGTCGGCCACGATCTTCTGCTGCTCCCGGGGGCGAGCGCGGTGATTCTCGATGATCAGGGTCGCGTACTGCTGGGCAGTCACCTGCCGTCTAAGCGCTGGGGGTTCATCGGTGGCGCAATTGAACCCGAGGAGGCGCCGCACGACGCCGTCGTTCGAGAGATCCGCGAGGAGCTCGGTGCCGACGCCGAAGTTCTTGGGCTCGTCGGTGCATATGGCGGGCCACACCACACCGCGAGGTATCCGAATGGCGATGTGGTCTCGTACGTGCTGGTCGCCTATCGGGCTCGGCTCACGTCGGAGATTGGCGCACTCGAGGAAGACGAAATCGATCGCGTCGGCTGGTTTACGGCCGAGGAAGTCACGCAACTCGATCGTTTCGAGTGGATCGACGAAGTACTCGCCGACGCTCTTCGAATGGGCTGATCGTCGTCACGATCACGTGTCAGTCGGCCGCCGAAACATAGAACCAGCGCCGATCCTCGCGAACAAAGGTGCTGTTCTCGTGTTGCTCGCCGCGCTGGCCGTCCGAGCGGTATCTCGCCACGAACTCGACCGTTCCGATGGTATCCAGCATCCCTCCGCCGGTGCGGCCGATGATCGTGAGGCTCAGCCACTCTATGGACCGATCGAGTTCGAGCGTCCTCGGACGAGTGATCGGATGCCAGCTCTCGAGCAGGTAGGGCGCGTCGCCGATCGCAAACGCCGAGTATCGCGAGCGCATCAGGCGTTCGGCGGTTGGCGCGGCGTCGGTGCCGAGGTGAAATGGTTCACAGCAGTCCGAGTAGGGGAGTCCGCTGAGGCACGGGCACCGGGTCGGACGTTCGGCAACAGGCATACGTCAGTATGCGACCAGTAGCGATTGTCGGTGGAACTGCCTAGCGTGATTAACGCGACAACAGCGCGTTCGAACAGCAGAGGAGATTGACATGACCACGCTTTCAGATCGACCCAACGACGCGTTGCTGGTGATCGACGTGCAGCAGGGCGTCGTGGCGGATGCGTTCGAGCGCGACGCGGTCGTCGCCAACATCAGTGCACTCGTCGACAAAGCCCGCGACGAGAGTGTGCCGATTGTCTGGGTGCAGCATTCCGACAATCAGTTGGAAAAGGGGAGTGACGCCTGGCAGTACGTTCCAGAGCTGGCACGCCAGGAGTCGGAGCCCCTCGTACACAAGACGTTCGGCGACTCCTTCGAAGACACGAACCTGGAGGAGGTGCTGGCGAACGCAGCCGTCGGGCGCCTCATCGTGACCGGCGCGCAGACGGATGAGTGCATCCGGTCCACGATTCATGGTGCGTTTGTGCGTGGGTACGACGTGACGCTCGTCGGTGACGCGCACACGACCGAAGATCTCACCGAGTGGGGTGCTCCGCCGCCTGACAAGGTCATCGCGCACACCAACCTCTACTGGCAATACCAGGCCGCGCCCGGTCGCACTGCGGCAGTCATGGCGACAAAGGACGTGTCGTTCGGGGGTTGAGCACCTGCAACTCTGGGGTTGCGCTTTCGGCTGGGTTAATGCAACTATGTGGTTGCAGTAACCGACCGAAAGGAACAGAATCATGACCATGACCTCAAATCAGCCCGCCGTCGTCGACAGCGGCGAATTCACGGTGAGGCGCACAATCTCCATCGCGGCTCCGATCGAGAAGGTGTGGGCCGCGATCACTCAAGCTGAGCTCATCACGCAGTGGTTTGGCCAGGGCGCAGTGCTTGACGAGGTCGTCGCCGGCGCTGGCGGCGTCTTCTCTTTCGATGGTTACGGCGACTTCCCGGTGCGCATTGAGGAACTCGACCCGCCCCGGATGATCGCCTACCGCTGGGGCAACGACAACGCTCGCGCGATCGACCCACTCGACCCCGACCACTCGACGGTGTTCCGCTTCACGCTCGAACCGATCGAGGGCGGAACGCAGCTCACTGTCGTCGAATCGGGGTTCGCCACTCTGGCCGACCCGGCCGCGAGCATGGAGAGTAACCGCGGCGGATGGGACTCGGAGCTGGACGAACTGGTCGCCTACCTCGAGAGCGGATCGTGACCACGAACACCCTCGTTCCGGTTTTCGCTGCTCTCGGCGACGAAACCCGGTGGAGCATCCTGGTGGCCCTCGGCGAGGGTGACGCGTCGGCGTCGGCTCTCGCCGAGAGGCTCCCGGTGACCCGTCAGGCAATCGCCAAGCACCTCGCCGTGCTGCAGGATGTCCAACTCGTGGAATCCGTGCGCGTCGGCCGCGAACTGCGTTACCGCGTGCTCGGCGCGCAACTGAGTGAGACCGCGCGAAGCCTCGACCGCATCGGCGCAGAATGGGAGCGCCGTCTGGCCGCGATCAAACGGATCGCGGAAGGGCTATAGCCGAGCAGTACTGTACGTCTCAGAGGCTGAGGTTCGTGTATTGCCGCACCCGCTCTGTGATGGCCTGCTCGGTGGGCAGCCGCTCCATGGATGAGGCACCATAAAAGCCGTGAAGGCCGATAGCGTTTTGCAGCACGAATTCGGCATCTGCCGGCTCCGCGACCGGCCCTCCGTGGACGAGCACGATCACGTCCGACCGCACCGAATGCGCGGCGGCCGCCCACTCCGTGGCGAGAGTGACACAGTCATCCAGAGTCCTTGCGGTGTGGGCTCCGATGCTTCCGCCGGTCGTGAGCCCCATGTGGCACACGATGATGTCCGCGCCCGCCTTGGTCATCTTGATCGCCTCCTCTGAGGAGAAAACATAGGGAGTCGTCAAGAGGTCTTCGTCGTGAGCGCGCGCAATCAGGTCGACTTCCAGGTCGTAGCTCATTCCGGTCTCTTCGAGGTTGGCGCGGAAGTTGCCGTCGATGAGACCGACAGTCGGAAAATTCTGCACTCCCGAGAATCCCATGTCCCTGAGCTTTCGGAGCATTTGGATCGGCTCGAAGAACGGATCTGTGCCGTTGACCCCGGCGAGGACGGGCACGTTCCTGACGACGGGAAGAACCTCGCGACCCATTTCGACGACGAGCTCGTTTGCGTTCCCGTAGGCGAGGAGACCGGCGAGCGATCCTCGCCCCGCCATCCGGAATCGGCCGGAGTTGTAAATGACAATGAGGTCAACACCGCCCGCCTCCTCGCACTTGGCTGAGAGGCCCGTGCCCGCTCCTGCTCCAACGAGTGGTTTCCCCTCGGCAATCTTGCTTTCGAATCGGGCGAGGAGTTCTGCGCGAGGGAAGAGGGGCATGAGGTTGTCCTTGATCGTTTGGCCGGTGGAGAAGCGGAGTCAGCTGTAGTTACGACGACTTGATAGCCGCATCGAGGGCGTCAACCATCGCGAGTGCGAAGGCTGGGTCGTTGATGTCGGTGTCAAGTTCGGTTACTGTGACGCCACTACCGACAAGGCCCTCGCGGATGCTCGCAAACAGGCGCTCGTCGGCATCGGCGTCATAGAAGGGCTCGCCTTCCATGGCGATGGCCGAGATACCACGAAGTGGCAGGAACAGGGCGGTGCTCCCAGTGGCAGCCGCCAGCTTGCGGGCGATTTCTGAGCCGAGTTGGGCGCATTCCTCCGGTGTCGTGCGCATCAGAGTGACGCTCGAATTGTGTTCGTAGAGTGTGCGGCCGGCGAACTGCTTCGGCACGGTGTCAGGCGGTCCGAAGTTCACCATGTCGAGGGCGCCCACCGACACCACTTGCGGGATACCGAGCGCGCCGGCCGCCGTCAGACGTTCGCTCCCCGCGTCGAATACCCCTCCGACCAGGTGATCCGCAAGTTCGGTGGTGGTGACGTCCAGCACTCCCGCGAAAACGCCTTTGCTGATGAGAGACTCGAGCGCGCGTCCGCCGGATCCTGTCATGTGAAAGACGAGCACCTCGTATCCCCGTTCCTCAAGCAACCGCCGGGCTTCTGTCACGCACGGTGTCGTCACGCCGAACATGCTGGCAGCGACGATGGGTCGCAGTGACTCGGCACCAACCGGTTCCGCTTCGCTGGTCACCATGCCCACGAGCGCTGCAACGGCATTCGCCATGATCCGGGTCGAGATTCGGTTCAGGCCCGCAACATCCACAATGCTCGGAACGAGGATGAGGTCGGTGTCACCGATGTACGCCTCGGTGTTCCCGGAGGCGGCTGTCGAAACGATGAGTTTAGGAAAGCCAAGAGGCAGCTCACGAAAAGCCGTTGCCGCTATCGACGTTCCGCCCGTGCCGCCGATCGCAATCGCGCCGTCGATCCGTCCCTCGCTCTGCAGCTGCGCCACGATCTTTGCAGCGCCGGCGGCCATCACCGTCAGGGCGTGGCCGCGATCATGGGCGGAGACGAGGTCAGCGTGGTCGCCGCCACCTGCCGCAGCGACTTCTGAACGGGTGATGTCGGGGGTGAAGCCGGGCTCGCCCAGCACGCTCGTGTCTACGACAAGAGCCCTTACCCCGGCGTTTTCAATGAGCTGCCGGACATAGTCGTTTTCAGCGCTCTTGGTGTCGAGGGAGCCGACGAGCACCACGGTGTACTCCACTGCGGGCCTTTCACATTTGTCTGGATCGAACTGTCTGGGACGATGGTCAATAATGTCTGAATGGTGACGCACGGGTCGAGAACCAATTCGTCGGGATTGGCTGCGATGGGCTCCCGGCAACTCGTGCGTCTTCTTGGGTCATGGACGCGCGGAGGCGACGGATCCCTGCACACCCAGCTCGCCGAGCAGATGCGCCATCTCATTGCCACGGGCGCTATACCGGCGAGTTCGCGGTTGCCATCGGAACGGTCACTGGCCGTCGCGCTCGACATCAGTCGAAACACTGTCGCTAAGGCGTTTGACGCCCTTCGTGGGGAGGGTCTGATTGCCAGTAGACAGGGCGACGGAAGCTACACCTCTGGGGGCGTGCGGCACGTCACTCCGCGGGGCGACGATCGCCTCGAGTCCTTCGTTTCCAGCGAGGTTGACGAAAGGAAACCCTCCTCCGCGATCGATCTTCGGAGCGCCGCGTTGCCGGGATTGTCGATGGTCGCGACCGAACTGAGTCAACTGGACAGCGCGCGAGTACTGGCCCTCATCGGCTCGCACGGCTACCTGCCATCCGGCCTTCGAGAACTGCGCGAGGCTATCGCCGAGTACTACACCGGGCTCGGTCTGCCAACCGAAGCAGAGCACATCCTCGTGACCTCGGGAGCGCAACAGGCGCTGCGCCTGTCTGCCTCGCTGTTCGTTCAACGCGACAGCACCGTCGTGATCGAAGAGCCGTCCTTTCGAGGAGCCATCGAGTCGCTGCATTCCCTCGGCGCACGCCTCGTAGGTGTGCCGTCGGGCGTCGACGGCGTCGACGTCAATGCGCTGCAGGCGACCGTCGCGAGGACGCATCCCGCGCTGATCGTTGTGCAATCCACGGTGCACAATCCCACTGGCTCTGTCATGGACGGCTTTCGACGAAGTCGGGTGGCATCGATTGCCAAGCGTTTCTCGGTCCCGGTCATCGACGACGCGACCCTCGCGGACACGATCATCGATGGAGATCGACGCCCCCTCCCGCTCGCGGTTGGCAACGACTCGATCGTCACCGTCGGATCAACCAGCAAGTCGTTTTGGGGCGGACTCCGCGTGGGCTGGGTGCGTGCCGCGCCAGAGCTGATCGATGAGTTGACGGCGATGAAGGGGAGCGAAGATCTCGGCACCTCCATACTTGCCCAACTCCTGGCGAGCCAGCTGCTCCCGAAGATCGAGCGTGCGAGCGACGAACGTCGTGCCGTGTTATCCGAGTCGCGTGGGCTCGCTCTCGATGCGCTGGCGGCCTTGCTCCCCGACTGGGCGCCGCAAATGCCGGCGGGGGGCGCTTCCCTGTGGATCAAACTGCCGACCGGGAACGCGACCGCCTTCACCCAGCGCGCCGAACGAGCTGGTGTGTTGCTCCTGCCTGGGCCCACTTTCAGCAGTTCCGATCGCATGGATGACTATCTTCGGCTCGCCTTCGCCGCGTCGCCGGATTACACGGCCCGCGGCATCGAGACACTCGCGCGAACGTGGGAATCGTTTTCGCAGAACTAACCTGCTCCTGGTTGCCAAAAGTGCCAGCAGCCTGAAATTGGCCCTCTCATCCGTCGCGATGGTTAGGGATGCTTATCCTCAGCGCCGGATTGCACCGCATCCGGCGGATGACTCGCGTCGTTGCGAGGTCGGCCTCGACGACGACTCACCACCCGAAAACAAGGAGAGAACAATCGATGGCTGCCAACGCAGAGCTCTTCGGACGCGGGGGATATGTTGCCCTCTCCGACGTCGGGGTCGACCCACAAACGTGGGGGCGACTCGAGTGGATGGTCTCCGGGGACATCGGCAACTCCGACAATCTCACCGTCGGTAAGTGCTATATCCAGCCCCACGATCAGAATCCTCCGCACTACCATCCGAACTGCGATGAGGTGCTGCATGTACTCCGAGGCACCATCCGCCATCGTCTGGGCGACGAGTACATCGAGATGAGTGCCGGTGACACCATCTCGATTCCCCAGGGCACGATCCACAACGCGGAGAACCTGGGAGACACCGAAGCCGAATTCGTCATCATCTTCTCGACGGCAACTCGCGAGGTTGTCGGCGAATGACGACACAACTGACTGTCTTGAACATGATGGCGTCGTCGGATTTCGATGAGTCCGTCAGCAGGCACGCGCAATGGGGACTCACCTGGATGGACCTGTGGGGAGAAATCTACGGTTGCCCTTCCGTCGACCTCCTGGATGAGCCGACGGCGAAGCGAGCCGCCGCCACGATCGAGCAAGCCGGACTCCGCGTGTATTGCCTGTCGACGCGCATCTTCGACGGACACGTTGAGATCGGCGAGGAGGCATTCCGCGCCGAACACCTTGGGCAGCTGAAAAAGAGTCTTGCGCTCGCCGCAATAGTGAAGCCGAGCATCGTGCGCTTGATCGCGGCTCGGGTGACAAAGGCGGATGTAGACGCGAACGCCATTGAGCTGCTGAAGGCCGACTACCCCTGGGTCGCCAATGTCTACCGTGAGGCGGTGAACCTGATCGTCGATGCGGGGTACGCGGCCACGATCGAAAACGAAACAACGGAGTGCATCCTCGCGAGCGCGGATGAGTTTCTTGACTTCTTCGCGTGGCTCGACCTGGGCGACAAGGTCACACTGACCTGGGATGTTCAAAACAACTGGCAGATGGGCGTCTTCCCGAGTCTCGCCACCTACCGGCAATTGAAGCCCCTCATCCGCTATGTGCACCTCAAGGGCGGGCAGTCGAACGAAGGCTCCGATGAGTTGGCCTGGAGCGTTGGCCTTGCCGATGCCAGTTGGCCGGTGCTCGAGATTACACAGGCAGTGGTCGATGACGACATCTCGCCCGTGATCTGCCTCAATCCCTCGCACGGAGCGCGCAAGCCCGATTACGACTACGGCCCACAGTCGTCTCCAAGGGACTTTTTCGCAGTGACGCAGCGGGACCTCGAGTTCCTGCGCACCAACGTGAAGGGAATCGTCTAATGACCTATCAACGCGAATTCGAACGGCGCGTGCGGATTGGCATCGTCGGGGTGGGATCGCACTCATACCGCAACATCCTGTCTGTGCTGACGTATCTTCCCGTTGAGCTGGTGGCCATCGCCGACGTGAACGCTGAGCTCGGACTCGCAACGGCAAAGCAGTACGGGCTCAGTCGCTGCTACGCCAGTGCGGGCGAGATGTACGCAAACGAACAACTCGATGCGGTGCTTCTGGTCGTCTCGGCTCAACTGCATCCGGCACTCGCGATCGAGGCCTTCGAAGCGGGATTGCATGTCTGGATGGAGAAGCCGGCCGCCGCAACCGTCGCGGACGTCGATTCGATGATCGCCGCGAGGAACGGGCTCATTGCCAGCGTCGGCTATAAGAAAGCGTTCATGCCGAGTACGACAAAGCTGCTCGAAGTGATCGAGTCGGGAGCGCTCACTCCTCTCCGCACGATCCTCGGTATGTATCCAATGAGCATTCCGTTCGGCGATGAGGCCCTGATCGCGCGGAAGCAAGGTTCGCAGTGGCTGGCCAACGGCTGTCATCCGCTGTCGTTCCTGCTCACCGTTGGTGGTCCTGTGAGCGCCCTGACCGTGCACCGCGGGGTCGAAGATTCCGGCGTTCTTGTTCTGCGGCACACCAACGGGGTTATCAGCAACCTGCATCTCGCCCTTGGTGGCCCGAGCTCACAGCCTTTCGAGCGGTATTCGATCTTCGGCGGCAATGCGAGCGTGGAGATCGAAAACTCGCGCAAGTTCACTTTCCAGCGCGGTATCGAGTTCAGCTATGGCAGATCGACGACCTTCGCACCGCCCGGGTTCGACTCGGGCGCGCTTGTCTGGCAGGCACAGGACGGCTTGAACACACTCGAAAACAAGCCGGAATTCACCCAGGGGCTGTACGGAGGCCTCATGGACTTTTTCGAGACCGTGTTGGGCAACACCCAGACGGCTCGGGCAAACCTCGAAATGGCACGCGAGATCGCGACGATCTACGAGGCGGCGATCCTGTCAAACGGAGCCGAAGTCGTGCTGGATTCGCACAATCCCTAACCATCGCAATCACTATTTCAAAGACAAGGGAGTCACAGTTGAAAACCCAAAACGCGCCCGGTGTATCACGGCGTCGAACTCGCTCGCGGACAGCCACCGTTGCCGCAGCCACCATTGGCCTGTCGATGTTGTTGGCGGCATGTTCCGGTTCTGGAACAGCCACGACGCAGAATTCCTCCGGAAAGGTGGGCGGGCAGCTCAACCTCTGGTACACGCTGCCCACCTCGGGATCGTCGGCCGAGGGCGCGGCGATCTACAAGAAGTACTCGGTCGACCCATTCACCAAGCTCTACCCCGGGGTGACGGTCAACCTCTCGCCGAACAACGTGAACACGATCGACGCAAAAATCCAGACGGCACTGGCCGCTGGCGGCGGCCCCGACCTGATCCCGTCGTCCGGGCCGTCGAATGCCGTAGCGTTCGGTGCAGCGGGTTACCTCGCGAACCTCAACAGCGCCGCGACGAAGTATGACTGGAAGAGCAAGATTCTGCCCTGGGCCCTCGACATGGGCTACAACAAGGGAGCGCTTGAGACTCTGCCGACGTCGTACGAGTCAGTCGTTCTCTATTACAACAAGACCCTGTTTGCGAAGAACGGCTGGACGCCGCCCACAGATCGTGCGTCCCTGGAAACACTCATGTCGGAAATGGACGCCAAGGGAATCACCCCCTTTGCAGCCAGTAATGGGTCGTACCAGCGCAACAGCGGCCATTACGTCACTGCCTTTCTCAATGAGGTTGCGGGCCCAAGCAAGGTGCACGACGCGCTTGCCGGCACAATCCCGTGGACGGATCCGGTCTTTGAGTCAGCCATCTCGCTGCTCAAGACCTACTTCCAGGATGGGGATTTCGGTGGCGGCGTGAAGCAGTACTTCTCGACGCAGGATCCTCAGATGTACGCCCAGTTCGCATCAGGCAAAGCTGGCATGTACATCTCGGGCAGCTGGGAGACTTACACGTTCCCCAGCTACTTCGGGGCGAATGGCAACAAGGATGACTGGGGCTGGGTGCCACTGCCCCCGCTCGCCCCAGGCGTGCCAAGCAACATCTACCCGCTGGCTGTCGGCGGAACGATGTCTGTGAATGCGAAGTCGAAGAACATTCCCGCAGCCACCGCGTATCTCGGATGGCTCTTTGCTGACACGAAGACAATGTGGCAGTCTGCCGTGGCAACCGGCAGCGAACCGCTGCCTATCAAGTTCGCCCCGTCGGACGTGCCGAAGGGCATCGACCCACGCTACGCGGCGATGTACAAAGCGATTGACGACGCATCAGAGAAGGGCACGATCGGCTACGCGACCTGGACCTCGTTTGGCCCGAAGGAAGACACCTACATTCCGGAGGCGTTCGACAAGGTAATCAACGGCAGCCTCAGTGTGGCTGCGTACTGCGCAGGAATCGAAGCAGCCTACAAAGCCGACAAGGCGGCTAACCTGATTCCGCCGCTGTTCAAGACCGGAAGCTAGATGAGTCCCGCAGCCGCTTCGGCGGCTGCGGGCTCGACAGTCGCCTCAACATCGCCAAAGCTCCCACAGGTCAGCGCGGCGCTGAAAGGATAAGTGCTATGGCAAAAATACTGTGCGTTCTCTATCCAGATCCCGTGGACGGCTACCCGCCGACCTACGCGCGGGACAGCATCCCGACCCTCCGCGGCTACCCGAATGGGCAGACCCTGCCGACCCCGAGCGGTCTGGACTTCGTACCGGGCGAGCTCGTCGGATGTGTCTCGGGCGAACTCGGGCTTCGTAAGTTTCTGGAGGCGGCCGGACACACGTTGGTCGTGACCTCCGACAAGGAGGGTCCGGACTCGGTGTTCGATCGCGAACTACGGGACGCGGATGTCGTGATTTCGCAACCGTTCTGGCCCGCCTATCTCACGGCTGAGCGAATCGCATCGGCGCCAAAGCTGAAGCTCGCGATCACGGCGGGAATCGGATCCGATCACGTCGACCTCGACGCCGCAATCAAGGCTGGAATAACGATCGCGGAAGAGACCTACAGCAACAGCATCAGCGTTGCGGAACACGCTGTCATGCAGATCCTGGCACTCGTGAGGAACTTTCTGCCTTCACACGAATGGGTAGCTGGTGGAGGCTGGAATATCGCCGACAGCGCCTCGCGTGCATACGACATTGAGGGGATGAGTGTCGGTGTTGTCGCGGCCGGCCGTATCGGGCAGGCGGTCTTGCGCCGTCTCGCTCCTTTCGACGTTGCCCTGCACTACTTCGACACCCATCGCCTCGCACCCGAGATCGAAGACGAGCTGCACCTGACCTTCCATCCCGATGCTGCTTCGCTGGCGCGTTCCGTCGACGTCGTCTCCATTCATGCTCCGCTCCACCCGAAGACCTATCACCTGTTCGACGCCGAGGTGATCGCATCAATGCGCCGCGGTTCCTACATCGTCAATACCGCGCGCGCCGAGATCGTCGTTCGCGACGCGATCGTCGATGCGCTCGAGACGGGACAGCTCGCGGGCTACGCGGGCGACGTCTGGTATCCGCAGCCGCCGGCAGCCGACCATCCGTGGCGCACCATGCCCAACAATGCGATGACTCCGCATGTGTCGGGAACCAGCCTGTCCGCGCAGGCCCGCTATGCGGCCGGCGTCCGGGAAATTCTGGAGTCATACTTCGCCCACAAGCCGATCAGGGAGGAGTACTTGATTGTCGACGGCGGCTCGCTCGCGGGAGCGGGTGCCTCGTCGTACACGACCGATGGCACCATCAGCCCGGGAAGCAGCGGACGCTAACTGGCAATCAGCCCTGACGGCATTTGTTCACCGCGAAGAGGTTCATTCTTCGCACTCACGGCGGTGTAATAAATCTAAGGCTTGCAGCGGGATAGTTCCTAGTGGTTTCCATGACCTCTGCGTAATTTGGACCGCAGGAAGGGACGAGGATGTCGCGAAAAGTACGTTGCGTGGAACAGAGACGTGTAGTTCTCGTCCTGTTTTGCGGCGCCGCTGTCACGCAGTCGCCGCTCTGTCGTCAGATTACGTTTCGAGCAAACGGGTCCGCCGGCTGAGAACTCGTCGGATCGACTGACGCTCCTCCAAGAAGCCGTCGTTCCCGATCATGGCAATTGGTACCACCAATGAGACAAAGGAGTCGCAAATGAAGAATGTGTCCACCGTTGGCGGAGGTCTGCGCAACAGAGGCCTGCGCCGTGCAATCCAGCTGAGTGCGGTTGCCGTAGGAGTCTCAATGCTCCTGGCGGCCTGTTCGGGGTCAGCTCCGACGTCGCAGAACTCATCGGGAAAGGTGGGAGGCCAGCTCAACCTCTGGTATTCATTGCCCACATCAGGGTCAGCCGCGAAGGGCGCCGCTACCTATAAGAAGTACAGCATTGACCCGTTCACGAAGCAGTACCCCGGCGTCACCGTCAATGCTTCCCCGAACAACGTCGACACCATCAACCAGAAGATCCAGGTGGCACTGGCAGCCGGCAGCGGCCCCGACATCATCCCGACCCCCGGCTCGTCCAACGCG
>JAUZFR010000075.1 GCA_030840335.1 Actinomycetota bacterium | reverse complement strand
CAGCTGGTGTTCCAGGGCGGCATGATCCCGGTGACAGGCCGCGTCGGTCTCGACCAGTTGTCGTGGATCACGCCTGCGCGGTGGGGATTCGCCAGCACCGCGTCGACCATCGATCTGCTCAGACTCGTCCCTGGCCCACTGACTCCGCAAGATTCGCATTGGAAACACACCGCTGGCGCGTGGTGGTTCAACATGGCCATGCTCGGGGCGATCTGCCTCGGCTACGTCAGCTTCGTGCGGTGGAAGATCCGCCTCAAGGGCGGCTAGCTGCGTGCCGGGGCCAGCCGCTTGAGCGCAAGCCCACCTTCAAACGGGCGGTAGCCGAACGCGGGCGGCGAGACATATCCGGTGTCCCCCAACGGCGTATGCACCTCGGCGACCGTTGGCCCGATCTTGGCGGCAACCGGCGCGAGGGCTTCCAGATCGAAGCGGTACAGCCGCCCTGCGTTTCCGCCAAGAATCTTGCGGCAGGTGGCCTCGGACTGACTGTGCAGCGCCCATCGGAGCGCCAGTTTGGAGTGCGGCGCAAAGCCTTCCTCGTGGGGATAGTCGCTGCCCCACATCATGTGGTCGGCGCCCATGTAGTCGATCATCGACGATTCGTACGGTGTGAGTTCGGACGCGAGGAAGCAGTTCCGTTTCGCGTAGTCGCTCGGTGCCATGGTCAGCTCGTCGATTGACGAACCGCCGAACATTCCGTAGGTGCGATTACCCGCTTCGGATTTCATGGTGGGCACCATCACGTCAAGCAGCATCATTTGTTGCTGCAGCCAGAGCGTGCCCTGTTCGGTCGGCACAAACCGCAAAGCCGGGTACCGCTCGAATACGCCCGCCAGGATCAGGTGGTTGACCGAACGCTGAGCCCACATCGCCATCTCGGTGACCAGCACGGCGTTCGACGCCGGCTGATCCATCGGCATCGACGGACTTCCCGCCCCTGCGTGCTGAACGATCGTCAGGTCCAGTTCTGCGCAGAGCGCCCAGATCGGTTCATAGCGCGTATGGAAGAGCGGGGCGACGTTCGGATCACCGGGTGACACGGCGGGCAGCAGCACCCCTCCGAAGCAGTCATTCTCGGCACCCCATCGGATCTCCTCGAGGGCGAGGTCGACGTCGTTGGGGAAGATCTGAATCAGTCCGCGCCGCCGCGACGGTGCCAGTGAACAGAAGTCGATCTGCCAGCGATTGTGGGCCTGCACACCCGCCCAACGCCTTTCGAACTCCTCACGGGTACGCGGCAGGCTGATCGTGATGTTGGGCGTGGTCGGGAAGAACGGCGGGACAGTGTTCGGCAAGAGCACCTCGGCGGCCACCCCGTCGGCGTCCATTTCCGACATTCTCAGCTCGTGGTCCCAGTTGCGCTGTGCGGTGGCGATGACCAGGTCATCGAACGGGCTGATGTACGTCTTGGCCCACGCGTCGAATTCGTCGTGCAGGTTGGGTGGCAGATAGGGCTTGTAGTCGTACAGATCCGCCCCCGCGTGGGTGTCCGTCGAAATTACGACGTAGCGGTCAATGGTGTCCCACGTAGCCATATGCGTCTCCAATGTCATCGCGACCCCGGCGGTAATCCTTCCCTCAACCGGGCCTGCGCAGGCAGGATTCGTCATTCCCCGTGGATGTCGAGGCCGTGTGCGGCGGCGTAGGCCATCGCCTGCTCGATATCGACCTTCGCGCCGCGCAGTGCCGCGGTGGTCCACAGCGTCGGATCGACCCTTGCGCCGCGAAGATCGGCTTCGTCCAGCTTGGTGTTCTGCAGCCGGGCACCGCTGAGGTCGGCGCGCCGAAGCACCGCTTTGCGTAGATCGGCGTCCACCAGGCTGGCTTCGCGCAGCCGGCAATCGGACAGGTCGACGCCGCGCAGGTCGGCACCGCCGAGCACCGCCAGCGTGAAGTCCACCTCGACCAGCTTCATCGGCCGCATGCGGCACTCGGTGAATGCAGAGCCGAGAAAGCTGCAGTGCCTGAAGGTACTGTGCCACAACGATGTACGACGAAACTTGCAATTGCGGAACGCCGAGCCGACGTGCTCGGATTCCGACATGTCGACGCCGCTGAAGTCGCATTCGGTGAACACGACGCGGTCGGTGCGAAGTCGGGTCAGGTCTTCGTCGCGGAAGTCATGTCCGTCGAATTCTCTTTCTGTCCAGACTGTTTCGTCGTCGCCCACGCGGGTCAGCCGGGCAGCGACGTCAGGCTGTTCAGCGCGTACTCGGTGATGGCGATCAGCGCTGCCTTCGTCGAGTGGCGATCGCGAGCGTCGACGGTGATCACCGGGATGTCGTCGCGCAACGACAGCGCCTTGCGTACCGCATGAGCGGGATGCCTTGGTGCGTCATCGAATTCGTTCACCGCGATCAGGAAAGGAAGATTGCGTGCCTCGAAGAAGTCGACCGCGGCGAAGCTGTCGGCCAAGCGGCGCACGTCGACGAGGATGATCGCACCGATGGCGCCGCGCACCAGGTCGTCCCACATGAACCAGAACCGCCGCTGTCCTGGCGTGCCGAACAGGTAGAGCACCAGATCCTCTGCAAGGGTGATGCGGCCGAAGTCCATCGCCACGGTGGTGGTGTTCTTATTCGGGGTGGCGTCCAGACCGTCGACGCCCTCCGAGGCGTTCGTCACCAACGCCTCGGTACGCAGCGGCATGATTTCAGACACCGCCCCCACGAACGTCGTCTTGCCGGCGCCGAAGCCACCGGAGATGACGATCTTCGTCGAGGCGGTGTCCCGCCTCTCAGAGCGCTCGTAGGCCACGCAGCGTCCTTCCTATCAATTCACGTCGTTCGTCGTCGGTGGTGGAGTCACCCAGGGTGGTGTGCACCCGCAGATAACCTTGCGTCACAAGGTCGCCGATCAGCACCCGCGCCACGCCGAGCGGCAAGGATAAAACGGCGGCGATCTCGGCGACCGACGGGCTATCGGCGCACAGGGTCAGGATCTGGCCGCGCACGTCGTTTCCCGGCCAGCGCGGTGGCTT
>JAUZFR010000070.1 GCA_030840335.1 Actinomycetota bacterium | reverse complement strand
TCATCGGCCTGCTCATGCTCATCGGAATCGTGGTCACGAACGCGATCGTGCTGGTCGACCTCATCAACCAGTACCGGAGGCGTGGATTGCGCGTGGCTGACGCGATCGTGCAGGGAGCGGGACGACGACTCCGTCCGATTCTCATGACAGCGCTCGCGACGATCTTCGCGCTGCTCCCCATGGGCATCGGGCTGACCGGCGGTGGCGGCTTCATCTCGCAGCCGCTGGCGATCATCGTGATCGGTGGCCTCGTCTCGTCGACGCTGCTGACCCTGATCGTGCTGCCGGTGCTCTACTACCTGGTCGAGGGAGCGAAGGAGCGGCGGATCGAGCGACGCGAGCGCAAGGCGGCAGCAGCGACGCAGGCTTAGCCGGGGCCAGCCAGCTGCTTCTCATAGCAGAGGCTGAACTCTTCGCCGACGTACTGCCCGAAGAGCGGAATGCGTGCGTAACCGTGTCGCTCATAGAGAGCAATCGCGGAGCGCTGCAACGGGCCGGTCTCGAGCTGGATCGTGTGGACGCCCGTCGCAACCGCGTGGGCCTCGGCCGACTTCAGGATGCGGCCCGCGATCCCGAACCCGCGTGCATCGGCCGAGACGAACATCCGCTTCAGCTCGGCGGAGCCATCCCCGCGATCCACGAGTGCGCCGATACCGACGGCGGCATCCTCAGAGCGAGAGACGAAGACGGTGACGCCCGGGCGTTCGAGTTCGCTCACATCGAGGAGAAAGCAACTCTCCGGCGGGTACAGGCTCAACGTGAATTCGTCGCTTTGCCGCAGCAGCTCAAGTACCTCGGGTTGGCGAGGTGACTCGACACTGACCGTTACTGTCACGCTGTTATCCCTTCGCTGCGCCGATTACCGGATGAACGAGTTTGTCATGAAAGAAGGCCGCGACGCGCTCACGCATTCCCTTGTCGAGCATGGCGATCGAGTGCAACTGGCCCTTGACTGTGACGAACGTGGTGTCGATGCCCGCTGCGCGCAGTTTGGTCACGAACGCCTCGGCCTGGGCGAGAGGGATGCGTTCAGCGGTTGAGTGCCCGACGAAGAATGGCGGGTCGCTCGAATCGATGTGGAATAGCGGCGAAGCGCCCCTCGCGTTCGGGCACGCGGCGAGCGACTGACAGCCGAGGTAGGAGCGTTCCGCCGGCAGGAAGTCGGCCAGTTCCGGTCCGCTCGCGGTGATGTTCATGGGTCCGCTGAGCTCCGCGACCGCGGCGACGCGGTAACCGGAATCGAGCTTGCCGGTGCCCTCTGTGCCCAGGAGCGCGGCGAGGTTGGCGCCTGCCGAACCCCCGAAGGCGCCAATCAGCGTGGGGTCGATGCTGAACCGCGCGACCTGCTTCGGCGCCCGCATCCACTCGACCGCCGTGCGCACGTCGTCGATTGCGGCCGGGTAGATGTGCGCCGGGGCGAGGCGATAGCCGACGGATGCCGCGACGTACCCCTCTGAGGCGAGCCATTGGCAGATGCTGCGCCAGTCGATGGTCGACTTGTCGCCGTGCGCCCAGCTTCCGCCGTGCAGGGCGATGATCGCAGGACGCGGCGCAATCGTTGCGCCGGGGTCTGCCTTCGGAAGGCAGAGATCCAGTCGCAACGACGTACCGTCGGCGGTTCCGTACTGGAGGTTCTGCATCACCGGGATGTTGGGATACGTCTGGAGCGCGTGGTACAGGGTCTGACTTTTGGGCGTGACGCGCGTCGACTGGCTGCCGGTTGGCGCGCATCCGGCGACCAGGGCAGTGACGCTCAGCGCGGCGAGCGCAACCAACGCCAGCCTCACCGGGAGTCGAGAACGCGCGCGCATTATTCCCGTAGGTTAGTGCGCCGCGCTGAGTAATGGAGTAACGTAGTCCAGTCGGCTCAAGACAGCGCGTCGTAACGCGTATGGGTTTGTAAGTCTTGCGGGCCGGATTGCCAACTACTTCCGTTGGTAAGAAATCACACGATTGTATGTGACGGCCTCGGTCAAAGACTGCCCGGGTTCTAGTAGTGCGCGAGTTCTATTTTCGCGGATGCACTGCATCGCATTTGTAATGCGCCATGCACTGAGAACAACCCGGAAAGAGCTATGCCTAACTTCAAGAAACCAGCTTCCAATAACCGAACCGGTGGTCCTTCCGCTGCGCCACGCGGAGCGGGCAGCAAGTCTGCCGGCCATCGCGGACACCGTCCCGACGATTCCGCCGGTGCGCCCAAGCAGCGCTGGAATTCGGATGACCGTGCCCGCCGCGCAACCGGTGCCGCCAGCGGAGAGCGCAAGCCGTTCCGCGGACGCGACGCCGATGGTGGTCGCCCCGAATCAACGGATCGCCGCCCGAACTGGACTCCTCGCGAAAAGCCCGCGTACCAGCCGCGCGGCGAGCGTCCCGCCTACGGCGACCGCACCGAGCGTCCTGCTCGCCCGTCGTATGGTGACCGTCCTGCGCGTCCCGCGTATGGTGACCGCACCGAGCGCCCCTCCTACAACGACCGCACCGAGCGTCCCGCGCGCACCGAGCGCCCGTCGTATGGTGACCGTCCCGCGCGTCCGGCTTACGGTGACCGCACCGAGCGTCCGGCACGCACCGAGCGTCCCGCTTACGGCGACCGTCCGCAGCGCACGGAGCGCCCCGCTTATGGTGAGCGTCCCGCGTACAACGACCGTCCGGCTCGCACGGAGCGCCCGTCGTACAACGATCGCCCCGCACGCACCGAGCGCCCCGCATATGGTGAGCGTCCCGCGTACAACGATCGGCCCGCGCGTACGGAGCGCCCGTCGTACAACGACCGCCCGGCTCGCACGGAGCGTCCGTCCCACAACGACCGCCCCGCACGCACGGAGCGCCCGTCGTACGACCGCTCTTCCAATGACCGCGCACCCCGCCGCGACTTCTCGGAGCGCGCACCGCGTCGCGACTTCTCCGATCGTCCAGAGCGCACCGAGCGTCGTGACAGCAGCTTTTATCCGAACAAGGAGCACAAGGCCTTCACCCCGCAGGATGACGTGGTGCTCGAGCGCCTCGAAGCCGACGCGATTCTCGCGAAGGATGTCGAAGGCGTGACCTTCGCAGACCTCGGCCTCGGTGGCAACATCGTTCGCCAGCTCGCCGAGCTTGGTGCAGAGGCTCCGTTCCCAATCCAGGCCGCGACCATCCCGGATGTTCTCGCCGGCCGCGACGTCCTCGGACGCGGCAAGACCGGCTCCGGCAAGACCATCGCCTTCGGTGCGCCGCTTGTTGAGCGTCTCATGGAGAACAACGGTGGCAAGAACCGCCAGATGGGCCGCAAGCCGCGCGCCCTCATCCTCGCTCCGACGCGTGAGCTCGCCCTGCAGATCGACCGCACGGTTCAGCCCATCGCCCGCAGCGTCGGCCTGTTCACCACGCAGATCTACGGCGGCGTTCCGCAGTACCGCCAGGTCAGCGCTCTCCAGCGCGGCGTGGACATCATCGTCGGAACGCCCGGCCGCATCGAAGACCTCATCGAGCAGGGTCGTCTCGACCTCAGCGAAGTGACTATCACCGTGCTGGACGAAGCCGACCACATGTGCGACCTTGGCTTCCTCGAGCCGGTTCAGCGCATCCTCAAGGAGACCAAGGAAGGCGGACAGCGCCTGCTGTTCTCCGCGACTCTCGACAAGGGTGTTGCCACTCTCGTCAACGAGTTCCTGACCGACCCGAGCGTGCACGAGGTTGCCGGCGAAGACCAGGCGTCTTCGACCATCGACCACCGCGTGCTGTTGATCGAACAGCGCGACAAGCGCCAGATCATCGAGCAGCTCGCATCCGGTGCGGGCAAGACCCTGGTCTTCACTCGCACCCGTGCGTTTGCGGAAGAGCTGTCCGACCTGCTCGAGGATGCCGGCATCCCGGCAACCAGCCTGCACGGTGACCTGAACCAGTCCCGCCGCACTCGCAACCTTCAGCTGCTCACGAGCGGCCGCGTCAATGTGCTCGTGGCAACGGATGTCGCGGCTCGCGGCATCCACGTGGACGACATCTCGCTGGTCATCCAGGCGGATGCGCCCGAGGAGTACAAGACGTACCTGCACCGCTCCGGCCGTACCGGCCGCGCTGGCAAGCAGGGCACGGTCGTGACGCTCATTCCGAAGGCGCGTCGTCGTCGCATGGACGAGCTGCTCGGCCGCGCGGAGATCAAGGCTTCGGTCGACTTCGCCGCTCCGGGTGACACGATCCTCGCGGATCTCGCTGCCCTCTAGCCCTTCTCACTTACCCGAGTGCGGCCAGGCGTTACGACTGCACGTGCTTTGGCGCCAGCGCTCGCGACGACTGGCCGCACTCGGCGATGATGGAGGATGCTCTATCTTGAGGACATTGAGGTTGGGATGACCTTTACCAGCCAGGAAATCACCATCACCGAAGAGGAGATCGTGGCATTCGGGCTGCAGTTCGACCCTCAGCCGTTCCATACCGATCCGGATGCGGCGCGCAGCACGTTCTTCGGAGGCCTCGCTGCCAGCGGGTGGCACACTGCCGCCATCACGATGCGCCTGCTCGTTACCGGCGGTCCCGCGTTCGCCGGCGGCACCATTGGTGCGGGCGGCCAGCTCAGTTGGCCGACCGCGACCCGTCCGGGTGATCGGCTGCATGTGACCGGCATCGTCGAATCCGTGAAGCCCTCGAAGTCGAAGCCTGACCGTGGCATGGCCGTGCTCCGGATCGAGACGCTCACGAGCGACTCCGAGCTGCGCCAGCTGTTCATCGTCAACACCCTCGTCTTCCGCCGACCGGAGTAGGCCCATGCCCATCCGGCCGTTTGAGGAGCGCGATACCGAGGCGGTCGTCGCGCTGTGGGAGGACTGCGGCCTGACTCGCCCGTGGAACGACCCGCACCGCGACATCCAGCGAAAGCTCACGACCCAGCCGGAGCTGTTTCTCGTTGGAGTTTCCGACGACGACGCCGTCATCGCAACGGCGATGATCGGTTTCGACGGTCACCGCGGCTGGGTCTACTACCTCGCTGTCGTCGAGAAACGCAGAGGCGAGGGCCATGCGCGAGCACTCATGGCCGAGGCCGAGAGACTGCTGATCGAGCTCGGCTGCCCCAAGTTGATGCTCATGGTGCGATCGGACAACACGACCGTGATCGACGTCTACGAGAAGCTCGATTATGTGCTCGAGACCACTGTGGTCATGGGCAAGCGCCTCATCCCCGACGCCTAGCGCCCCAGCAGCTTCCACCAGGCCAGGCGCACCAGCTCGCGAGCGATCGCTCCGCGACTCGGGCCGTTGTAGATCGCGAAGTCGGCGAAGCGGTAGGCGCCCGGCTTCCCCGCGACGCCGGCGGTCGCATCCGAAATTGCGCGAAGCTGTCCGACTGTCATCGGTAACGACGCCTCGTGCGGATGCCAGGTCGAGCCAAGCGGAAAGTCGCGCTTCGCCCTGGTCGACATCTCGATATGCGCCCCGAGGATCGCGGTGACCGGATGCGCGTCCGCAAAATCGCGCAGCCGCTCGATGCTGGCGGCGAACGCGGGGAAGTCGCGCACATACAGGCGTCCCGGATACACCGTGTCGCCGGTGAGCAACAGCCCGGTTTGCTCGTCGTACAGCGCGATCGACGATGGCTCGTGCCCGGGAATCGCCACTACTCGAATCACTCGGCCGCCCAGGTCGATCGAGCCTGGTGAGGTCGGCCAGTCTGCGATTTCGAAGAACTGCGCAACATCGGATGCATCGTGGCCGACGATCTCGGTTGCCGCCCGATCCGCGAATTGTGGGTCCGCCGCGACGTGGTCCGAGTGGGCGTGCGAATGCGCGATAACGAGACCGTATCCGTCCCGCGGGTGGCGAGCCAGCCATCCGTTGATCAGTTCGTCTACCGTGTGCCGCAGCGGAAACCGCTCGGCGTCGAGCGTCGCGCCGCTGTCGAAGAGCAGGGCGCGGTCTGCTCCGAACAGCAGGTAGAGGAACGGCGCCTCGTAACTCACGGCAAGACTCTGTCGAAGAATCACCAGGTCATCACTCGCGTGATGCACCTGGATCGGCGGCTCGCTGGCGGTGCTCCCCCGTCGAACGCCGGCATGCCAGGTCACCGCAAGATCGACGCCGAGTAAGCTCACACCGCCAAACCTATTCCACCCGGATTTTTGTGGGCAGCGCGTTTCGCGGGGTTCCGACAGAATTGCTTCATGGACCCCGTCGCCACGATCAGCTGGATCGTCTGCTTCGTCGTCGTCACGGTCGCCGTCACGGGCCTCTCGGGCCGGGTCGGCTGGTCCGCGCCGATCGTGCTCGTCACCGTCGGCGTGGCTGTCTCGTTCATCCCGGCGGTCCCCGCCATCGAACTCCAGCCCGAGTTCGTGCTGTACGGCATCCTTCCGCCGCTGCTGTACGCGGCCGCGATTCGTACGTCGTTCGTCGACGTGCGGGCCCGTCGTGACGGCATCCTGCTGCTGTCTGTCGGACTAGTCACGTTCACCGTCGTCGCCGTGGGATTCGTCACCTGGTGGATCGTGCCGTCGATCACCCTTGCCGCCGCGTTTGCGTTCGGTGCGGTCGTTGCACCGACCGACGCTGTGGCGGTTAGCGCGATGGCGGGTCGCATCGGTTTGCCACGAAGACTGGTCACCGTGCTGGAGGGCGAGAGCCTGCTCAACGACGCGACCGCGCTGGTCGCGCTCAACGCCGCGATCGCCGCGATCCTGAGCACCGTGACGCCGTGGATGGTGGTGGGTGATTTCGGCCTCGCCGTTGGCGGTGGCCTTGCTGTCGGCCTCGGCGTTGCATTCGTTCTCTCGATGATTCGCAAGCGCTTGAGGGCGCCAGTGCTCGACACCAGCCTGTCGCTGGTGACGCCGTATGTGGCGTTCATCCCCGCCCAGTTGATCCACGGCTCCGGAGTGCTCGCGGTCGTGGTCGCCGGACTCTATCTCGGTTACCGCTCGCCCGTCATCCAGACTGCGGAGGCGCGCATTGCAGAAACGCTGAACTGGCGCACGATCCAGTTCC
Organism: Actinomycetota bacterium; assembly: GCA_030840335.1. Taxonomy (GTDB): domain Bacteria; phylum Actinomycetota; class Actinomycetes; order Actinomycetales; family Microbacteriaceae; genus Galbitalea. The sequence goes on along the minus strand of JAUZFR010000070.1, from coordinate 5,423 downwards.
TGCTGGAGAACGCGGTGTTCCTGTTCATTGGGCTCGCGGCATCGGGAATCCTGAAGGGCGTCGCAACCACTGGTCCCGGCCCGTGGCAGACCGCGGGGATCGCGGTGGTGATCCTGCTCGCGCTCTTCCTCTCACGCGCGCTCTGGATGTTGTTGTCGACGACCGTCTACCGGTTCGGCCCGGAGTGGTTGCGACAGCGTGGCTGGAGTTGGCGCACCGGCGCGGCCGTGTCGTTCGCCGGTGTTCGCGGAGTGGTCACCCTCGCTGCCGTGTTCCTCCTGCCGGAAGCCACGCCGGGGCGGGCCTACCTGCAGTTCCTGGCGCTCGTCGTCGTAGTCGGCACGCTGCTGCAGGGCCTCACCCTGCCGTGGATCATCCGGCTGCTTCACCTCCCCGCACCAAACTGGCGGCAGGAGATGGATGAGACGCACCGTCTTCTCGCGGAAGCGCAGACAGCGGGACTCACGCGCCTCGATGAGGAACTCGTCGATACCGAAGTCGAAGAGCGGGTGCTCGTGCGCCTGCGCACCAATGCGCGATTCCTCAGCGATGCCCTTGAGGCTCCGTCGCCCGAAGACTCGGAGCCGGTGCTCACCGCCTACAACCGTCTGCGTCGGTCGATGATCCTCGCCGAGCGAGAGGCCGTCATCACGGCACGATCAGAGGGCCGCTATCAGGAGCTGTCGGTGCGTGCGGCGCTCGCGGCAATCGATCTCGAAGAGACGGCGCTCAAGGTCAACAAGCCCAGGCGACCGGGCAGCAATCTCACCTGACCGGATTCCCCGCCAGCTTTTCGAGAGCCGGAAGCGCCGCCTCGATGGTTGCGAGCTCGGCGGCGTCGAGTTCTGCGAGGAGGCCCGCAACGACGTCTGCCCGGGCGGCGCGGGCGCGGAACACGGCATCCATTCCGGCTTGCGTGACTTCGATAAGGACCGCGCGCCCGTCATCCGGGTCCGGGCGTCGTGCAACGAGATCGCGCGCCTCGAGTTCGGCGATAATGCGTGTCATGCCGGGCGCCGATACCTGCTCGATCTGACCGAGTTCCGCCAGACGGTGCGGGCCGGTCTTCGCCACGGTCGCCAGTGCGGACAGCAGGCCATGACTGAGCCCGCCGGTCGCCGAGCGCAGCCGCCGGTTGACGCGGCCAGCGACGAATGCGACCCTCGCCGGAACTGAATCCGGATCGAACTCGGTCATGGCGTTCCTCCGCGGATGGTGTCAGACGTCGCTGAGTGCGTCGACAGGCTCTTCAATCCTGACGGTCTTGATGGGCGTCGTGTCAGCATGCACGTATTTTCCGCCCGCCGCCAGCGACGCGGCCGCACCGATGACAGAGAGGATGGCCGCTGTCACGAACACGATGACGAGACCCGAGTGGAACGGATCGGAGATCAGCTGGGGGAAGAACGACTGCCCGGTCAGGGTTGCGACATCGTGAGCGGGAATCGTTCCAAGGAGATGCAGCTGGGTGAGCAGGCTCGCGATCGGGTTGTAGCCGAGGAACGCCGCGAAGAGGTTGCCGACCGGGGGGATGGCTGCGGCCTGGGTCGCTGCTGCAGCGGGAACAGCGTGACTCACCAATCCGCTGTAAAGCGCTTTCGGCAGCGTGTTCGCGAGGCCCGCAATCATGAGCGAGAAGAAGATTCCGATCGAGAGCGAGTTGCCCGCGTTCTGGAACGTACCCGTCATGCCTGACGCGGCTCCGCGCTGATTCGAGGGAACGCTGTTCATGATCGCCGTGCGGTTGGGGGCCGCGAACATGCCTGAGCCAATCCCGTTGAGGAAGGTGATGATCGCGAACGCCCAGTAATTGAAGTTCACCGGGATGAGCAGCAGCGCGATGAAGGTTGCTCCCACGAGGAGCAGACCGGCGGTCGCGAATGTTCGAGCGCCGAAGCGGTCAGACAGAGTGCCCGAAATGGGCCCGGACACGAGGAAGCCGACCGTCAACGGAAGCAGGTAGATGCCGGCCCAGAACGGCGTGCTCTCGTACGAGAAACCGTGCAGCGGCAGCCAGATTCCCTGCAGCCAGATGATGAGCATGAACTGCAGTCCGCCTCGTCCGACAGAGGCGAGGAAGCCTGCGAAGTTGCCCCAGGCGAACGCACGGATGCGGAACAGCCGGATGTCGAACATGGGCGCCTTCACGCGCAACTCGAGGAAGACGAAGAACACGAGCAGAGCGATTCCGCCGATGATTCCGCCGAGTACCCACGGGTTCGCCCATCCGGTGGAGCTGTCGCCGTAGGGCTGGATGCCGTACGTGATTCCGGCCAGCAGCGCCACAAGGCCGACGGCGAAGACGATGTTGCCCGGCCAGTCGACCTTGCCGTTCGGGTCACGTGCGCCGACCTCGTGCAGCGATTTGTACGACCAGATGGTGCCAAGGATGCCGAACGGCACGCTCACGATGAAGACCGCGTGCCAGTCGACGGATGCGAGAACGCCGCCGACGATGAGGCCGAGGAAGGTTCCGGCGATCGCGGCAACCTGATTGAGTCCAAGGGCGAAGCCGCGGCGGTTGGCGGGGAAGGCATCCGTCAGAATCGCGGTCGAGTTGGCGAACAACATCGAACCACCGATGGCCTGGATCACGCGCCAGACGATGAGCCACATCGCGCCGGTTCCGCCGGTGTACGGGTCGAAGACGAGCGCGATCGCGGCGAGGGTGAACACGACGAAGCCCAGGTTGTAAATGCGCACCCGACCGTAGATGTCGCCGAGGCGGCCGAACGACACCACGAGAACCGCGGTGACGAGGATGTAGCCCATCAGCATCCAGAGCAGGTAGCTGGTGTTCGCCGGGTCGAGCGGGTTGATCTTGATGCCCTTGAAGATCGACGGGAGCGAGATCAGAACAATGGAACCGTTGATGGTCGCCATCAGGATGCCGAGAGTGGTGTTGCTCAGCGCCACCCACTTGTAGCGCGGGTGATCCTTGTTGAACATGCCAGTGCGAACGGCCGTATTAGCCACGAATGCCTCCGATTGGGGCGTCGTCGTTGATCGCCAATAATTAGTTGTTGTCTAACAACTATATCCCTCTGAGTGGCGGTTCCTGACGCCGGAGCAACTGAACGGCGGCTGGGCGCGATTGGCGATTGTCACCGCGAGACAGCGTGGCAGCTTGGTGGTCTTTGTAGCTCGGCTCCGAACAATTGCCGGTTTCTAGGGAGGATGCCTACCGTTGGAGAAGCAACACGAAGGCAGTCGAAGGAGTGAGTCATGGTCGACACCGCGACCCGAGGACAATTGAACAAGCGCGAAACGACGAGCGTCGAGGCAGAAGTCGAAGCCCAAATCGAAGAGACTTCCGGTGCAGCTTCCGTCGATGTCGAGAGCCTCGGTCGACAGCTTCTCGGCACATGGGCGGATGTGCGTCGCGAGGCACGCGAGAACGTCAAGGACCCCGCGCTCCACAACGTTCCCGGCCTGACGCTTACCGAACAGCGCGAGCGCACGCTGGCACAGCTGCATCTGCTGGTCGAGCGTGGCGCGGTGCACCGCGCGTTCCCGAAGTCGGTCGGCGGGCTCGAAGACAACGGCGGCAACATCACGGGATTCGAAGAACTCGTTGCCGCTGATCCTTCGCTGCAGATCAAGGCTGGCGTTCAGTGGGGCCTGTTCGGCTCTGCTGTGCTGCACCTCGGTACCGAGTACCACCACAAGACGTTCCTGCCCGCGATCATGAGCCTGGAGATCCCCGGTGCGTTCGCGATGACGGAAATCGGGCACGGATCGGATGTCGCATCCGTCGCCACGACGGCAACATACGACCCCGAGTCGCAGGAGTTCGTCATCCACACCCCGTTCCGCGGAGCGTGGAAGGAATACCTCGGCAATGCCGGTCTGCACGGGCGGGCTGCAACCGTGTTCGCGCAGCTCATCACAAACGGTGTCAACCACGGCGTGCACTGCTTCTACGTTCCCATTCGCGACGAAGACCTGAATTTCCTGCCCGGAATCGGCGGCGAAGACGATGGCCTCAAGGGCGGCCTCAACGGCATCGACAACGGACGACTGCACTTCACGAACGTGCGGATCCCCCGGGTCAACCTGCTCAACAAGTACGGCGATGTGGCCGAAGACGGCACCTACACGTCATCCATTGACAGCCCAGGACGTCGATTCTTCACCATGCTCGGCACGCTTGTGCAGGGACGCGTATCGCTGGATGGTGCAGCGGCCGCTGTGTCCGCGATGGCGCTCGCGATCGCAGTGACCTACGGTAACCAGCGCCGGCAATTCAACGCGGGGAGCGACACCGACGAAGAGGTCATCCTCGACTACCAGCGTCACCAGCGTCGACTCATTCCGCGCCTGGCGACGACGTACGCGATGAACTTCGCGCACGACGAGTTCCTCGTGAAGTTCGACTCCGTGTTTAGCGGCGCCGCGGACACGGATGAGGATCGGCAGGACCTCGAGACCCTCGCCGCTGCCCTAAAGCCGCTGTCGACGTGGGCTGCGCTCGACATCCTTCAGGAGGCGCGTGAAGCCTGCGGCGGTGCCGGATTCATCGCCGAGAACCGTCTCGTCGGACTTCGCGCCGACCTCGACATCTACGTGACGTTTGAGGGTGACAACAACATCCTGCTTCAGCTGGTCGCAAAGCGGCTTCTCACCGACTACAGCTCGAAGTTCAAGACCGCGGATGCTGGTGCTCTTGCGCGCTACGTCGTCGAGCAAACCGCCGCCCGCGCCTATCACGGCACCGGACTCCGCACGCTCGCGCAGTCGGTGAGTGACTTCGGTTCGACAGCTCGCTCAGTGCAGTCGCTACGCGACACGAACTCGCAGCGGGAACTACTCACCGATCGCGTGGAGGCGATGATCGCGGAGATCGCGCAGAAGCTGCGTCCGGCATCCAGGATGTCAAAGAAGGATGCGGCCGACCTGTTCAACTCGCAGCAGAACAACCTCATCGAAGCCGCTCGCGCCCACGCCGAGTTGCTGCAGTGGGAGGCGTTCACGCGCGCGCTCGAGAAGGTCGAGGATGTCGGCACGAAGCAGGTTCTCTCCTGGCTGCACGACGTGTTCGGGCTCGGCCTGATCGAGAAGCACCTGGCGTGGTACCTCATTCATGGGCGGCTCTCACCTCGTCGCGGACAGGCCGTGAGCGCGTATCTCGATCGGCTCATCACGAGGCTTCGCCCGCACGCTCAGGATCTCGTCGATGCGTTCGGCTACGGACCAGAGCACCTTCGAGCGACCATTGCGACCGGCGTGGAGGCCGAACGCCAAAACGAGGCTCGGGAGTACTACCGCGCGCAGCGCGCATCCGGATCCGCGCCCATCGACGAGAAGGCGCTGAAGGCCAAGAAGCGCAAATAGTCTCCCCTTGCATAACTCAGGCAGATCTTCCCCGGGGAGCGCCTTTCCCGCGAGTTTTCGCGCGATCTCGCCCGCTTGCCAAAAAGCTG
>JAUZFR010000063.1 GCA_030840335.1 Actinomycetota bacterium | reverse complement strand
TGACTACATGGACGAGTCGGGTGGGCGCTACGTGCACGTCATCGCCGACGGTGGCCTCGGCACGAGCGGCGACATCGTCAAGGCGATCTCGGTCGGTGCAGACGCGGTCATGCTGGGCAGCACACTGGCGCGCGCGACCGATGCCCCCGGGGGTGGCTGGCACTGGGGTGCGGAGGCGCATCACGGCGAGCTGCCGCGCGGCAATCGCGTGGAGGTCGGAACGATTGCGCCTCTCGAACAGATCCTGTTCGGCCCGTCCACAGTTGCGGATGGAAGAGTTAACCTCATCGGAGCCCTGCGCCGGTCGATGGCGACAACGGGCTACTCCGATCTGAAGGAATTCCAGCGAGTAGAAGTCGTCGTAGCGCCGTACCACCAGAGCTGACGACGCACGGCAGCACCGAGAGGCATTGATGACAGAGCCCAAGACAGTCACCCGTTCGTCGAAGCTGGGGCCTGAAGAGCGGGTGGCGGCGATCACTGCTCTCCGCGAGCGCGAGCTCGACATTCTGGTAGTCGGTGGCGGCATCGTCGGTACGGGTTCGGCACTGGATGCGGTGACGCGCGGCCTCAGCGTCGGCATGGTCGAGGCGAGGGACTGGGCCAGTGGCACGTCGAGCCGGTCGTCCAAGCTGGTGCACGGCGGCATCCGGTATCTCGAGCAGCTCGACTTTCGACTGGTGCGCGAGGCACTGATCGAACGCGGTCTGCTGTTACAGCGCATCGCGCCGCATCTCGTGAAGCCCGTGCGCTTTCTCTACCCGCTCACCAAACCGCTGGTAGAACGTGCCTACATCGGCGCGGGCATGGCGCTCTACGACCTCTTCAGCTACACGGGCGGTCGGCCGCCCGGCGTCCCGCATCACCGCCACCTGACGAGGCGGCAGGTGCTGCGCGCGGTGCCGAGTCTCGCGAGCGACGCATTTGTCGGGGGACTCACCTACTACGACGCCCAGGTGGATGACGCGCGCTATGTCGCGAGCGTCGCGCGCACGGCATCCTTCTATGGCGCTCATGTTGCCAGCCGCGTTCGGGTCGAGGGGTTTCTCAAGGTCGGCGAGCGCGTCGTCGGCGTGAAGGCGCACGACCTGGAGACCGGCGAGCGCTTCGACATCCACGCGCGCCAGGTGGTCAACGCGACCGGCGTGTGGACGGATGACACCCAGGCGATGGTGGGCGAGCGCGGCCAGTTCAAGGTGCGAGCGTCCAAGGGCGTACATCTCGTGGTTCCGCGAGACCGGTTCCAGTCGAAGCTGGGGCTGCTTCTGCGCACCGAGAAGAGCGTGCTGTTCGTGATCCCGTGGGGTCGCCACTGGCTGATCGGCACGACGGATACCGACTGGAACCTCGACAAGGCGCATCCGGCCGCGACCGCCGCCGACATCGACTACATCCTCGAGCATGTCAACTCGGTGCTCGCAGTCAAGCTCACGCGCGATGACGTCGAAGGCGTGTACGCGGGGCTTCGTCCGCTGCTGGCGGGCGAGTCCGACGAGACGTCGAAGCTCAGCCGGGAGCACATCGTCGCGCACACCGTTCCCGGCCTCGTGGTGGTCGCCGGAGGCAAATGGACGACGTATCGAATCATGGCGAGGGACGCGATCAATGCGGCGGTCGACGCCCTCGATGGCAAGGTACCCGCCTCGATCACCCACGACATCGCGCTGTTGGGCGCTGAGGGTTACGCCGCCGCGTGGAACCGCCGCGGCAAGATCGCGCGCGCATTCGGCGTACACAAGGTGCGCATCGAGCACCTGCTCAATCGTTACGGAGTCATGACCGACGAACTGCTCGACCTCATCCGCCTGCGTCCCGAGCTGCTCGAGCCCCTGCCGGGCGCCGACGACTACATCGGCGCCGAAGTCGTGTACGCGGCCACACACGAGAGCGCGCTCCATTTGGAGGATGTTCTCGCTCGTCGCACGCGCATCAGCATTGAGACATGGGACCGCGGAGTGTCTGCGGCGCCGGTCGCGGCACAGTTGATGGGCGAGACACTCGGTTGGAACCAGGAGCGCTTCGATGCCGAGACGGCCAATTACCTGAGTCGCGTCGCCGCCGAGCGCGCGAGCCAGGAAGAGCCGGATGACGCGTCGGCTGAGCGCATCCGCCTTGAGGCGCCGGATATCATCTCGCTGTCGGGACGTTAGCCGGTGTGGAAGGTCGCCAGGCGTCCGCGTTGGATCGCCGCACTTCTGCTTGCCCTGGGCATCGCCGCGGGTTTCGCCGCGCTCGGGCAATGGCAACTCAGCCGCGCCGTTCAGACCGCGACGGTGGTGACCTACCCGACTGAACGGGTCGTGCCGCTGGCGTCGCTGGCGAAGCCGCAGTCGCCGGTCACCGATCGCGTCGCCGGCCAGATGGTGAGTGTGGTCGGCGAGCGCGTACCCGGCGACACGTACGTCGTGAGCGATCGCGTCAACTACGGCAAGACCGGCTACTGGGTGATCGGCCACGTGGTCGATACCAGCGGAACAAGCCTCGCGGTCGCGCTCGGCTGGGCGCCCACGAAGGCAACGGCGGATGCTGCCGCCAGCGAGCTGCGGGCGGGCGCGCCATCCACGACTATCGTCGGTCGTTACCAGCCCACCGAGCCGCCGGACCAGCAGGACTTCGAGCACGGCGTCAGGAGCGTCGTCTCGATTCCCGCGCTGATCAACGAGTGGACGACGGTTCCGACAGCGGTCTACGGCGGCTACCTGGTCGAGAAGGCTCCGTCGGCCGGGCTCGCGGCGATCTACTCGCCGCGTCCGCAGAACGATGTCACCCTCGACTGGCTGAACGTGTTCTATGCGATCGAATGGACTGTGTTCGCGGGCGCAGCCGTCTACCTCTGGTACCGCGTGGTGAAAGACACGTGGGAGAAGGAGGAGTTCGACAAGCTCGCAGAATCGGTCGAAGTAAACTAGGGGCATGCCGCTGCAACCCAAGCCCGCGGATGCTCCGCGCATCCTCAGCTCCCTCAAGCTCTACCGGGTTACGTCGATCATCACGGGAACGTTTCTTCTGCTGCTGTGCCTGATGATGGTGTTCCGCTACGGGTTCAAGGTGGACATCGAAATGGGCGGCCCGTTCGGCTTCCTGTACCTGCGCCCCAAGGAGCAGATCACCGCGGTCAACCTGTCGACCGCCATCCTGATTGCGCACGGCTGGTTCTACGTGCTGTACCTGTTCAGTGACTTCCGCATCTGGACGCTGATGCGCTGGGACTTCAAGCGCTTCATCGTCATCGCCCTCGGCGGCGTCGTGCCGTTCCTCTCGTTCATCGTCGAGCGCTACTACCACCGGCTCGCCACGAAGCAGCTCGACGAACTGCTGGCGGCCGACGAGACCACATCGACCGTGCCGGCCACAAGCTCAGGAGCGACCCATTAGCGACTCGACGACCCAGCGCCCCGTACTCGTCATCGATTTTGGGGCGCAGTACGCGCAGCTGATTGCGCGCCGGGTGCGCGAGGCGAGTGTGTACAGCGAGATCGTTCCGCACACGATCACGGCCGCGGAGGTCGCGGCGAAGAACCCGAGTGGGATCGTGCTGAGCGGCGGGCCGTCATCCGTTTACGAGGCGGGGTCGCCGACGCTGGATCCGGGCATCCTCGGGCTCGGCGTTCCTGTGCTCGGCATTTGCTATGGCTTCCAGGTCATGGCGCAGCAACTCGGCGGCGAGGTCGCGAAGACCGGCGCACGCGAGTATGGAGCCACGGATGTCACGCTCGCGCCGGGCGACAGCATCCTCCTCGCGGGGCAACCGACTGGCCAGACCACCTGGATGAGCCACGGCGATTCGGTCTCAAAGGCGCCAGACGGCTTCGAGGTTCTCGCATCCTCGGCCTCGACGCCGGTCGCCGCCTTCGCTTCGGACGAGCGCAAGCTGTACGGGGTGCAGTGGCACCCCGAGGTCAAGCACACCGAGTTCGGGCAGCGCGTGCTCGAGAATTTCCTGCACACGGCCGCCGGGATTCCGGCCGACTGGAACAGCGACAACGTCATCACCGACCAGGTCGCGCGTATTCGCGAACAGGTCGGATCCGCGCGAGTGATCTGCGGGCTCTCTGGCGGGGTCGATTCCGCGGTCGCGGCGGCGATTGTGCACAAGGCGGTCGGCGACCAGCTGACCTGCATCTTCGTCGACCACGGACTGCTCAGACAGGATGAGCGCCGCCAGGTCGAAGAGGACTACGTGGCCTCGACCGGCGTGCGGCTCGTCACCGTTGATGCCGTCGAGCAGTTTCTCGACGCTCTCGCAGGAGTGACCGACCCGGAGCAGAAGCGCAAGATTATCGGGCGGGAGTTCATCCGTTCGTTCGAGAACGCGGCCGAGGCTCTCGTGCTCGAGGCCTCTGCTGGCGGTCAGTCGATCGATTTCCTGGTGCAGGGAACGTTGTATCCCGATGTCGTGGAGTCCGGCGGCGGCACGGGAACCGCCAACATCAAGAGCCACCACAACGTCGGCGGGCTGCCGGAAGACCTGCAGTTCAAGCTGGTCGAACCGCTGCGCACCCTCTTCAAGGACGAGGTTCGTGCGATCGGGCGCGAACTGGGGCTGCCCGAGGTCATCGTGTCGAGGCAACCGTTCCCGGGGCCGGGGCTGGGCATCCGCATCGTCGGCGAGGTCACGCATGAGCGCCTCGAACTGCTGCGCGCCGCGGATGCGATCGTGCGCTCCGAGCTGACTGCCGCGGGCCTCGACCTGGAGATCTGGCAGTGCCCCGTCGTGCTGCTCGCGGATGTGCGCTCGGTAGGCGTGCAGGGCGATGGGCGCACCTACGGGCATCCGATCGTGCTGCGCCCCGTGTCATCCGAGGATGCGATGACCGCCGACTGGACGCGCCTGCCCTACGACGTGCTCGCTCGCATCTCGAATCGCATTACCAACGAGGTGCCCGGGGTCAACCGTGTGGTGCTCGACGTCACGTCGAAGCCGCCGGGAACCATCGAGTGGGAGTAGCCCCCCGCGCCCTGGCCCCATCCCTGACCGTGAGCCCTGCCTGGGGGGCGGAGTCGTTGCCCCGGGGCGGCGTTATGACTCCGCCCGGGAGCGAGATCTCCGCCCGCAACAGCGAGACGAGCGAGATCTCCGCCCGCAGCGGGAACGGGAGCACAGCAGGCGTCAGGCGGGGGCAGCGGCGACGACCCGCGCCCGCTTCGTGGTCGCGAGCGCGCGCGCAAGCCACGCGGATGCGATCACAACGGCTGACTCGGCAGCGAACGCGATCGGCTCGTCATGCGAGCTATGGAACGTGTTGGCGAGGGCGAGGCCTGTC
>JAUZFR010000062.1 GCA_030840335.1 Actinomycetota bacterium | reverse complement strand
TCGCTGCCAGCCACGCGTCGTGGGGCGTCACCGCCACGATTTCGCAGCAGTGGCTGAGTTGCTCGCCGGCCGCCGGACCGTGTGCGGAACCTGCTGATTTCACGCCGATCAATCACGCAACCGCGCTGACCTACACGACGTCTTTCGCGCAGCTCGGACTCGACGTGATGGTCGAGTTCACCGCGAAGCGGTCCGGGTACGCGACCGGTCACGCCTACTCGGAAGTCATCACGATCACTCCCGGAACGCCCGTCGCAACCTCTGCACCGACGATTGTCACAACAGCGCGTGCTTATACGGTGAGCCCCGGAGCGTGGGAGCCCGCGGGCGGCCAGTTCACCTATAAGTGGTACGTCGACGGTGTTGAAACGCCGGCGAATAATCCCGATTCGCTGGCCGGCGTCTGGAATCGAAACGCCGCGATCGGCAAGTCGCTCATCGTTGTCGTGACGTACTCGCTCGACGACTTCGCTCCCGCTTCGACCACTCTGGTCGCGCAACTCGGGGCGGCCCCTGTCCCCTCCGCCGCGACGCTCATCGGACATGCGTATGGCGACACCTTCTCGCTGCCCGGCGACCCGTTCGCCTACCCTTCCGGAGTAAGCAATCGCCTCACCTACCAGTGGTATGTCTCGGGCATGGCTGTCCCGGGCCAGACCCGCACGACCTTTACTCCGCCGAGCGCGGACATCGGCAAGAAGATTTCGCTCAGAGTGGTCTCGCATGCCGTTGGTTACAGAGACGGCAGCAAGACCACGGCCGCCGTCACGCTGGCGATCGGGGTCGCCGTCTCGGGGACCCCGGCGATCACGTACACGACGGACGCTCCGCGACCCGGCGCCCTGCTCACGGCAGACACGAGTGGATACTCGAGCACCGCATCCTTCAGTTACGTATGGCAGTCGCAGAATGCTGGCGGAACCGTTTGGACCGCGATCTCGGGGGCAACTCGATCGTCCTACACGGTTCCGACGACGGCTCCCACCAAGCTGCTGCGCGTCGTCGTGACCGCGAGGAAGACCGGCCACGCGACTTCGGTCATCGCCTCCGCGGCCGTGACGGTGCTCTTTGCGCTTCCGATCGCTTCGACCTCGCCGCCGACCACGGCCGGCACCGCAGCCGTCGGCGGGTTGCTTACCGCGACCACGGGAACCTGGAATACGACCGGCCTCGCCTTCCGCTACCAGTGGATGCGCAATTCGGTCGCGATCCCGGGGGCGACAGCGTCGACGTTCACTCCGCTCGGCAACAGTTGGCACGACGACGTCTGGGTCGTTGTCACGGCGACCCGCGCCGGATACGTGCCGCTCAGCGTCGAGTCGTCGCACCGCACGATCGCGACGGGCGTTGCCCCGGTCACCACGACGCTCCCGAAGATCACAGGCACGCCCGAGGTGGACTCGGTGCTCACCGTGTCGACGGGCGGCTGGAACGTGGACGGCCTGACCTTCACCTACCAGTGGTACACGAACGACCTCGCGCATCCGATCGATGGTGCCACCGCCAACTCGTATGTGCCGACGGATGCGCCGGAAGTGCCCGGCGTGTTCGTCGTCGTGACGGCATCACGCTACGGATATGCGCCCGGCTCGGCGCAGACGGTGCCTGTGGCGATCAGGCTCACACAGACTCCATAACGCCCGCCCGTCACCCCAAAGGGGGCGGTCAGATCGGTATTCAAGCGCTCGGCCGGACTGTACATTGTGACTGCGGCTCGCTTTTATGCGTTGTGAGGCTCTCACGGTGTCGTTCCTGCTTTACACCTCGGGGGTTTCCTTGCGCAAGAATTCTGCTGTCCAGCGAGCGTCTCACCGCATGCGCCTGGCATTGTCCGGGCTGGCGGCGGTCGCGATCGCGGGTCTGCTCGCCACGGGCGTCTCGTCGGCCGCCTTTGCAGTCGTCACCTTCGTCCCGTTCACGGTCAAGCTCACCTCGCAGGCTGGCGCACCCCTGACGAACATGGATGTCTGGGCAGTGTCCCTTGCGGCCGATGGCACTCAGATTCCTAACGACCCGGACTGGATCGAACCGGCAGGCGCCGTGAGCGGCAAGCCCGGCTACTACCAGTTCGGCACCGGCGGGTCGCAGATGACCGCCGGGAGACTCCATACGCTCCTGCTCGTGCCACGCGGAGCCAGCGCCCTCACGGGCTCGGCGGTGTTCCTGGGTGGCTCAGTCGAACTCGACCGCGCGCAGACCTTCACCCCGAGCACCACGAACACCTTTCTCTCGGCCAGTTTCGCGACCGGCGGCAGCATCGGCGGCAAAGTGACAAGCCCGACCGGCGCGGCAGTCAAGGGCGCGGACGCTGAGTTATATTTCTTCGACGGCTCGAACTGGGTCGCAGAGGCGTACACCCCGACGACGTCGACCGGTGCCTACGTGTTGAAGGATCTCGATCCGGGCAGCTACAGGGTCAAGTTCTACTCGCCGACTGGCGCCTATCCGCCAATCTATTCCGGCGGATCCAAGACGCTGAATGGGGCGACCTCCACGCTCATCGGATTCGGGACAACCGGCACGGTCAATGGCCGATTCTCTGCGGGCACGGGCGCGATCTCGGGTACGGCCGAGGTCTACTACGGCGATGACGGCCCCTACTACGAAGACGGCGCAATTCCGGTGGCGTTTCCCGTGACCGCCGTCACAGGCTCCGCAGCAACCGCGATCGATCTCGACAAAGCCGTTTATGGTGCTCGCTCGTCTTCGCACGGAGCCTGGTCGATTCACAGCCTGGCTGCGGGCAAGTACGTCGTTCAGCTGCAGCCGGCGTACTACAACCAGCCAGCGCAATTCATCCACCGTGGCGGTCCGGCCAACAACCTCGCAGGCGCCGACGTCTTCACCGTGTCATCCGGGCACACGGTATCCACCGGCATTTCGTACTTCGACGCCAGCGGAGCCGACAGGGACTACTCCGGCGAGACGATGTCGGTCAACCTGCATTCGAGCAACGGCGGCGTCATTCCGGCCGGAGTGCGGGTCACCCTGACAAGTGCGACCGACCCGAATTACCGTTTCGTCGCGACCACCGGTTCAGCGTCCACTTCTCCAACGGTGACCATCGGCTACAACGACTACGGCACCAGCCAGGGCGACCTGCAGCCGGGTCCGTACACCCTGACCATCGTGGATCCTTCGGGCACCTATGAAGGCAAGGCGCCGTATGAGACGAACGAGACCGACATCTTCCCCGATGACGAGTACACCCGCGTCGTGGTGCTCAGCCCGGTAACCGTCCAGCCCGGTTTCTCTCCGGCTCCCTCGATCGGAGAAACGGCAACGAAAGTGGGCACCGAGTATTCGGTGGACGCGCATGCGACCCGCAGCGACGCCGTTGTGACGTACCAGTGGATGCGCGACGGGCATCCGATCTTCGGTGCAACCAGCGCGGACTACACGTCGAAGGGCGGAGACCTCGGCGCAGTGCTATCTGTGCGCGTCCTGGCCAGCTCATTTGGACTCGCCGCCGCCTCTTCGACGGCTTATGTCGGCGGGTTGAACCCGACCCCCGAAACGCCCGGTGACGCCGCGACGAACCTCACTCCACCGACCATCACTCCCACCACGAATGTGCACATCGGCGCCACGCTGCAGGCTCACGTCGGCACCTGGTCATCCGGTGGTCTCGACTACCACTACCAGTGGTTGCGTGATGGCGACCCGATCACGGGAGCCACCACCAGCACTCGCGTGGTCACGATCGACGACATCGACCACGACCTCACCGTCGTCGTCTCGCCCACCAAAGCCGGATACGCGGATGCTGCTCCTGCGTCGCCGCTCGACGCGGTGACTCCGACGACCGCCGCTGCGCCGACGCTCGTCAAAGCGCCTGTTGTGACCAAGAACACCGTCGGAACGAAGACCACCTGGTCGATCACCCCCGGCACCTGGTCTGTGGCCGGAACAACGCCGGCGTACGAGTGGTTCGCCGGCACAACGTCCGTCTCGACGACATCCACCTTCGTCACGTCATCCGCGGTCACTGCGCCGCTGACCGTCACCGTCGCGGCCACAAAGGTCGGTTACGTCGGCGCATCGACGGTCGTCATCGCGCAGAAGGGCTCCGAGGCGTTCATCGCGTCGGCAGCACCAGAGGTGCAGGATGTCGCGACAGGCGATCCCATTTCTGCTTCGACCCAGCCAGTGCCGGTGGGCACCCACCTCACCGTCGACGCGCATGGCACCTACAGCCTGTCGGGCGTTGGCGACTTGCCGGACTCGTACTCGTACCAGTGGAAGCGCCAGCTCGGCAGCTTGGCTGCGGCTCCGATCGCGGGTGCGACCACAGCGAACTACACGGTCACGTCGACCGATGTAGGTGCGCGATTGAGTGTCACGGAGACCGCCGTGTCGGCTTTGCACACGAACGGGTCAGCTTCGACTCCGGCCGGAACGGGCGCCATCAGCACCGCGTTGTTCGACAATCCCGCGGTGGTTTCGCTCGGGGGCACGGCGGCATCCGGACAGACCCTGTCCGGGACGGTCGGCGTGTGGCCGGCGAGTACGGTGAAGGCGACGTACCAGTGGTACTACTGCGCCACATCCTGTGGCACGGGCACGGAGCACACCGGGTTCGCCAGGCTGATGGGCGCGACGAAGTCGACCCTCAAGCTCGCCGCGAGCTCGGGTAGCGTCTACCTCGCAGTCACCGGAACAAAGGCCGGCTACAAGACCGCGGTCGCCTAT
Source organism: Actinomycetota bacterium (assembly GCA_030840335.1). Classification (GTDB taxonomy): domain Bacteria; phylum Actinomycetota; class Actinomycetes; order Actinomycetales; family Microbacteriaceae; genus Galbitalea. The sequence goes on along the minus strand of JAUZFR010000062.1, from coordinate 1,178 downwards.
TCACCCGACCTTGCCGTCGGTGAATCGGCAAACCCGATCTGGGCGATCACCACGCCGAGGATCAAGTTCGGCACGAGTGGCCGAGTCACCGTGCAGCAGTCGGTGTCTGTCACCGGGGGAAGCTACAGCGTCTCTGGCGCGACCCGCTCCTACGTCTGGCAGGTCTGCGCGGCACTGAACTGCGCGGATGAAGACTGGGCACAGGCATCCGGGCCGGGCGCCACAACTGCGGCATACTCGCCAAACGTCGTGGACTACGGATCCGGCGCCTCGTCGTTGCGCGTGGTCGAGACGGTCGAGAAGACAGGTCACGCCACCGCGGTCGTTGCATCCGCGCCTGCCACCATCTGGCCGGGCATCATCAAGGTCGTGACGGCTCCCAAACTGATCAGCTCCATCGCGACGTTCGGCGTCTCCGATGGCGGCTACTCACCGACGGGCGGCACCGAGTCGCGCCAGTGGACGGTCGATGGCGAGCCGCTCGCGGGCGATGAGTACACGAGGTCCCCGGCGGATGCCGGAAAGGCCATCTACGCGAACGTCACGTACTCGCTGGCCGGGTACTCGGACGCGAAGACTGTCGTGATCGCGCAGAAGGGCACGAAGCCGACGGTCCACTCGACGCCGATCACGGGCAGCCACTACGGCAGCATACTGTCGGCTCCCGCCTCGAACGCGGTCTTCGAGTACCCGGCTGGGATCGTGCCAACGGTGACCTGGCAGTGGTACTCGAACGGAGTCGCGATCAGCAAAGCCACGCACTCGACGTACACACCATCGAGCGCCTACATCGGTAAGAAGATCACGGTGCGAGAGACCGCGAAGAATGCGTTCTACGCCGACGCCACCTTTACGACTCCGTCGGTGACCCTGCTGGCCGGAACGTTTGGAGATCCATCCGCCCCTGAGCTCGTCTTCAGCAGCCCGCTGCAGCCCGGTTCCGTAGTCTCGATCGCTCCCAGCACTGGATACGGCACGACGAGCATCACCTTCACACGCCAGTGGCAACGCAACAGCGGCAGCGGATGGGTGTCGATCGTCGGCGCGAAGTCGGCGACGTATACCGCCACGGCAGCCGATGCCGGAGCGGAAATTCGGGTACTGGTGACCGCGTCGAAGAGCAAGTACACCTCGCTCACTCTGACCAGCGACTCGCAGACAGTTGAATTCGCCGATGC
>JAUZFR010000052.1 GCA_030840335.1 Actinomycetota bacterium | reverse complement strand
AGCGAAAGTGGTCGGCCAGAAAGCCAAGCTTCATTCGGAGATGCACAATGACGAAGATGCCGGTGCTTCCCACAATCCCGTTGTTAGGTTTTTCGGCCTGCTCGGCCCGGGGCTCGTGACTGGGGCTGCAGATGATGACCCTTCGGGGGTTGCGACTTATGCTCAGGCGGGGGCAACCTATTCGAATGCGATGCTTTGGACGGTGCCATTCACCCTGCCGCTGATGATGGCAGTGCAGGAAATCTGTGACCGCATGGCTTTGGCGACGGGCGACAGCCTTGGTGCTTTGATTCGCCAGAAGTTCAGCCGCAATTTTCGGATCGCGATTGGCATCCTGTTGGCCGCTTTGATTGCCGCGAACTGTTTGAACCTCTCTGCGGACCTCATGGCGATCGGAGAGGGGATGAAGCTCCTGCACGCCGGGAACGCGGCGGCGTGGAGCGCCGTCGCCGGGGTGGGCATCGGAATTGCCGTCATAGCTGGATCATTCCGGATGATTGGCCTCATCTCTAAATGGTTGTGCCTGGCGTTGCTGGTTTACGTCGCCGTCCTGTTTGTTACCCATGTTGACTGGGCCGACGTCGGGATTGGTCTATTTGGTGGTCATTTCCAGTTCTCGCCGAAATACCTTGGCCTGGTCGTTGGAGTGCTGGGCACCAGCATCTCCCCCTACATGTTCTTCTGGCAGTCGGCGCAACGCATCGAGGAACTCCGCGACGAAGACCTCGAGGGTTCCCGCGCGCCCGCTCTCGCAGACCGCACGAACGTTCAAGCTAAGCGGCGGTTGCGGGATGCGCGTATTGACGTCTTCACAGGGATGGTGTTCTCCGTGTTGATCATGTTCGCGATCATTGCGGCCACAGCAGCCACCCTCGGCGCACACCACAACACTGTGACAAGCGCTGCGGAAGCGGCCCAGGCACTTGAACCTGTCGCGGGCACGTATGCCGGAGCACTCTTCGCGATCGGTTTCATCGGATCCGGCATCCTCGCGGTGCCCGTGCTTGCCGCGTCGGGCGCGGCTGGGATGGCCGCACTGCTGAACAAGAACTGGGGTTTGGAGCGTAGCCCTCGAAAGGCTCCCTTGTTCTATGGACTTCTCGGCGTCGGCATTGCCCTGGGAGTCATCCTCAGCGTGATCGACTCCAATCCAATCCAGTTGTTGGTGCTCAGCGCAGTCGTGAACGGGATTGCGGCGGGCCCATTCCTCGTGGTGATGATGCTGATCTCCGGGGACCGAAAAATCATGGGGAAATACCGAAATGGGCACCTCGCAACAACCATGGGGTGGATAGCAACCGGCACCATGTGCGTCGCGGGCGCGTACGGGGTCTGGTTCACCATCTCCGGCGCATAACAACCGTGGACACGCGCCACGACAACAGTTCGGGAGAAGAAGGATGTCCAATGGCAACGACCTACCACCGCGGGACAAACATGATGTCGACACGGACGACGGTCGCGACGAGACTCCCGACGAGCGCGCCGACCGGAACTGGGAGGAAATCCTGCAGGAATTTCGTGTCACGCAGACCGGCACCCAGATCGTGAGCGGATTCCTCTTGACGCTCGCCTTCCAACAGCGATTTGCGCAACTCCATTCGCACCAGGTGACGATCTACGTTGTCCTGGTGCTCCTTGCCGCGACGACCACCGCGGTCGGATTGGCACCAGTAAGCCTTCACCGCACCCTATTTCGGCGCCACGAGAAGAGACGGGTTGTCGCCATCGGCAACAGTCTCCTGCTGATTAACCTGCTCCTGGTATCACTGCTCACTGGCGGCGTTGCACTTTTCATCGTTGATGTCGTGCTCAACATGACGGCTGGCGCTATCGCTGGCGCTGCAATGTTCGTGCTCCTCGCGCTACTTCTCGTGGTCCTGCCACGCGCGGCAACAACCCACAGGCGGCACGACTAGCGGTCGAGCATTTCCGACCGAATCCACCGGTAGGACGTCCCGATCACGGTCTAGATGGTCACACGATTGACTGGCTCGTGCGTGGATGAGTGCCATCAGAAGGCCATGGCGGTGCCGATCGCAATGCAGCTGCGCCCGTCGCCATCGCGGTGCTGTCTCGCCACGAGAGCGATCACAGTATGGGTTTGCCTCCGGTCACCGCGATCGTCGCCCCGGAGATGTAGCTCGCCTCGTCCGAGGCGAGCAACACGTAGGCCGCCGCGAGTTCGGCAGGCTGTCCAGGTCGGCCAAGCGGCACGTTCTCGCCGAAAGACTCCACAGCGTCCGCTGGCATTGTCGCGGGGATCAGCGGCGTCCAAATCGGTCCCGGCGCGACGGTGTTCGAACGGATGCCCTTCTCCCCGAGCATCTGCGCGAACGACGCCGACATGTTCAGAATTGCGGCCTTGGTTGCCGCGTAACTGAGCAACGTCGGGGACGGTGAATCGGCTTGCACGGACGAGGTGGCGATGATGGACGAGCCCGCCCGCATGTGCGGAACTGCCGCCTTCACCAGCCGGAAGTAGGCACCCGTGTTCACATCAAAGGTGTAATCCCACTCGTCATCCGGGATGTCTCCCAGCTCGTCATGCGTGCGCTGGAACGCAGCATTGTGCACCAGGACGTCGATTCGGCCGAACGCCCCGACCGCCGCGTCGACGACCTCTCTGCAGTGAGCTGGTTCCGCGAGGTCGCCGGCGATGAGAAGTGAACGTTGCCCGGCGGCCTCAACGAGATCGCGAGTTTCATTCGCATCATCGTGTTCCTCGAGGTAGGCGATCACTACATCCGCACCCTCCCGCGCGAACGCAATAGCGACCGCCTTGCCAATGCCCGAATCGGCGCCGGTGACTATCGCGATCTTTCCGGCCAACCGTCCATGGCCGCGATAGCTGTCGGCACCATAATCCGGCGGCGGATCCAGTGCCTTGTCGGTACCGGGAGCATCCTGCTGTTGAGCCGGTTGCGCCATCGTCATCCTCCTTTGTGCGTTGTGTTTGGTAAAGAACATCCAGGCCGAGTTCGGCAAGGAACCACCAGGGCTCGCGCGGCGCTCTTACTGACATGCGGAGTCGGTCGGGAAGGAGACGCCAACTCGCAAACGTCGCGTTCGGTGGCCACCGATAGTGGCTTGTATTCTGTTCAGCGGTTGAATACGCCGTGACGTATCCGTTGAGCCGTTCTGCCGACGGAAGGTTTTCGGGGTAGAGAACGTAAATCCAGCGGTCGTAGCTCCATCCCGATGTACCAACCCTGATGATCATTCATCGTCGATCAGCTTGAGGAGGTTCTTCGATGCGGTCGCAATGTCGTCGTGATCGTTTTGAGCGGCACGCGACTCAAGGGATATCACAGCGCAACGATGCAGCTTCGTGAAGTCGCCGAATGGAAAACTGTACCTGCCCTTCGTGTTAGCCGGCTTTTCCGTGTCAATTCCCAAATGCCAGCGCGCGTACTCATCCCACCCCTCCTTGTCCACGAATTTGTTCTCTGCGTCTGCGGATGGAGCGTGCTCGCTCCAATCGTCGCGTTCGTCGCGAACGACTTTGCCTTTCGTCGCCAAGCTGCGCGCAAACGTGAGAGCGGTGTCGTTCAACTTCACTGACATGGATTGCCAATCCTTTCGCTAGACCTCTATTCGTGGTGCCAGTCTTCGATTTGGTCGATGCTGTCCCTCTCAAGGGCCAGACCGGGCGGCGGGCTGCTCATCATCTGCATCCGATCACTCATGTACTGCTCAGTCGATACGTTGTCCGGTTCTTGAACGGTCGTAGTGGCGGTTTCGATCATGAGTGGCGCGCCCTGGTCAAGAAGCAACGTTGCTTCTACGTCGTTGCCGTCGGCGCCGATCGCGTGAACAGTCACCGTGTCGGCTGTGTGGCGTTGAGCCAGAAGCGCGGCGTACTCCATGATCAGGTCGGCCGTCTGGTCGCCAAGGAGAATGCTCTTGTCCGCGAACGTCAGGTGCTTCATCGTCCGACTGTAGAACGCGTCGCCGTCGATCGCAGCGGGTTGCGATCGGCGAATGAGAAGAGTATTGCGCCTCGCGCAATAGCGAATGGTTCCCAGCTCCTCCATCAACTCTGACCTTGTTTTGGCGGAATACACCCGGCCATCTCAAGGTCGTTTGCGCGGCTCTTCGATTCGTCTGCTTGCAGTCGTCGAGGTCCCAGACTTCCCAATTCCCTCCGTAGAGCCTCCGTGGGGAGAGGCAGGGATTCAGCAACACTATGACGCCGATATGGGAATTGTCCGCGCAATCCTCGTGACCGTATTGAGCATTTGTGCCATCGTCGGCGCCGGTAAGGAGAAAATCCCGTATGGCTAGCCGAAAGCCGGATGGGCTTATGTTTCTCGATCGCCGCTTACCCGTGCAAGTGCTCATCGCCGAGCCGTTCGTTGGGCAGTTGGGCCACAACTATTCAACGCATGTCGACACCCCGGTCGGCTCAACACTCCAGACGATGGAGCGATCGACTTCCGTTCGTGTGGGCGCCCGCGTACGCTCGCGGAAAGGAAAGACCCCCACTTGGCTACCCGAAAGCCGCGCGGGGGTCTTTTGCTTTTCTCTCGTCGGCTTACCCTCGACGAGGCCAGGTCACCAACTCAGTTGGACGTTCCTTCAGCAGTTAAAACGTACCCCGGGGTACAGGCAGCAAACAGCACCCGAACAGGGGGTATTCCTGAACGAACACACAGCCGCGACGTCCGTTAGCGCCGTTGCTTGTGTGGGCGGCCGATGACACTCGCTACCGGTCGAGGGGTGGGAACATCGTCGGTGTGGGGCTCTTCGATGAGTTGCAGGCCCGTTGGGCTGTTTGCGGATCTGGTGAGGATTTCAAGCCATGCCCGATTCAGGGGTTCATCCGCGGGACCATCGAAGCTGAAGTGAAGGGGGATCTCGCGGCTGAGCCAGATGCTGCTGCGACCGTCGCCCAGGGCAGGGTCGTCGGTCCAGGAAAGAAACATCGATTCGTTTCGGCGGAGCTTAAGGCCGATGACGGCCTGCAGGTGCGCGAGGGATCGATCGTCGAATGCGATTTCGATCCGAGAGTCGCCATATGTCATGAGGCCCATGAGATTCCTTGGTGGACGCCGGGGTCTGGGGTGCCCACGGCAAGGCTATATGAGGGAGTCGGAGGCCTCCGCCGCACGCTGCCCTCGCGATCGAGGATGAAATCGGGTCAGAATGAATGTCATGATCAAGCTGTATTACGCCGGGGGGTCGATCGAGGTCGGCGATGAAGTCGCGGAATCGATAATGAGCTACGCACACGCTTTGGCCGATGTGAAAAGGTCGGATCTGGTGACCATTCCGGCCATCGCGGAGGACGGCACGCGGGGAGTTGCTCGCCTTCTCATCGGCCCGAGCAGCGAACTCCTTGCCTCGCCGATTGCGGACAAGGGCGTCGACCTCAACGATGACCCACTCCTCGAAGAGCTGCGGATGAAAGTTGCCGCGCTCCAACCGAGTCGGCCGATGGCTTCAGAGAACTCGACATCGAACGTCGATCACGACCTCTAGACCACCGAAGCAAGGAATTGCTGCGTTCTCAAGCGGTCGGTGCCGAGGCGAGGCGCGACCGCCGCGGGGTCTAGACGATCGATCGCGCGCACCACAGACTACTTGTCTCCGGTTGCAACGAGCGAGTCTTCCATGGACCGAGCTGCGACTCGGGCGCCTGCCGAGGCCCCTAACTGGGGGTCGGCAATCAGATTGCTATCGCTACCGCTATTGATACGGTGGAGTGAGATCACATCGCGTTGCGGTTCCCGGGGTCGTCGAACGCACCAGTATTGGGGACCCCCGTGCAACGTCGATTTGCTCGTCGTTCATCCGCTGATTGCGCGGTCTGCTAGATGATCCGCCACGGTCTGCTCCGCTGGATATTAGCTCCGGTTACGAGATGCTGGTTGGCCTTGCAGCAATCAAAAGGCCAGTCGGCGCCCCGACCCCGTGATGCTCCGGAAGCTACTGTGGCGGGTCCTGACGCAGATCGTGTGCTGATATTCGGTTCCGGGCCAGCCGTTGGCTGGGCTGTGCTGACTCATGCCATCGCACTACCGGGGTCGCTCGCCCGAGCAATGAGTTGGAGGACCGGGCGCGGTGCCATGATCAACCTGGTAGCGGACATGCGAATCAACGTGAGCAACGGCGGGTCAGTGTTGAGGACGATCGACACGTCTCGGTTCGATGCGGTCGTCGTTGTACTTGGCACA
>JAUZFR010000033.1 GCA_030840335.1 Actinomycetota bacterium | reverse complement strand
TGATGGTTGCTGCGGCACTCGTGCTGATCATGACGCCAGGCGTCGCTTTCTTCTACGGCGGCATGGTCCGCGCCAAGTCCGTCATCAGCATGATGATGATGAGCTTTGGCTCCATTGGTCTCATCGGAGTGCTGTGGGTTATCTACGGCTACTCGATGTCGTTCGGCGTCGCAGGGGCGGACGGTAAATTCACCAGCTGGCTGATCAAAGGCTGGCTTTTGAATCCGTTCGCGGATTTCCTGATGAAGAACGAAATTTCATTCACCGGAAAACCCGCGGTCGGAAGCTATGCGTCCGGCAATATGACACTCGATATTCACGGTCTCGCGTTCGCAGGCTTCCAGGCGACCTTCGCAATAATTACCGTTGCGCTGATCTCCGGTGCCATTGCAGACCGCGCTCGGTTCGGACCATGGATGATCTTTGCCGGTGTCTGGGCCACTCTCGTCTATTTCCCGGTCGCGAGCTGGGTCTTCAACTTCAGTTCTACGTTTGACGCGAGCGGAAAAACCGTTGACGGTGGTTGGTCGGTGTTCGGCCTCGGCGTCAACGACTTCGCGGGCGGCACGGCGGTCCATATCAACGCAGGTGCGGCAGGTTTGGCGCTCGCGTTGGTCCTCGGCAAGCGAGTCGGTTTCGCGAAGGGCATGGCGAAGCCTCACAACGTTCCGCTAACCCTCCTCGGTGCCGCGCTCCTCTGGTTTGGCTGGTTCGGCTTCAACGCCGGTTCTGAGGGCGCTGCGGACGGCGTCTCTGCTCTCGCCTGGATCAATACGCTCGGTGCTCCTGCTGCCGGTATTCTCGGCTGGCTGATCGTCGAGAAGCTGAAGGATGGCAAGCCCACGTCTATTGGTGCGGCATCCGGCGCGGTTGCCGGACTCGTGGCAATTACGCCGGCCTGTAACATCCTGACGCCCGGTTGGGCTCTCGTACTCGGCATCCTCGTCGGCGCGATCTGTGCCCTCGCGATCGACCTGAAGTTCAAGCTCGGATTCGACGACTCGCTCGACGTGGTCGGAATCCACCTCGTCGGTGGTCTCGTCGGAACGCTCTACATCGGAATCTTCGGGTCGGGCATCGGCCTCATTGACTCCGGCAAGTTCAACCAGCTGGGCGCTCAGGCACTCGGTGGGTTCGGTGTCGCGATCTACTCCTTCGTTCTCGCTTACGCCATCGGTTGGGTCATCCAGAAGACGATCGGCTTCCGCATCACGAACGAGGATGAGGTTGCCGGCGTCGACACGATTGTGCACGGCGAAGAGGCATACGAGATCGCATAGCCTTCTTCACGACAGCATCGGACACGGGGTGTCGCTTCCGGGCGGCGCCCCGTTTCCGTGTTCGCTGACGTCTAACATCGGGAACAGGAGGGCATCGGGAGCAGGAGGGGGTGGGCATGATTCATCCGGGACTCACCGTCGTCTGCACGGTCGCGATCCTTGCCGTTATCCCGGGCCTGTCCATCCTGTACCGCGAGTTTCTCGATCGGTCAGGAGTGCGCTCATCCGCGCTGCTCACGGTGACGATCAGCGCGAGTTGCTTTGTGATGTGGTTGTTGCTCAGTCTCCTTTTCACGGACGTCGCGGCGTCGCAGCTTGAGTTTCCGACAGCGGCGCTGGCGGCGCTCAGTGGCTTCCTTTCGAGCCTTACGGTTCGCGACACGACGTCGAAGCGGCTGCCCGCGGTCGTTTACTCGCTCGGCTGGACCGTGCTCGTGTTCACCCCTGTCGTGCTGCTCGTGCTGTATCGCTCGGCCATCGGGCTTGGCGCCACGGATGGCCCGCTCGATCTGGGCGGCGCGCTCCCGGTGCACGTCGCGGTGGGCAGCAGTGCGCTCGTCGTGCTCACGATCGCCCGGCGATGGGCAGTGCCTGACCACTCGCACATCCGTCCGCGCTCGTGGCTGTTGCTGACCTCGGGAGCGGTGATCTGGGCCGGTTCCATTTTCGGCTTCGTCGGTCTCGAGCTCGCGGTCGATTCGATCGTGACGCCTCGAATCATCACGAATTCCATCGTCGCTCCGGTGATGGCAATGATTGGCTGGTTGATCGTGCAGCGCATTGGCAGCGCGACGACCAGCGCGATCGGCGCGGTCGCGGGATTGCTCAGCGGCATCGTCGCGATCTCGGCTGGCTGCGCCTACTTCACGCCGCTCTGGGCGGGTGTCACGGGTGTCGCGGCAGGAATCGCTGCGTCGATCTTTGTCTCCGGGCGCATCCGCAAGACGCGCCGACACGCCTGGTTCATCGTGGGCGCTCATCTCGTGGCCGCGACGATAGGCCTCGTCATGCTGGGCTTATTCGGAACCGACTTCGGACTCATCTACGACGGCCAGATCGGATTGCTCCAGACGCAGGTGGTGTCTGCAGTCGCCGTCGTGGTCTGGGCCGGGCTGGTTTCTCTGTTGCTGTGGACGCTCATTCGAGGTCGTGCACACAGGACGGCAGCGATTCACTAGTGGATGTCGAACCGATCACTGTTCATGCTCCGCCTCTGCCGGGCCGCTCGTCCGCCTCGCAGAGATGGTCTGAGCTGGCGTTCCTTCACTGGAGAGTGGATCCGAACGATGTTGCCCCGCTGCTGCCGCCGGGTATTCGGCCGGACGAGTTCGACGGGTCGAGTTGGGTCGGCCTCATCGCCTTCGCGCTCGATCGGGCGACCCTGCTGGGGAGCCCGCCGATCCCGTACTTCGGTACGTTCGTCGAGGTGAACGTGCGGCTCTACGGAGTGGATGCGGCGGGTCGTCGCGGCGTCGTCTTTGCGTCCCTCGAGGCGTCAAGGCTTGCGGCCGTTCTCGCAGCGAGAGGGTTGTTCTCCCTCCCGTACTACTGGTCAAAGACAACGATGGAGCGACCGGCGGGCCACCTGAGATACAGCAGCCGACGGCATGGACAGGCGTCGGCGAGGTCCACCATCGAAATCGGAATTGGCGCACAAATCGCGGTACCAGACCCCCTGTCCGACTTCCTCACCTCGCGCTGGGGATTATTCGTGAAGCGTGGACATCGCACGGTCCGTCTGCGCAACTGGCACGAACCGTGGTTGCTGCATGACGCGGAACTGGTCGGCCTCGACGACAGTCTCATCGCTGCAGCGGGGCTGGCGCAGGTCACAAGCAACCCGCCGGATTCGGTGCTCTATTCGCCAGGTGTGACGACAAGATTCGGGCCTGCCGCGTAGATCAGGGCTGCGGATTCAGTGAGTCGTACTTGCGGAACGATCGCTGCCAGCGCATGAGCGTCGCAATGACGACGATGATCGCCACACCGCCGAGCAGTGGCGGGAGCCACAGCGCTCCGATGGCCGCGACCACTCCGACGAAAAGGTCGCCGATGCGTGGTCCGCCGGTCACGACCACGGTAAACACTCCCTGCAGGCGCCCACGCATCGCATCCGGTACTGCCGATTGCAGGATGGTCTGCCGAAAGATGCTGCTCACATTGTCGGCGGCGCCCGCGCCAAACAGCGCGAGTGATGCAAGCACGATTGCCACGACATTGGGAGCGACCGCTGGTCCGCCCGCGCTTCCGGCGAGTCCGCGATCAGATGTCAGCGCGACAACGCCGAAGATCGCAACGAAGAGTCCGTAGACCATGATCGAGCCGGCGATCGCTCGGCCCTGCATCCGCACCGAACCGAGCCTGCCCGAGAAGAGGCTGCTCGCGAGGGCGCCGAAGGCTCCGGCGGCGGTAAGAATGCCGACGGTGATGGGGCCACCGCCAAGCACGAGTGCTCCGAGTGCCGGAAACAGCACGCGTGGCTGGCCAAAGGTCATGGCCACGATGTCGACGAGGAACGACATCCGGATGTTGGGGGCTGTCTTCAGAAACCTGAAGCCGTACAGCAGCGACTCGAGTCCCGGACGCTGGATGTCGCCCTCCGGAATGAGTTTCGGCAGGGCCAGGATGCCCAGGAACGCAGAGATGAACAGCAGGACGTCGATCGCGTAGGTCCAGCCGAATCCGACGGTGGCGACGAGCACACCGGCAATTGCAGGGCCGACGGTCACCATGAGACCGACGCTGATTCCGCTCAGCGCGGATGCCGCCGACAGGAGGCGGGTAGGAAGAATCCGGGGGACGATGGCGAACCTGACCGTGCCGATTACCGTCGCCGCGACCGCATTGATGGTCGTGACGACGTAGAACGGCCAGACCGTCGTGACGCCGGTGAAGCTGAGCACGACGAGGGTAATCGTGGACGCCCATGCGACGATGGCGGCGATGAACAGTACGAGCCGACGATCGAATGCGTCGGCGAGCATTCCGCCGTACAACCCGAAGATGATCATCGGAACAAGGGCGATTCCGCCCACGAGCGCAACCGCGAAGGTGGAGCCCGTGAGGTGGTAGATGTTGAGGCCGACCGCCACGATCGTCATCTGGCCACCGATGCCCGAAATCGCACCACCGGCCCAGAGCCGCGCGAACGCCGGGCTTTCACGAAGAGGGGCGAGATCCACGAAATGGGTTCGCCTGCGGTGTGGCGCTTCGGTCTCAGGCTCGGTACTCACTGTCTCCATTCTGGACTACGGCCGCCATCCCGCATTGCCGGGACGAGTCGCAGCGCGAAGGAAGGGGCCGGAGCAGCTGCCCCGACCCCTTCGTGCCTGCGTTTTAGGAACCTAGATCGGCCTGGAGAACGCCCGCGACCGCCAGTGGATCGGCGAACTCTTGGACGACTTCGGTCCGACGACGGACGTGTGCACGACCGAGTTGATTGACCCGTTCTGATTCAGGATCAGACGATCGCTTTGGTGCGATGTGAACGAGAACAGCGAGTCGAGCGATCCGGCTCTCGCGTCGAACGAGCCGCCGCCAATCGAGCCGGTCTTCCAGTTGGTCTCGATGAACTTCGTGATCGACGTTTGCTCGATGGCCGTGTGGCTCACCGTGTTCGGCTTCGTCCATGGGGAGATCACGAGGAACGGCAGACGCGGTCCGGGGCCACAGCGGTCCTGGTCGCCCTGTGCGGCCTGCGGGCCCGAGGTGCAGACGCTCTGGTCCGACTGGGCAAGAGCCGGATCGGTCGCCTGGTTGACGTTCGAATCGTTCGAGCCCTTCTTGATGACGGATGCGACGTGGTCGTACCAGCCGTCGGAGTCGTCGTACGCGATGACGATCGCCGTGCTCGCCCAGTCCTTGGACGACTCGATCTCGTTGATCTTGCTGACGAGGAAGTGCTGCTCGTCGATCGGGTCCGAGTATCCGGCGTGGCCATCCTGGTATTCCGCCGGCTTGAGGAACGACACCGCTGGCAGGTTGTTGTGCTTGACGGCCGCATCGAAACTCGTGACGTCGTACTGGTGGTTCGCCTGGTCGGTGTAGCCGATCATCTTCTCCGAAGACGGAGCGAGGTGATGCGGGTTGGAGGTCGACTTGTAGTACTGGAACGGCGAGTGGTGCGGCGAGTAGTCCTCGGACGCGACTCCGGCGATGTTCGTGTGTGTCGACGCCGCGCACTTGGCGAGAGTCGTCTTCGTCGCCGGTGTGCTTGGTGTGAACCCACCCTGGAACCAGCCCCAGGTGACGTGCTTTTCGTTCAGCAGGTCGCCGATGTTCTTGCCCGTCATCTTGACCGTTGACGACGTGGCTTTGGCCGGGCTCTGGTCGGT
>JAUZFR010000027.1 GCA_030840335.1 Actinomycetota bacterium | reverse complement strand
CGAGAGCGTACAACGGAAGAGCCAGAATCTTGCGGGCGTTGCCGCTGGAGAACGTAAAGCGGCGCATTTCTGAGACAGTACCAGCCACGCGTGGGGCTCGCGTGGTCGGGGTACGGTTGAGCGGGCGAAACTCGCCCTGAAAGGACCGCCCGTGCCGTTGAAGCAGGAGACCGCGTTGACCAGGCCGCGGATCCTTTTGAATAAGGGACGAAGTCTCTGCGGGTGAGGACTAGTCGTCTCGGATGCGCGGCTGGCAACCGGCTCAGAAGCTGACGCGCCACAGGTACTCGTGGCCGTTCGGCCGGAACCAACGCACCACTCCGATCGTGTCCCGCGCCAGGTTGCTGCCGGAAATCATGATCTCGAGGGCCTCACCGGCATGGAGGGTCGATGGCCTCGTCGCGGGCATCACGCCTGACCCGTAGAGGCTGAACGTGACTGCCGACAGCGGCTCGCGACCGAGGTTGCGCAGGGAGTAGTGGCCGTCGCCGCGTTCGAACGTCCACGGCACGCGATAGGCGGATTCGGTGCTCAGGGCGGCAAGGCGGCTTCGGGTCATAATCGAAAGCTATCTGCCGCATCCGACCGCCCACGCACTACTGGGGAGGCACCGATCCGACCACCGACTGGGAGGGAGCAGCATCCACAACGCTGGTCGTAGAGACGGGCTGGAGCACCAACGGAAATGCGAGGGGCGCGGGTCCAAACGCGGTTCGCGAACTCGTGATGACGCGCCTGCCCAACAGGTGGTTCCCGGCGCCGCCGATGACCGCGCCGATGCCAAACGGAATGGCACGCCCGACGATGCTCGCACCCTCGCGCGCAGCGAACCGCTTGAGGAAATGCGCTTTGATTTGCTTGGCGATGCGACCAACGGCGGACTTGGGCAGGCTCTTGGTGACGAGCTCGCCCCAGAATGCGGGCCGTGACGGTCCGGAGCCGACGACCTGCCCCGCCAGTTGCTCCACGAGCTCCGTGCCGGCCCCACCGAGGATCATGGTCATCACCAGTGTCCGGGCGCGCTCGGGGTCGTCAATTGCAAAACCGTGAACCTCGGTAACAGATTGCGCGAACAGGGCGCTCGCCTCGAGAAAGGCCGCCGTCTCAACCGTCGACATGGCGACGGAGGTGACAGTGCCGATCGCCGGAATAGCCGAGCTGGCGCCGACCAGCGCACCGCCCGCCGTGACCGCGGCAAGATAGCGTCGCTCGAGAATCCGGATGACTTCGGCCGGCCCCGCGTTGGGCTTCGACTTACGGATGCGCCGGATGTGCGCGAGGACAACCGGTCGCTGAACAGACAGCACCTTGTCGATACCCCGAACGAAGGTGGTGGGGGAACTGGGAACTATGGTCATGCTTTCGAGTTGTAGTCGGAGTTGTACCGGTCCACAACCTCTTGTATTGGAGCGTCGAGTACCAGCTTGCCTTTGTCCAGGTACAGTCCACGCGTACAGAATCGGAGAAGATCCTTCTCGCTGTGCGAAACGAAGAACAGCGTTCGACCGCCCTGCAGCATCTCCTCGATTCGCGCGTAGCACTTGTCCCGAAATCCCTTGTCGCCGACCGCCAGAACCTCGTCAACGAGCAATACCGGCTCATCGAGACGAGAGATCACTGCGAAGGCGATCCGCACGCGCATCCCGCTCGACAGGTGCTTGTACGGCGTGTCGAGAAAGTCGCCGATCTCCGCGAAGCTGATGATCTCGTCGAACGCCACATCGATTTCGGGCTTCGTCATCCCGTGGAGTCCCGCGGTGAGATAGACGTTGTCACGAACCGACAGGTCATCGACGAACCCGCCCGTAATCTCGATCAGTGGCGCAACGCCGGCGTTGACGCGCACTCTGCCCTCATCCGGGAAGATCACTTCAGCGACGAGCTTCAGCAGAGTCGACTTACCCTGCCCGTTGCGCCCGATCACGCCGATTGCCTCGCCGGGCGCTACAGAGAAACTAACGTTGCGGAGCGCCCAGAACTCGCCGGGCCGAATGCGTCGCCTTTGCGACGAGAACAGGTCTTTGAAGTTGCGGCGTGACAGCCGATTACGGCGAAACCGGATGCCCGCATCTTCAACCCGGATGACAGGCTCCGTCGAGGTGGCCGTGCCCGCAATGTGAAAAGTGTCGGTCATCGCTAGATCTCCTTGAGCACCGAGTGGATGGTGCGACGGTAGACGATGATTCCGATAATCAGCACGACAAAGCACAGCACGGCCGAGACGGCAACGGCAAAGAGATCGAGTTCCTTGGGAAAGAACGCTGATCGGTACAGCGAAAAAATGCCGGTCAACGGATTGAACGCCAGAATACGATCGAGGTTCACCCGGTGCACGAGCCGAGCATCCGTCAGCCCGTACACAATCGGAGACGCGTAGAAGAGAAAGCGCAGAATCAGCTTGACCGCGCGCTCCAGGTCACGAAAGAACACCACGAGCGGCGCCACGATCAGCCCGATGCCGATGATGAGCACGCCCTCAAGCACGAATGCAATGATCGACAGAAAGGCCTCCCAGTGCAGCTGCGCGCGCTGCGCCGGATCGATCGCGAACTGCGTGGCGATCGCGAACACTGCGAGCACGGGGATGCTCGCGAGAAACTCGATGCCCTTCGAAAGAACCAGTCGCAGAATCCAGATCGTGCGGGGGATTTTCGTCGATCGAATGAGCTTTTGCTCGCGAAGGAATGCGCGGGTCGTATCGGATACAGCTCCCGAGAACCACATCCACGGCAGAAGACCGGTGAGCAGGAACACGATGTACGGCTCGGGACTCGTGCCGCCCCGATGGAACACCACGGTGAACACGACCCAGTAGATGCCCGCCATGACAAGCGGATCGAGAATTGACCAGAAGTAGCCGAGAAACGACGTCGAATAACGGACTTTGAGGTCGCGACGCGTCAATAACCAAAGCGAATGGCGATACCGCGAAAACGGAGTCCATTCGCGGGCAGAAGCCACCGTCACGGGTTCCTCACTCCGGTCGAGCGGCCCCGTGCCTGGTAAAGCAACCTCGTTCAGACGAAGAGGTTTGCCCTCTCCAGGTCTTCGGCGAAGTCAATTTCCACGGCGTAGAGGTCGGAAATATCGACCGGCTCAATGCGCAGCTTGTCCTGCTCAATTGCCAACTCTATGCCACGCTCGAAGTAGTCCTGGTCCTCAACGCGCTTCAACTGACGCAGCAAAATGGCCTTGTCGTCGCGCGAGATGTAGTTGATTCCCACGGCCTCGCCCAGGCCGCCGGTGACAGTCTTCGAAAGCTCGCGGATGAAGCCTTCGGCGTCGGTGGTGTACTTGACCTCTTCGTCAGAAACCTTCGAGGTGTTGACCGACACGAACGACTGGTCGCGAGCGATCATCTTCGCCGCACGTTCGAGCGCCTCAGGGTCGAAGACGACGTCCCCGTTCATCCACAGAACTCCACCGGGTGCCGATGCCTGCAGCGCACGCATGAGGCTCTTCGACGTGTTCGTCTGGTCATACTGCTCGTTATAAACGAAGGATGCCTGCGGGAACGCCTCGATGATGTGCTCGAGCTTGTAGCCGACAACGACGGTCACCTGGGCGGTCTTACCGAAAGCCAGGTGGATGTTGTCGAATTGCTGCTGCATGATGGTGCGACCGTCGTTGAGTTCGGTCAGGGGCTTCGGGAGGGATCGGCCGAGTCGGCTGCCCATTCCGGCGGCAAGAATTACTACCTGCGTGCTCAAGATTCGTCTCCTAGTGAAAGTCGCCCCAGAAAAGTTGAACGTTGTTTGCAAGCTGTTCAACTGGGGGATTACGTCTGGACACTCCTTTGTGCTGCTGAAAACCCTATAGGCCGGACCTGTGAAGACACAGGGCATCCGTGGGTTGTTGTCGTTTCGTGATACTAACGCAGGGAACCTCTCGCGAGCTTGGTACGGTTTAAGCGTGGATCCAGAACCTGATGCGCCCTCAGCTCAAAGCCCTTCGCGCACCCGTAAGGCTCCGGCGACCAAAACAGTGAAGGCAAAGACTGCGTCGACGCCGAGAGCGACTTCGGCGAAGGCCGCGCCCGCCGCGAAGACCCCTGCAGCAAAGGCCGCGCCCGCCGCGAAGACGACCGCGACCAAGTCTCCGAGTACGTCGAGAACGGCCGCGCCGAAGACGACGCCTGCGCCGCGCAAGACTCCGGCGCGTCGGCCCAGCAAGACCACCGCTGTTACCGAACAGGCAGTCACACCCGAGCCTCGCGAGGTCGTCCTCGTCATCGAGGGACTGGTCAAGCGGTTCGGCGAAACCACCGCAGTCGCCGGTATCGACCTGTCGGTGAGCGCCGGCTCATTCTTCGGCGTCGTTGGCCCCAATGGCGCGGGCAAGACCACGACGCTGTCGATGGTCACAGGACTCCTGCGGCCGGACGCCGGCATGGTGCGCGTGCACGGCATCGACGTCTGGAAAGATCCGGTCGCCGCCAAGCGCGCCATGGGAGTGCTGCCCGATCGGCTGCGCCTGTTCGATCGACTCACCGGATCGCAGCTGTTGTTCTACTCGGGAACCCTGCGCGGTCTCGATCGAGAAACGACCCTTGCGCGCAGCGCCGACCTTGCGGCCGCGTTCGGATTCACCGATGCCCTCAACCGACTCGTCACCGACTACTCGGCCGGAATGAGCAAGAAGATCGCCCTGGCCGCGGCGATGATCCATTCCCCTCGACTTCTCGTACTCGACGAACCGTTCGAGTCTGTCGACCCGGTTTCCGCCGCCAACGTCACCGAAATCCTCCGCAACTATGTGGCCGCCGGCGGCACTGTCGTGCTATCCAGCCACAGCATGGACCTCATCCAGCGCATCTGTGACAGCGTCGCCGTCGTCGTAAACGGCGCGATTCTGGATGCCGGAACCATGGAATCCGTCCGCCGTGGCAAGACGCTCGAAGAACGCTTCGTCGAACTCGCGGGTGGCCGCACCAACCCGGAGGGCATGGAGTGGTTGCACAGCTTCTCCGACTGAAGCTTCGATTGCTCGGTAACGCTTTCAAGCGGAGCCCGTGGCAACTCGTTGGCCTCGTCATCGGACTCCTCTACGGGTTTGGAATCTCCATCGCCGTGGTGTCTTCGCTGATCGGTCTGCGACTCGCGAGCACTCAGCTAGCCACCAGCGCGGTGACGGTGTTCGGCTCCATCCTCGTGATCGGCTTCATTCTCGTTCCGCTCACATTCGGGGTCGAAGACGTCATGGACCCGCGGCGATTCTCTCTCTTCGGCATCGCAAACGACCGGCTCGCGGGCGGACTCGCGATCGCCGCATTGATCAGCATCCCCTCGCTCGTCGTCGCCTTCATCGCGCTCGCGCAGATCGTCACGTGGTCGCGAACGCCGCTGTCGGTGATCCTGTCGCTGATCGGCGCTCCCGTGATCGTCGCCACGTGCGTGCTCTGCGCGAGAGTCGCGACCTCGATCGCCGCGTTCCTGCTCGCCAGCCGACGTTCGCGGGACACCACCGGCGTGCTGGGAATCGTCCTGCTGCTGGCCGTTGCGCCGCTCTTCCTGCTCTTGCTCAACGTCGACTGGCAGCGCGACGGCATCACCGTGCTCGACAGGATCGCAAGCTTCGCCGGTTGGACGCCGTTCGGCGCCGTCTGGGACGCCCCCGCGGATGCGGCCGCAGGGTTGATCGGATCCGCACTCCTGAAAGAGTTGGTCGCGCTGGCATTCGTTGGCCTGCTCTGGCTCGTTTGGCAGTACCTCGTGCACACGATGATGGTCACGCAGCAGCGACAGCCCGCGGCCAAGAACTACCACGGGCTGGGTTTCTTCGCGATCAGCGGGCACAGCAAGGCCGGCGCGATCGCGGCGCGAAGCTTCACCTATTGGATGCGGGATGCGCGCTACCACGTGTCGTTGCTCATCATCCCGATCGTGCCATTCCTGCTCATGGTTCCGCTGATGGTTGCCGGGGTTCCGACGAACGCACTCGCCCTTTTGCCCGTGCCGATCGTTGCTGTGTTCCTCGGCTGGTCGATCCACAACGACGTCGCATACGACAGCACCGCCATCTGGTTGCACATCGCGACCGGAGTGCGCGGGCGACTTGATCGGCTCGGCCGCGTCATCCCGCCGCTGGTCGTTGGCGTTCCCCTGCTCGTCGTCGGCGCTCTGATTTGCGCGCCGCTGTACGGCGACGAATCCGTACTTCCGGCGCTACTCGGCGTTGGGCTCGGCGTGCTGTTCAGCGCACTCGGGTTCTCGAGCGTGATGTCCGCGCGATTCCCCTATCCGGCGGTTCGCCCCGGGGACAGCCCGTTCGCACAGCCGCAGGCGGCTGGGACGGCGACGTCCTTCATCCAGTCCATTTCGTTCACGGCGACATTCCTCCTGGCTGCTCCGACGTTCTACTTCGCCTTCCGAGCCGTTGTCGACGGCGACGATTGGGGCCTCGCGGCTCTGGCGAGCGGGCTAGTGCTGGGCGGCGGCTTCCTCGCGCTCGGCATCTTGTGGGGCGGTCACATTTTTGATCGACGCTCGCCGGAAATTCTGGCGTTCAGCGTGCGAAACTAGAAGCATGAGCAGTGAAACCGATCCCACTACCGGCGGTGCCGGGGGCGGCATTGACACGCTCGACCGCGAACTCGAAGAGCTGATCAATCAGGAGCAGATCGAAGAGGGCGACCACGAGCGCTTTTCGCACTATGTGCCGAAAGACAAGATTCTCGAGTCCGCGATGACCGGAAAGCCGGTGCGTGCGCTCTGCGGCAAGCTCTGGACCCCAGGTCGTGACCCGGAGAAGTTCCCCGTGTGCCCGACCTGCAAAGAGGTCTACGAAAAGATGAAGCGCTAACGTACTGACGCCACGACCGTGCTGACCGGGTCGGCTCAGCGATTGAGTTCGACGTGGAGCGTCGGGATTGCCGGGTCGCCCTTGCTCAAGCGGAGGGCATCGGCAGGCAGTTCGGACACCGCCAGGGCTCTGTGCTCGCGGGCGAGCACCGTGCCCTGTGCGCCAAGGTAGGTGTCATCGGCCTTGCCGGCGGTGATCAGCGGAACGATGAGCGGGCGCTCATCCTCGGAGAGTGTCGGCGTCCCCCCGACATAGAGGGTTTCGTTCTGAGCGACGCCGTGAGACAGGGTTCGAACGGCTGTCTTGCGACCACCGATCGTGGCCTTCTGTGCCGATGTCTTCGCAACGGATATCCAGTCGCCCGTCGAGTCCCGGCGCGCGACCATCTTGTAGACCAGCCCGGCGGCCGGATGCCCGGAGCCGGTCACGACGGACGTGCCGACCCCGAACGAATCGACCGGGGCGGCGCGAAGTGCGGCGATTGTGTACTCATCGAGATCGTTTGTGACCGTGATCTTCGTCGAAGTCGCGCCGAGCCCATCGAGCTGCCTACGCACCGCGGCTACTTGCGAGGGAAGGTCGCCGCTGTCGATGCGCACCGCGCCGAGGCCCGTTCCCGCAACCTTGACCGCAAGCTCGACGGCGGTCGGCACGTCGTAGGTGTCGACGAGCAGCGTCGTGCCTGGTCCGAGGGCCGCGACCTGCGCAGCGAACGCTTCTTCTTCATTGTCGTGAAGCAGAGTGAACGCGTGAGCCGCCGTGCCCATGGTCGGCACGCCCCAGTCACGCCCGGCCTCGAGATTGCTCGTGGCGTCGAATCCTGCGATGAATGCCGCGCGAGCGGCGGCGACTGCCGACTGCTCATGTGCGCGACGTGAACCCATCTCAGCGAGCGGCCTGCCATCCGCCGCAGTCACCATTCGGCTGGCGGCACTCGCGATCGCACTGTCGTAGTTGAGCACGCTGAGTACGAGAGTTTCGAGTACGACGGCCTCGGCGAATCCGCCCTGCACGGTGAGAAGGGGCGAGCCGGGGAAGTACACCTCGCCCTCGCGGTATCCGGAGACGGACCCCGTGAAGCGATAGTCGGCCAGCCACGCAAGGGTCGCCGCGTTGACCACGTTGTTGTCTCTGAGCCAGGCGAGTTCCGCGTCGGAGAAGCGGAAATTGTGCACGAGCTCGAGCAGGCGGCCGGTGCCGGCCACGATGCCGTAGCGACGGCCATCCGGTAGTCGACGAGCAAAAACCTCGAAGACGCACTCGCGATCGGCGTGCTCGCTCCCGAGCGCCGCATCGATCATCGTGAGCTCATAGCGATCGGTGAGAAGCGCGCTCGTCATCTTTACAACATACGCGTCCCGCCGCTCACCCTCGCCAGCGAGCTGCACGGTGCAGCGCAGACTAAACTCGATTCCCGTGACTGACGCGCCCATTGGAGTCTTCGACAGCGGAGTCGGCGGGCTGACCGTAGCTCGCGCGATCATCGACCAGTTGCCGAACGAGTCGCTCCTCTACGTCGGTGACACCGCTCACTCACCCTACGGTCCCAAGCCGATCGCGCGGGTGCGGGAGTATGCTCTCGCCGTCCTTGACGATCTCGTCGATCAGGGAGTGAAGCTCCTCGTGATCGCGTGCAATACTGCGTCATCAGCCATGCTTCGGGATGCCCGCGAACGGTACACGGAGGGCCGCGGGATTCCCGTGGTCGAGGTCATCCACCCGGCGGTGCGGGCGGCGGTGCGACAGACCCGCAATAAGAGGATCGGCGTGATCGGTACCGTCGGTACGGTCAACTCGCGCGCATACGATGACGCTTTCATTGCGGCATCCGACCTCGAGATCTTTTCCCAGGCCTGCCCGAGGTTCGTCGAATTCGTCGAGTCCGGTGTGACGAGTGGCGAAGAGCTCTTCGCTGTCGCCGACGCATACCTCGCCCCGCTGAAGGCCGCGGGTATCGACACACTCGTGCTCGGCTGTACGCACTATCCGTTGCTGGCCGGCGCCATCCAGTACGTCATGGGCGAGGACGTGACTCTCGTTTCAAGCGCGGAAGAGACCGCCTACGACGTGTACCGGATGCTTGTGAAGCATGGCCTGGAGCGCGAGTCCACCCAACCCCCGACCTACACCTTCGAAGCCACGGGTCCGAGCAAGACCGAGTTTCTGAGGCTCGCAAACCGATTTCTCGGGCCAGAAGTCACGCGGGTCGAACTCGTGGAGACCGGAACCATCGCACTCCCACAGAGGTCCATCCCTGTGCTCGACAGAAATGAGACAGCATGACTCGGTCCGACGGACGCTCGGTAGACCAGCTCCGCGAAATAACCATCGAGCGCGGGTGGAGCACACAGGCCGAAGGGTCCGCGCTCATCTCGTTTGGCGGCACCCGGGTGCTGTGCACGGCATCCTTCACCAATGGAGTGCCGCGCTGGCTCTCGGGCAAAGGTAAAGGCTGGGTCACCGCGGAGTACTCGATGCTGCCGCGGTCCACGAACGATCGCATGGATCGCGAATCGGTGAAGGGAAAAATCGGCGGACGCACGCACGAGATCTCCCGACTGATCGGGCGCAGCCTGCGCGCGGTCATCGACATGAAGGCGCTCGGCGAAAACACGATCGTGCTCGACTGCGACGTGCTTCAGGCTGATGGAGGCACCCGCACCGCGGCGATCACCGGCGCTTACGTTGCCCTCGTGGACGCGATCGAGTGGGCGCGCGAAAAGAAGTTCATCGCCCAGAAGGCAGTTCCGATCATCGACAGCGTCGCGGCGGTATCGGTCGGCATCATCGACGGCGAGCCCATGCTCGATCTCGCATACGTAGAGGATGTTCGCGCCGAGACCGATATGAACGTCGTCGTTACCGGTCGCGGACTGTTCGTCGAGGTACAGGGAACTGCGGAGGGAGCGCCGTTCGATCGCAGCGAACTCAATTCGCTTCTCGACCTGGCTCTTGGCGGAGCAGCGTCGCTCGCCGAGTTCCAAAGGACAGCGCTGTCGTCGTGACCGGCATCCAGGTCGTCCTCGCCACTCACAATGCGCACAAAGTGGAAGAGCTGCGGCGCATTCTCGGCAGCAGGCTCGGCGAAATCGAGCTGATCGGCTACGACGGGCCGGAGCCTGTCGAGGATGGCGACACCTTCGAGGCGAACGCCCTGATCAAAGCGCGAGCCGCCTACGCGCACACCGGTCTTCCGTCAATCGCGGACGATTCGGGGATTTCGGTCGACGCGCTGGGCGGTGCCCCCGGCATCCACTCAGCCCGTTTTGCCGGTACCCGCGACGATCACGACAACCGGGTGCTATTACTCGAACGGATGATCGGCGTTGCCGACCGCGCCGCTTATTTCACCTGCGCAGCGGCTTTCGTCGACGGCGCGACCGAGCACGTCGAGCTGGGCATCTGGCCCGGACGGGTGCTCGAGCAGGAAACGGGAGACGGCGGTTTCGGTTACGACCCGGTGTTTCAACCTGAGGGGCTCCCAGTCAGCTCGGCCGAGCTGACCGCCGACGAAAAGAATGCGATCAGCCATCGGGCCATCGCGTTCGGCAAGCTGATCTCGTGGATGCACAGCCGCCGCTGACGAGCGAGGGATCGTTTGACGAGAATCCCGACGGATACGCTGGAGGAGTGGCGACCAAGACGGACACAGCGTCGCGCGGCGTCCTGTTGCTCGGGCCCGCCTTCGTTGCGGCGATCGCGTACGTCGATCCGGGCAACGTCGCGGCCAACCTCACGGGTGGCGCGCAGTATGGGTACCTGCTGGTCTGGGTGCTGCTGCTGTCGAATCTGATGGCTGGTCTCATCCAGTACCAATCCGCCAAGCTTGGCCTCATCACGGGGCGCAGCCTGCCGGAGTTGCTGGGCGATCGTTTGCGCACTCCTTCCCGACTGGCGTTCTGGGTGCAGGCCGAACTTGTGGCCGCCGCGACCGATCTCGCCGAGGTGATCGGCGGCGCAATCGCCCTTCACCTGCTGTTCAACCTGCCACTGCTGGTCGGCGGCGTGATCGTTGGAGCTGTTTCGCTTGGTCTGCTCGCGATTCAGTCGCGGCGCGGTCAGCGACCATTCGAATACGTCATCGTCGGGCTGCTCGCCATCATCGCCATCGGGTTTCTCTCTGGCCTCGTGATTCAACCGCCGGATGCCGGCGCGGTCCTTGGCGGACTGGTTCCGCGATTCGAGGGCACGGGTTCGGTGATTCTCGCCGCGAGCATGCTCGGCGCGACCGTCATGCCTCACGCGATCTACGTTCACTCCGCGCTCGCACGGGACCGCCACGGACGAGCGGTCGGGCCGCTGCAGACTCGTCGCCTGCTTCGAATCACGAAGTGGGACGTCGGGATCGCACTCGGGATCGCTGGTCTCGTGAACATCGGGATGCTTCTGCTCGCGGCGGTCAATCTGCGTCACGTCCCGAATACCGACACCATTGAAGGTGCTCACGCGGCAATATCCAGCTCGCTCGGCCCCGTAATCGCGCTGGTCTTCGCGATCGGGCTGCTCGCATCCGGTCTTGCGTCGACCTCGGTCGGCAGCTACGCGGGCGCGACCATCATGGCTGGCCTGCTGCGGCGACGGATCCCGCTGATCGTTCGGCGATCGGTGACGCTGGTCCCGACGCTGTTGCTGCTGGCATTCGGCGCCGACCCGACCGCTGCGCTCGTAATCAGCCAGGTCGCGCTGAGCTTCGGAATCCCGTTCGCGCTCATCCCGCTGCTGAGGCTGACCAGAAGTCGTGCGGTCATGGGGACGAGCGTGAACCCGGTCGGCATCACTATCGCCCTTACCGCCACTGTCGTTCTGGTGCTCTCGCTCAACGTCGCGCTCATCGTGCTCACGGTGATGCCCGCCTTCACCGGCACATAGGGTTGAACGATGCCAGCTAACGAGATCGTTCCACTTGACGCGTCCCCCGGGGACCGGATCGCCACCGCGATCGGCCTGTTCGGTGAGTCGGTGGTCGCCGACCGCGCAGCTGCTCTGCTCGGTGGAGCCAATGAGGGCGAAGAGTTCCTGCTCTGGGTAGGCGGCCGGCACGCCAAGGGCATCCTGGATGGCGCCCCGGCACTGTATTGGCCGGAGGTGTGGGGAGCTCGTGCGCTGCTGTACGCGTGGGATGGCTCGGCGGGCGCCGCGGTGAAGCTCGGCCTCGGCAACCAGGCCTGGCGGGTCCGCGAGATGTGCGGCAAGGTCGTCGCCGCCCGAGACCTGCCCTACCCGGACGCCGTTGTGCCGCTCCTGGCCGACGAGGTCGCGCGAGTTCGGGCGGTCGCCGCCCGAGCGCTCGGGTCGATCGGCGAATACGAGCATGTCGTGCAGCTGAAAGCCCTGCTCACCGACTCAGAGGTCGAGGTACGCCGTGCCGCGGGCAACGCACTTCGTGCAGCTGCAGTTCGGCTCGACCGCCCGATCGACTAGCTGACCGACCCAGCAGAGTGAGTTGACTCGTATGGCTGTCATGGCCGTCGAGTAGCAACCATTTGCGTCAACTGGGTTCACCTGGGCGACGGGAAGCGGAGCCAACCCGCAATCTGCGGAGCTAGTCGCCCATTTTCTGGTCGAACTTCGTCGACGGAAGGGTGACTTCCTCGTCGGTCGGGAGGATGCCGCCGCTCTCGCGGTTTGCGGCGCGCGCCTTTGCGGCAGACCTGAAGTAGTGGAACAGTGCGGGCACGAGAGTCAGCACCACGACTGCGATCAGCACGAGGTCGATGTACGCCGTCACGAAGTCAGCCACCGGCTTGATATTTCCGAGCAGGTACCCCGCGGTGGTGACGCCGCCGCCCCAGACCACGGCACCGATCAGGTTGTACAGCGAGTACTTGCGGTAGTTCATCTTGCCCACGCCAGCGGCAATCGGCGCGAAGGTGCGAACGATGGGCACGAACCGCGCCAGAATGACGGCGAACCCGCCATACCTCTCAAAGAAGGCGTTCGTGCGCTTCACGTTCTTGATACTGAAGAGCCCGCTTTCCTTTCGCTCGAAGATTCGCGGGCCGGCCTTTTTACCTATGTAGTATCCAGCTTCGCCGCCGAGGAATGCCGCGAACCCGATGGACAGGGCGATCCACCAGATATCGACATGGATGACCCGATGGGGACCGAAGGCGAGCAGGCCGGTGATCAGGAGCAGCGTGTCACCCGGGAAGACGAAGCCGATCAGCAGGCCCGTCTCGGCAAAAATGATGGCGCAGACCACCAGCAGAGCCCACGGGCCAGCACCCTCAATGAGGGCGTGCGGGCTGAGCCATGGAATGAGGGCAGTGTGTAGCAAAAGAACTTCTCCAGTCGGTTGCCGTTTGCGGTCAATCGGCGGCGGCCATATGGGGCTTAGCTGCAAGGTTACTAGGCGAATCCTTCGCGGCGCCTCCGTCTTGCGAATGACGTGTTATGTGCGGGAGAAGGGACTTGAACCCTCACGCTCGAAAGCACAGGAACCTAAATCCTGCGTGTCTGCCAATTTCACCACTCCCGCGAGCCAGTTCAGTGTACCCGCGGGGCGCCGGGGCGGATTTGAAAGAATATTGTGCCGGCGTGTATCAGCGGGGGTATTGCCGTGCTCCTCAGAGTGTGATGAGAATTCAGACCATGGAGGAAGGGAACTCGCTCCACACCTACAGCGATTCGTCGCGCGCGCAACCAGCCGAACTCTGGGACCGTGCCGCGGCAGCCTTCACCGCCTGGCGATCCGGACAACCGGGCGGCGTTGATGAACTGGTTCGCACAATGACCCCCGTCTTGTGGAACGTCGTGCGCGCATACGGTCTGGCCCAGGACCTTGCGCAGGACGTCATCCAGTCCACGTGGTTAATACTCATCCGACGCGCCGACACTATTGCAGACCCGCGCGCCGTCGCCGCTTGGCTGACGACGACTGCAAGGCGTGAAGCGTGGCGTGCTGCGAGTCGGGGGGCTCGCAGCATCGCAGTTTCCGATGACGTCATCGAGCTCGCGCTCGACGACGAACCATCGGCTGAAGACGTCGCGCTGGCGGATGACGGCGATCGTCGCCTCTGGGCGTGCGTTCGTACCCTCTCCGAACGGTGCCAGCGGCTTCTGCGAATCGTGGCATTCGACGAGCGACCCGACTACGCGAAGCTCGCGCAGGACTTGTCTATGCCCGTCGGCAGCATCGGCCCCACCAGGGGCCGATGCCTGTCGAAACTGAAGGATGCGCTGCTTGCGAAAGGCGGGACAGCATGACAACCAGAATCGCGCCATCAGACGACAACCGCGACCTGTACGCCCGACTTCGAGGCATGTGGTCGCGGCTGGACCCGATGCCCGAGGACCTCGTCGACGACATTCTCGTTCGGCTCGCGACCGAGAACCTCGGTGACGAGTACGCGTTGCTGACGCTGGTCGAGCACTCGGAAGAGCTCGTCGGTACCCGCAGCCTCTCGGAGAGTCGAACACTCGAGTTCACGGATG
This sequence comes from Actinomycetota bacterium, assembly GCA_030840335.1. Lineage (GTDB taxonomy): Bacteria > Actinomycetota > Actinomycetes > Actinomycetales > Microbacteriaceae > Galbitalea. Next base: position 19,080 of record JAUZFR010000027.1, on the reverse strand, counting down.
GGGCGATCACGATCCTCCTGAGAGTGAGCCCGTCCGGTTCCGGAACGCGAAGGATCGACGGATGGCTCGCGCCGGCATCCACAGGAACACTTCGCATCGTGGTCGACGGCGACGAGCATTCGATCGAAGCGAGCCCAGAAGGCCGCTTCGTTTTTCCCGATGTCGCGCTGGGACGCGCGCGGATGTGGCTCGATCCTCAGAGCGACGAAGAGTCGGGCCCCGTCCGTCGAGGATTCACAACACCGGAGTTCGAGCTATAGGGAGTAATGCATGAGCGACATTCGCGGTACCTCGGACGGCAACGAAGCCGATTCGAGCTGGATCGGCCGCCTCGGCCTTCCTCACTATCGGGGCACACTCCTCGTTCCCGACGACCAGGAAGACGACGGCGTGACCGCGTATCCGACCAGCTATGTCGCCTATCGCCTGCTGTTGTCCACGCTCGCCGATGTTGACGCGAACGAAAAGTTGCTCGCCGCCGTCGCCGAGCGATTCGGCTGGAGCCTCACACTCGACCAGAAGTTCGGCGAGGTGGTCGTCCAGGAATCGGAGGAGGCGCGCGTCGCCAGGCGTCGACGCATCCCGTGGGCGACAGGAACGCTCGGCGTTCGTCGCTATACCATCGCCGGATCCGACCGTTCGCCCGAGCCGGACGCGTGGCGCCTGCTGCGTGCCGCGCGTCGCGAAGTCGGTGTGGCGAACCTCCACGGGGTCGGACTCGAGCACATTCTGACCGTCGGCGGAGTTGGCGCAAATCCGTTCCACTCAACCAATCCATTCCACTCAACCAATCCGTTCCACTCGACGAACCCGTTCCACTCCACGAATCCGTTCTCCTCGGCCAACGGCGCAGGACCGGAAGACGCCTACGGCGCGCCAGGCGGTGGCGGGCTCCAGCCGGTCGCATTCGCCGGGCACCGTCCGCATCGACGGAGCGATCATGAACGCGGCGGGCGCAGGCGAGCGGTCGTCGGCATCCTGGATACCGGATGCGGCTCGCACCCCTGGCTCGATGGCGTTGTGCGCGCCGGGTCGTTGATTGCAGGCCCACAGATCGGCTATGACGACCCTGCAAGCGATCCGGAAGTCCATCCGGACCAGACCGGCGATCTCGATGGGGTGATTGACGAAGTCTCGGGGCACGGCACATTCATCGCCGGGCTCGTCCATCAGGCCGCCCCCGACGCGGACATCGTCGCATGGCGAGTCGTCGATTCGGATGGAACGATCGTCGAGTCGGATCTTGTTGCCGCGCTGGCGGGCATCGCCAACCTCGGCGAACTGGCCGCGCGGAGCAAGGGAGGGCTCGCGCTCGACGTGCTCAACCTGTCGATGGGGTACTACCACGAGACGCCGCAGGACGCCCTGTTCGACCCGACGATGTACGAGATCCTCGCGGCCCTCGGGCGTAACGGCACCGTCGTCGTCGCCTCAGCGGGCAACGATTCGACCGCGAGGCCGTCATTCCCGGCCGCGTTCGCTCCGTGGTCGAACGGATATGCGCCGATCGCCCTCGACCCCCACGCCGTGCCGATTGTGTCCGTCGGTGCCCTCAACCCGAATGGAACAACCGTTGCTCTCTTCAGCAATACCGGGTTCTGGGTGCGTACCTACGAATTGGGGGCCGCAGTCGTGAGCACAATCCCAACGGGGTTTCAGGGCGGCTGGCAGCCGGCGGCGCGAACGGATGCGTGGGGGCACACCCGCGAATCGATCGACGCCGACGACTTCTCCGGCGGATTCGCGGTCTGGAGCGGCACATCCTTCGCCGCTCCCGTCGTCGCGGGCAGGATCGCCGCGGTCCTGGACGCAGTCGCCACACACGAAGCCAAGACCGCGGATCGCCGCGGTGCCATCGACCGCGCCTGGACGGCTCTGGAGAAAGTGACGCCCATACGGCGATAATCGAACCATGCTGACAGCCGCTGTGCTGTATCAACGCGGCGTGGATCACGGTAACGCGGGGCGCCATGCCGCTGCTCGACGAGCGCTCGACGAGGCCGCCGATCGTTCGCGCGACCCCGACCTGTCCGCCCAGATCGCGGGCACGCTCGCGTACCTGGATTCGGAAACGGGCGACTCCGAGCACGGCATCGACCTGTGCAATGCGGCGCTCGCGACCCCGGGCATCTCTGCGCACACCCGCGCGATCCTTACCAGCCAGCTTGGCCTCATCGCCATGCGCCGGGGCGACACGGATGCCGCAATCGACTGGCTCGGGGCCGCAATCAGCGCTCTCGAATCCGATCCCCGCCGACTTGGTCGTGCGAGCCTCAATCGCGGCGACGTTTACCTGCAGCGTGGCGAGGTCACCAAGGCCGAGGCCGACTTCGATGTCGCCGCACTCGCATTCCTTGGCGGCAACGAGCCCGTCGAGTATGCGAAGGCTCGTCACAACCAGGGGTATGCCGCGCTTCTCGCGGGAGACATCATTGGTGCGCTTCGCCTGATGGATGAGGCGCGCCCGGTGCTTGCGTCGCTTTCGCCGGTCGCGCTCGCGATCTGCGATCAGGATCGCGCCGAGGTACTGTCGGCTGCGGGAATGACTACTGAGGCGGCCGCGCTGCTTGCGAGCGTCGCCCGCATCTACGGCTCGCGGCGACTGCGGCAGGCGCAGGCCGAAGCCGAATTGTTGCTCGCGCGCATCCTCGTGCTCGAAGATCCGCGCGCCGCCACGACGGTGGCGCGAACCGCGGCGCGCCGGTTCCGCTCTCGCGGCAGTGAGTCGTGGGCGCTCCGAGCGGAGGCAGTCGCGGTCAGTGCGGCGGTGGCCGAGGGTCGGCACGGGGTTGCGATAGCGCGGGAAGCCGCAGAAACGGCGGACGCCCTTGAGGCACGCACGCTCGTCGGTGATGCTCTGCCGCTGCGGCTCCAAATCGCTCGAATCGCTCTCCGCGGCGGCAACATTGCTGCAGCTCTCGATTCGTTGCGCAGCGCCCGCGTATCGGCCCGCGCGCCGATTGCCACACGCCTGCTCGATCGGGAGATCCGCGCAGAAGTCGCCGTCGCGAAGCGCCGGCCCGCCGACGCGCTGCGACAGGTGCGGACCGGGCTCGACGAATTCGGTGAGTGGATTGCGACGTTCGGAAGCCTCGACCTGCGCAGCACAATCGTCGTGCACGGTCGGCAGCTGGTTGCGATCGGCATCCGTTCCGCTCTCGCCACCGGTCGGCCGGATACCGTCTTCGAATGGTCGGAGCGCACGAGGAGCCTGGCCAGTCGGTCGGTGCCGCTTCGCCCGCCTTCCACGCTGGATGCCGCAGCCGATCTCGCAGAACTCCGCCAGCTTCGCGCGCTCGACCCGGCATCATCATCAGCCGACGGCCAGCGCGAAGGCCTGTTGCGCGATCGGATTCGACGCCGGCAGTGGTCAGACAAGGGATCAGGGAGCGTCGCGAGACTTGCTTCGCTGACAGAGGTGCAGGAGGAACTCGACTCGAGCGGTGCGGTGCTGCTTGCCTACCTCTGGACCGGAGACACCCTCAGTGCCCTCGTCGTCGGACCAAAGGATGCCCGCATAGTCGACATCGGCACATGGGCACCGATTGGAGCCCTCCTCGATGGAATGCCGGCCGATCTCGATATGGCGGCGGCAGCACTGACACCTGCGATGCACGCGGTGGTGCTGGGGACACTTGACGATCGGCTCAGCAGACTGTCGTCAGCCCTGCTCGCACCGGTTTCACCGTTCCTTGGCGACGGCCGGATAGTCATCACGCCGCCCGCCGCGCTGTCCGGTGTTCCGTGGTCGATGTTGCCCGCGCTCGCCGGGCGGCCACTCACCATTCCGCTCTCGGCGTCCCGCTGGCTGGAGCAGCGAGAATCCCACAGCGCACTCGGCGCCCCCGGATTTGCCGCAGGGCCTCGGGTCGAACGCGCCGAGGAGGAAGTTCGCGCCGCAGCTCACAGCTGGAGAATGACCGATGAACTGACGCGGGATGTGTTGATAGGAGACAGGGCTACCACCTCGGGCGTCTCGGCGCTGGCAGAGCGAGTGGATGTGCTGCACGTGTCGGCTCACGGCCGGCACTCCGCCGACAATCCCCTGTTCTCGGGGATCGAACTCGCGGATGGCCGGCTGTACGGCTATGACATCGACCAGCTCTCTCAGGTGCCGAGCCTCGTCATCCTCTCGGCCTGCGAACTCGGCAGGTCTTCAGTGCGCTGGGGACAGGAAGCTCTCGGGATGTCGCCAGCCTGGCTGAACGCGGGAGCCCGTTGCGTCATCGCCGCCCCAGCCAGTGTCAGCGACTCCGTCGCGCGCGATGTGCTGACCGCGACTCACGCACTGCTTGCCGCAGGTAGTGCCCCCGCAGATGCTCTCGCCTCGGCGGCGAGCGGGCTCGGCGTCGCCTCGGCCTTCCAGTGCTACGGAGCCGGCTGGTAATTTCCGCGCTCTGTTTCGCGCTTTCTCGTATCACCGGCCGATCCGTCGACTCCTTAGGGTCACAGGCGCGCAAAGTCTTCCATCCACAGGGATCGGAGCCCTCGCCGCGACACGGAAGGTTTCACGAGATGACCGAGTTAGGAAAGCCCGACGGAGCGCGTACCCGCGCGGCTCTCGAAGAGCACGACCAGCTGAGCGAGGCCGAGAACGTACCCATGAGAATGTCCTCGATCCGGCGTGCTAATCGCTTCGGCGTGCTGGCCGATGGCAAGGAGCGCTGGAAGGCCGCGCCGCGAAGGTGCAGCTGGCGGTGAAGAATCGAACGGTTGGGAGCGCCAAAAGTGCGGGTCAACGTCAGCGACGCGCGATCAACTGCGCGGGGGAGCGGTACTGGTTCTCTCCAGAAGCTGCGCGGGAGCGCGCACAGAGGTCTTGCGCTTAAGCGGACCGCCATTCAGGTCATCGAGAAGGATGCGCGCGCCGAGCGCCCCCTGTTCGAATGGATCCTGCGCCATCGTCGTGAGACCAAACGACTCTGAGAGGTCGTGATTGTCGATTCCCATGATCGATAGGTCGCCGGGGATCGACAGCCCGTGGTCTAGCGCGGCGAGCATGGCGCCGATAGCCATTTCGTCGGAGTTCGCGAAGATCGCCGTCGGTCGAGGTCCCGGTCGATCGAGCAACTCGTTGACCACGTCACGGCTGGCGGTCAGTGAGAAGCGGCCGGTGAGCATCCAGTCGTCGTGGGACTCGATTCCGGCGTCGCGCAGGGCATCAAGGAAGCCGCGTCGGCGCTCGAGCGGCACCTGGCGGTTGAGTCCTTCATCATCGTCGCCACCGAGATGCGCGATGTGGCGATGACCCAGTCCGATCAGGTACTCGGTGGCAGAACGCGCCACACCCCGCTCGTCGATTCCAATGTGGCGGATGCCGCGAACCGGTCCGCCGATCATGATCATCGGATGCCCGATCGACAGCAACTGGTCGCGCTCGTCCGCCGTGAAATCGAGGCACAGGGCGATCAGCGCATCCGTGCGTTTGCGCAGGATCGAGCGATGGAAGACGCGCTCCCGATCGCCGCCACGGCTGGCCAGGTTGTACAGGATCATGTCGTAGTTCGCGTGGCGAAGAACCGAGTCGATCCCCTCGATCACGGTCGTGTAGAACCAACGGCTGACCGATGGTGCAACCACTCCCATGGTCAGGGTTCGGCCGGTCGCAAGGCCCGATGCATTTGAGGACGCGACGTATCCAAGCTGGTCCGCAATTCCACGGATGCGCTGTCGGGTGGGCTCCGACACATTCGGCAGCCCCCGGAGCGCGCGGGAAACCGTTGCGATCGAAACCCCGGATGCCTGCGCTACGTCATCGATGCTCGTCACGACGTCTGATCACCCCACAATCAGAGAACTGAGTCCTCTGTTTCCTTCGATCTCGCGGTGGTCATTCTGCGTCGGAAGAGCAGAAGGGCAGCAAGCACCAGGACGAGAACCAGGAGCGTAAGTGCCCAGCCCAGCGCATCGGTGCGGGTCAACTCTGCCACAACGGTGACCACGAAAAATGTGGCCGCGAAGAACCCGACAATGCCGATGACAATGTCGAGCCCTTCGCGCTTTTCCGGGAACCACACGGCTAGCCCTTCACGCCGCCAGCGGTGAGACCGGCGACGATCCGACGCTGGAAGATCAGTACGAGAATCACGAGCGGAATCGTGACGATCGTGCCGGCCGCCATGACGGTGGTGTAGGGCTCCTGGTGCGGCTGGCTGCCGGCGAAGCTCGCGATCGCGACCGTCACCGGCTGCGTCGCGTCAGACGACAGCTGGCTCGAGATCAGGTACTCATTCCATGAGGAGATGAACGCGAGGATGGCGGTCGTGAACACGGCCGGTGTCGCCAGCGGCAGGATCACCTTGCGGAACGCCTGTGCCTGCGTGCATCCATCGATTCGAGCGGCTTCTTCGAGATCCCACGGCATCTCGCGGAAGAACGAGGTCAGCGTGTAGACCGTCAGCGGCAGCACGAACGAGATACTAGGCAGGATCAACGCCTGGTAGGTGCCGAACCAGCCGATGTTCGTGAACAGCTGGAACAGCGGCGTGATGAGGGCAACCCCCGGGAACATGGACGCTCCGAGGATCAATCCGAGCACGATTCCCTTGGCGCGGAAGTCGAGCCGTGCCAGCGCGTACGCAGCGAAGGTTCCGATCAGCAGCGCTATCGCGGTTACGCATACGCCGATGAACAGGCTGTTCAGGAGCGCCTGCCCGAGGTGGTTGCCCAGCTTCGTGGAGAACGCTGTCGTGAAGTTGTCGAACGTCACGTGGGTTGGCCAGAAAGCGGTGTCATAGGTGTAGCCGACATCCCGGAACGCGGTGATGATCATCCAGTAGAACGGAAGAAGACACCAGACCACGATCACGAGGGCGCTGATCGTCGTGCGCCACCTCTTCGCGGTGCTCTTGCGTCGAACGGCGACCTTCGTTTTCGCAATGGACTTTGACTGTGCGTTTGATAGCGGGATCGTCGTCGATCCCGCGGGTACTGCGCTCATTACTTTGCTCCCTTTTGCTGGGCTTCCTGAGTGCGAACGACGTTGGTGCCGAGCACCCGAACGAAGATGAACGCGACGAGGAAAATGATGATGAACGTGATGGTCGACAACGCCGAGGCACTGTTGTACCCCGATCTCACTTGTTTTATGACCAGGATCGACAGCGTGGTAGTGGCGTTACCGTTACCGCCGCCACCGCCGGTAAGGATGGCGGGAAGGTCGTACATGCGGAGCGCGTCGAGAATGCGGAACAGGATCGCGACCATGAGCGCGGGTTTCACCAGCGGGAGCGTGATCGTCGTGAAGGTGCGGAACGTACTCGCGCCATCCATCCGCGCCGCCTCGTAGACCTCCTCGGGGATCAGCTGCAGGCCCGCGAGGATCAACAGAGCCATGAACGGGGTCGTCTTCCAGGTGTCCGCGATGATGATCGCGAATCGCGACGCCCATTCATCGCTTGTCCACAGGATGCTCGTGTGGAACAACGCGTTGGCAATGCCGGCGAAGGCGAAGATGAAGTACCAGAGCTTCGCGGTAACGGCGGTGGGGATGGCCCACGGCACGAGGATGGCAGCGCGCACGAGGCCGCGACCGCGGAACGTACGGTTCATGATGATCGCAAACCAGGTGCCGATCACGGTTTCCAGGATCACTGTCACGACGGTGAAGAAGAACGTCACGCCAGCGGCATTCCAGAATCCGGCGCCGAGGTTGCCCGGTGGGCAGGCGATTGTCTGACCCGTCGAGCTCATGCACTGCTGGAACAGCCAGTGAGCGTAGTTGGCGACTCCGGCGAATCCACCGGTGACGAATAGTCCCGTCGCCGCGTCAAGGCCGGGGTCTTTCTGGAACGACTGGATGATCGCCGTGACGATCGGGTAGCCGATCACGATCGCGAGCAACACAATCGTCGGCAGGATCAGCCACAGTGCTGATCGGGTTTCTCGGTTGCGTTTTCGCGACTTACTGGCACGGGGTGCCGGGGTAGTTGGGGGGACGATGTCCGTTGCAGTTGTCATGGGAGCCCTCTTCTTTGAGAGTCAGGGGATAGGCGTAGCTGGCGGCGGAACTCGTGTGCCGCCGCCAGCCCGCTTCACCGCACCTGTCTTGTTGGGTACTGGTTAGTTGCCAGAACTCGCCGCAGAGATCGCGGCCTGCATGTCGGATAGTGCCTTGGCGACAGACTTGTCACCCTTGATTGCGGCGTAAGCGTTGTCCTGCACGGCTGTGGAGACTGCCGGGTAGAACGGCGTTACGGGACGCGGGACAGCGCTCGAGATGGACTTGAGCAGCACCGGAAGGTACGGCAGCTTGGCATCCAGAGCGGCATCTGTGTAAAGCGAGGCAACGACCGGCGCGAGCGAACCCTGCGTTGCGAAGAACTTCTGCGTCTCCGCACTCTCCAGGAACTCGACGAAGTCGTGTGCCGTCGCCTTGTGGGCCGAGTACACACTGATTGCGGCGTTGTGGCCACCGAGGCTTGACGCGCCGATACCGGTTGCGCCCGGGAGCGGTGCGATGCCGAACGTGGTCTTCACCTTGGAGCTGCCGTCAGTCTTCGCGAGGCTGTACACATACGGCCAGTTGCGAAGGAAGAGGAGCTTGCCGGCTTCGAACGACATGCGTCCCTGTTCTTCCTGGTACGTGATTGCCGCCTTGGGAATGTTGCCATTCTTGTAAGCGTCGACCAGGTTCTGCAGGCCCTTTGCGGCCTCAGGAGTATCCAGCGTCGGGGTCTTGCCATCCGAACCGACGATCGTGCCGCCCGCGCTGTTGATCGCTTCAGCAACGTTGACCGTCAGGCCCTCGTACTTGGCGTACTGTCCTGCGTAGCAGTCGATCCCGGCCTTCTTGGCAATCGAGCAGTCGCTCATCATTTCGTCCCACGTGGTCGGGGGAGTCTTGACGAGGTCGGAGCGGTAGTAGAGCATCCCACCATCGGATGTCTGCGGAGCCGCGTACAGCTTGCCGTTGTAAGTTGCGCTCGCAACAGTCGGCTTCAGCAGGCCTGACGTGTCGATCGCCATCTTGCCGGTCAGCGGCTGCAGCCAACCCTTGGCCGCGAACTCCGCGGTCCAGACGACGTCGACGTCAACGACGTCGTAGTTCTTGTTCTTGGCCTGGAAGTTCTGCACGAGGTCATCGTGCTGCTGGTCGGCCTGGTCGGACTGTTCCTTGAACGTGACCTTTTCCTTAGGATGCAGCTTGTTCCACCGGTCGATCGTGGGGCGCACGACATTGCTGTTGTCTTTGCCCTGGACGTAGGTGATCGGTCCGCGCGAAGTAAGGGCGTTGTCGGAGCCGGTTCCCCCGCTTCCTGAAGATGAACATCCCGTGAGTACGAGACCTGCTGCGGCGATTGAGGCAATCACCAGTGACACTCTTTGTGCTCTCAATTCAAACTCCTCATCGAGTCGATACGTCGGCGCCGGTGCGGGGTGCAAGGATGACGCCGTCCAGCCGAAGTTACCCCCGGACGAGGGGCCAGTGCAAGCGTTTTACGAAAGCGCTTACATTGGTGTAGACAAGTCAGCGTGAAAACTGATTCCCCTGTGCCTACTGCCGTGTCCCCCGAAACGAGGACATCCTCGACTGGTTCGTCGTGGTGGAACGATGCTGTCATTTACCAGATCTACCCGCGTTCGTTTGCCGACGGCAACGGTGATGGCGTAGGCGATCTGGTGGGCGTGTACGAGCACCTCGACTACCTCGAGAAGCTCGGAATCGACGCGATCTGGCTTTCCCCCTTCTACGTGTCTCCGCAGGCCGACGCCGGGTATGACGTGGCGGACTACCGCGATGTCGACCCGCTGTTCGGCACACTCGAAGACTTCGATCGGATGTTGGACTCGGCTCATTCCCGCGGTCTCAAGGTCATTGTGGACCTCGTTCCCAACCACACCTCGAGCGAGCACGAATGGTTCCGCGCGGCCCTCGCATCCCCACCCGGAAGCCACGAGCGCGCCCGGTACATGTTCCGCGACGGGAAGGGCGCATCCGGAGAACTGGCTCCTAATAACTGGGAGTCGGTCTTCGGGGGTCCGGCCTGGACTCGCGCCGCCGACGGCCAGTGGTACCTGCACCTCTTCGACCCAGGGCAGCCCGACCTCAACTGGCGCAACGCGGAGATCGTCGACGAGTTCAAGGACATCCTGCGCTTCTGGCTCGACCGTGGTGTGGATGGGTTTCGAGTGGATGTCGCGCACGGCCTGATCAAGCACGATGAGCTCCCCGACACGACCGGCACCATGGCACTGATCGAGGGTGGCGGCAATCGCGGCCCGATGTGGGATCAGGATGACGTGCACGACATCTACCGCGGCTGGAACTCGGTACTCACCGAATACGGCGGAGACCGCATGCTCGTCGCCGAGGCGTGGGTGTCGCCGGCCGAGAGGCTCAGCCGCTATGTGCGTCCGGATGAGATGCAGCAAGCTTTCAACTTCGACTTCATGACCGTCGGATGGGATGCGCCCGGGCTTCGTCGCTCGATCGATGGTGCTCTCGAGACAAACGCCGCGGTCGGCGCAACGACGACGTGGGTTCTGTCGAACCACGACGTGGTGCGTCACGCATCTCGCTTCGGCCTCGAGGATCCGACCAGCTGGCCGAAGGGCATCGGGGCCGAGGATGAACAACCGCTCGTGGCTCTCGGTCTCAATCGCGCTCGCGCGGCATCCCTGCTGATGTTCGCTCTGCCGGGCTCTGCGTACATCTTCGAGGGGGAAGAACTCGGGTTGCCCGAACACACCACCCTGCCGGACGAGACGCGGCAGGACCCGGCCTTCGCGCGCACCGGTGGCGACGAAGCAGGACGTGACGGCTGTCGCGTGCCCATCCCATGGCAATCCGACAAGCCAGGGTTTGGTTTCGGCCCAACGGGCAAGACCTGGCTGCCGCAGCCGGAGATCTTCGGCGAACTGGCGGTGGACCGGCAGGATGGCGTTCTCGATTCGACGCTCGAGTTCTACCGCAGCGCGATCGCTGTTCGCGGCGAGCACGGGCTGGGCTCAGGCATCCTGAAGTGGCACGCCGCGACGCATGTGATGCTCGACTTCGAGAACTCGGGAGTGCGGGTCATCGTCAACTTCGGTGTACAGCCGATTCCGCTGCCCGATGGTCGCGAGGTGCTCGTAACGAGCGATGCGGACGCGGTGGTCGACGGAGCGCTTCAGCCCAATCGAGCGGTCTGGCTGGGCTGACGCGCGCCGGCGCATCCTCGACTATGCGAAGCGTTTGGCGAAAGCGAGGGCTTCCTCCGCCACATCCTTCCAGCCGCTGTCGATGACGAGCGAGTGTCCGCGGCCGGGGATCTCCGCGATCTCCGTGACGCCCGGATTTTTCGACTGGATCTTGTACGTCGCGTGGGTTATCGCGAGCGGCACCGTGTTGTCTTTGGTGCCCGCGATCACCAGTAGCGGGCCGCGATTCGGGTTTTTCGAATCGACTTTCGTCTCGCCCCCGAAGGGATTGAAGTTCGCGATCGCCGCTTGAAACAGCGGGACTGCGGATGCCGGCACGTGGAATGTCTCGTAGAGGTGGTGGGCTTCCTCTTCTGGCAGGTTGTTCGCCCATCCGAAGACGAACTGATCGAAGGTGAGCGCCACCGCCTTGTTGAGATTGGCTGGATTGCCGAGCACCGGGGAAGCGGATTTCAACGCCGAAAGTGGCAACGGCAGCACGCCCTTGAACGGCGCATTGTCGATCGACACGGTCGCGACGGCCACGCCTTCGCCGGCGATCTTCTGCGCGATAAGGCCGCCGAAGGAGTGCCCGATCACTATCGGCCGCTTCTCAAGCCGGGAGATCGCATCCAGGTAGTGGTCGGTCACCTGCTGCACCATCTTGTGGGCGAACGTGTCGGGGTCGGCCTTTGCGGCTTCGACGGATTCCGGGTCGTCTGGCCAGCCCGGTGCGATTGTCGTATAGCCGTTCTCCTCGAAGAAGTCGCGCCACGGCTGCCAGCTGCTCGAGAGCAACCAGAGCCCGTGAATGAAGACGACAGGCTCGAGGCCGCTCTCATTCGCGCGGGTGATTTCGTCAAGTTCGTGCGGTGTCAGAACAGATGTGGTGGGTGAAGCAGCCATTGTTCAATCCCTTCCCAGGGGCGCACCGGACTGCGCCGTTGATGCTCACGTTAGAACCGCGGGGGCATCCAGTCCAGAGCCGGAAAGCTAACTTTGGGTTGCCAGTTCGAGGCGCGAAACACGGGCAACCCGGTTCGCGGACGGCACTGCGGCAGACACGGCGACCGCGACAACGGCGATGAGGCCCATTACCAGGAAGGCTGTCGAGTAGGCGCTCGCGGTTGGCAGTCCGCTCGCCTGCGGATGACTCGTCACGATCGTGGTCATCACGGCCGTTCCGATGGCGCCGCCGATGTTACGGATGTTCGCGTTCATTCCACTGGCCGCGCCGGTTTGACTGGATGGCACAGCCTGCACGATGAGGCTGGTCATCGACGAGTAGACGAAACCGATCCCGAGGCCGAAGACACCGGCCTCGAGTGCGACCTGCCAGGCCTCGGTGTTGAAGAACGCGAGTGCGAGGGCGGACACCGCGACGAGGGATGCTCCGACTGCGAGCTGTGTCTTGAAGCCGATGCGCTTCGATAGCGGGCCGCTCACGAATCCACCGATCGCCATTGTGACGAGCATTGGGAGCATCAGCAGGCCGGCACCGGTGATGTTGACGCCGAATCCATAGCCCGCGCTCGTGGGGGTCTGGGAGAACTGCGGCAGGAAGGCGAAGATCGCGAACATCGTTCCGCCGAAGAAGAGGGCGACGAGGTTGACGGTCCAGACGGCCGGGCGGCGCATCATCCGCATGTCGATCACTGGGTTGCTTGATCGCGCTTCGAAGGCGATCCAGGCGGCCAGCAGAACCGCGGAGAGAACGAGTAGCGAGATGGTGAGGGGCGACGACCAGCCCCACTGCGATGCTTCGCTCAGCGGGAGCAGAAGGGCGACGAGCCATCCGGCCAGGAGGGTGGCGGCGGTCCAGTTGATGCGGCCGCCGGGGCGAACCGGCGACTCCGGCACGATGAAGTGGGCGAGGGCGGCGGTGATGGTCGAGACGATCGCGGGGATCCAGAACAGCCAGCGCCAGTCGAGCGCTGCGACGATCGGTCCGGCGAGAACTACGCCGACGCCGCTGCCGACTGCGATGACGGCCGACATGGCGCCGACTGCCGTTGCGACGCGCTCGCCGGGGAACTCGTCCCGAATGATGCCGAACGAGAGTGGGAAGACCGCGCCACCGAGCCCCTGGAGCACGCGCGCCAGAATGAGAACGCCGATGGTGGGGGAGAGGGCTGCGAGGACGCTGCCGAGCACGACGGCAGACAAGGCGAGCACAAAGGTGCGCTTCTTGCCGATCATGTCGCCGAGGCGGCCGAGAAGAGGGGTGGCGATCGCGGCGGAGAGGATCCAGGCGATCAGCACCCAGCTCACGGTGCTCTGGTCGGTGTGCAGGTCGCGCTGGATCGTGGGCAGAACCGGGTTCAACAGCGACTGCAGCAGAGAGAAGGATGCGCCTCCGAGCGCGAGCACGAAGAACGTGACGGCGGGAGCGCGGCGAGTGATGGTTGGCATGATGCTTCCTTTCGAGCGCAGAGAAATTCGCACGCACCGATTGCGCGACGGATAACCGCGAAAATCGTGTGTGTTTCGCACGATCCGCGGTCCAGTGCTAAAGTGGAGGGGTGCCTCCAAGTATACGGAGGTATGCCTCCGCTTTGCAAGTTGAGGTCGATTTGAGGAGTTCCGATGACGAGTGTTCCCACCGTCGAGACTCGTCGACCCCAGCGAGCGGATGCGCGGCGCAACTACGACGCGGTTCTCGCTGCGGCGCGAGATGCCTTTGCCGACAAGGGCTCCGACACGTCTCTCGAGGCGATCGCCCGAGAGGCCGGCGTCGGAATCGGTACGCTGTACCGCAACTTTCCAACCCGCCAGGATCTTGTTCTGGCCGTCTATGTCGACGAGATCAACGACCTTGCCCGAGTCGCCGATGAGGTCTCATCGCTGCCACCGTGGGATGCTCTGACGACCTGGCTCGACCGTTTCGTCGCCTACGCGCACACCAAGCGGGCGCTCATCGATGGACTCAACCGTGACTCGGCGATGTTCCAGTCCTGCCGCGAAGTCATGTATGGAGCCGGGACGCCTCTCATGGAGCGCGCCAAGTCTGCTGGAGTCGTTCGCCCCGATGCCCAGGTCGACGACGTGCTCCACATGATCACTGGCATCATCGGGGTCGAGTACCGCACCGACGAGCAGCGCGAGCGCGTGCTGCGCATGGCGATCGACGGGATTCGCGCGCGCTGATGCGCTGGGCGGTCGCCCTGTGGACAACTCGCGCGGCCGTTTCGCGCTGCGCTCCAGACTGTCGGCATGTCACAGGCGGTCGCGATCATCACCGACCGGGTCCGAGAGCGTGTGCGACGCGAGGGTGTCGATCTCAGCGTCGTCGGAGTAGCTGAGCGATACGTTCGCGATGAAGTTCGCCGTTACAGCGAACGCGCTTTGGGCGGGTCTGTTCCGCTGCTCGTCGACGAGGGCCAGGCAACGAGTCTCGTCATCGCGACCCTCACGGGCTATGGTCCGCTACAGCGTTACTTCGACGATCCCGGCGTCGAAGAAATCTGGATCAACGCACCCGACAAGATCTTCATCGCTCGCGACGGCGTCCCCGAGCTGACCGATCTCGAACTTTCTGACGGCGAAATACGCGATCTGGTCGAGCGGATGCTGCAGTCATCCGGCCGTCGCGTCGATCTGAGCTCGCCCTTTGTCGATTCATCGCTGCCCGACGGCTCCCGACTGCACGTGGTCATCCCGGACATCACGGCTCGACACTGGTCGGTGAACATCCGCAAGTTCGCGAAGCGCATCCGCAGCCTCCAGCAGCTCGTCGAGCTCGAGTCGCTGCCGCACCAAGCCGCCGAATTCCTGCGGATGTGCGTGCTGAGCGGGCAGAACATCCTCGTTTCCGGTGCAACCCAGAGCGGGAAGACAACGTTGCTCAACGCGCTGTTGTCCAGCGCGCGGGTCTCGGAACGCATCGTGACGGTTGAAGAGACCTTCGAACTCGATCTGTCGGCTCGAGACACGGTATCGATGCAATGTCGGCAACCCAGCCTCGAGGGCACGGGCGAAGTCGGTCTCAGGCGCCTCATCAAAGAGGCATTGCGGATGCGTCCCGATCGACTCGTCGTTGGCGAGGTGCGCGAGGCCGAGTCGCTCGATCTCTTGATTGCGTTGAACAGCGGGCTTCCGGGAATGTGTTCGATCCATGCGAACAGTGCACGGGACGCCCTCGCCAAACTCTGCACTTTGCCGTTGCTCGCCGGTCGCAACATCGACTCGGATTTCGTAGTCCCGACGGTGGCGAGCTGCATCGACATCGTCGTGCACTGCGAGCTCGCCCGCAGTGGCAAACGGCGTGTCACCGAAATTATTGCGCCGAGCGGCCAGACAGCGGGGTCGACGATTGAGGCAAGCGGCATCTTCGCCCTTCGAGGCAACCTGCTCGAGCCGACCGGCGGATATCCGTCGAAGACCTCGAAGTTCCGAGCATCCGGGTTCGATCCTGCGGCGGTTCTGTCGGGAGTACGACTGTGACTATCGCGTGGGGACTTGTTCTGGGCGTCGGGTTGCTTCTCGTGGCTTCTGTGTGGCTATGGCCTATTTGGTTAGGGCCGGACGGCAGCGACGCAAGCGCGGGCAGATCGTTCGCGTCAGCAGCTCGCGAGCGCGTGGCGCAAGCCGGCTTGGGCGGTGTCAGTTTGCCGACGATCCTCGTGGTTTCGCTGATTCTCGCGATCGCCTGCGCGGCTCTCGCCGTTGTGCTTGTGCCGGTTGTCGCGGTGTCCGCTGCGGCGGGGACCCTCGCCTTCCTGCTTCCTTCGGCACTCGTGGTGTGGCGAGCTCGCGCACAGCGTCGGGCGGCGAGGGTCGTCTGGCCCGACGTCGTTGATCATCTGGTTTCGGCCGTGCGGTCGGGGCTGGCGCTACCCGAGAGTGTGGTCACGCTGGCTCGCTCGGGCCCGATGGTGACCCGCGCGGCATTTTCGCAGTTCGAGCGTGACTATCGCACCAGCGGAAATTTCTCCGAGGGGCTGGATCGCCTGAAGGATCGTCTCGTAGACCCGGTTGCCGACCGCATCATCGAGACATTGCGGATGTCCCGCGAAGTCGGCGGAAACGAGCTGACAACGGTTCTGCGGAATCTCGCGACCTACCTGCGCCAGGACGCAGCGATCCGCTCTGAGGTCGAGGCGCGGCAATCGTGGACCGTGAACGCCGCCCGATTAGGCGTCGCGGCTCCGTGGGTCGTGCTGTTTCTGCTCTCGACCCGCCCGGAAGCGGCGGCGGCGTACAACTCACCGTCGGGCGTTGCAGTGATTGTCGTTGGTGCCGCTCTCTCGATCGTTGCCTACCGCATCATGCTCGGGCTTGGGAGGCTGCCCGAGGAGCGGCGGTGGTTCACGTGAGTGGGCTCGCCCCGCTCGCGGTGATCTGCGGATTGACGCTCGGACTTGGATTGTGGTTGCTCGTGAGTCTCGCACCCCGCCTCGGCACGCCGAGCCTTGCTGCCCGCGTCGCCCCGTACGTGATCGACGTGTCCAAGGATGCACGGGAGTTGCTCGACCATCGCACGGCGGATCCGCTGCCCGTATTTGGTGCGATCTTCGGGCCGATTCTGGGGCGCGTGCGACGGCTGCTCGGCTACGTACCGGGTGGTAGTGACCGGATCGCCAGGCGGCTCAGACAGGCGGGCTCGGCCACGAGCATCGATGGGTTCCGGTCCCAACAGCTCATCTGGGCGCTTGGCGGCGTCGGCGTAGGAGTCGTCGCGGTGATCGCCATTGCGGCCGTCCAACCCATCCCCTTTGTCGCAGAAGCGGCGTTAGTGGTGCTGACCTGCGTCGCCGGTCTCGTCGTACGGGACTACCTGCTTCAGCGGACGGCGGCGTCCCGCATCCGTCGGATGTCGGCAGAACTCCCGACCGTTCTGGAATTCATGACCCTGAGCCTTTCGGCGGGCGAGGGCATCCTTGACGCGATCCGACGGGTCTCCCGCATCTCACGCGGCGAGCTCGCCGTGGAGCTGGGGACCGTCGTTGCGGATGTCAACACCGGATTGCCGCTTGCCGACTCATTGAACAAGCTCGCAGCTGCACTCCAGCTGCTGCCGCTTACTCGCGCCATCGACCAGATCACGGGCGCGCTCGAGCGTGGAACGCCACTCGCAGAGGTATTGAGGGCCCAGGCGCAGGACGCACGGGACGATGCCAAGCGCGGATTGATCGAGGTGTCCGGCAAGAAGGAGATTGCGATGCTCGTACCTCTGGTCTTTCTGATCCTTCCGACGACGATCGCGATCGCCGTGTTTCCCGGCGTCTATGTCTTGCAATTGGGCTTTTGAAGCGGCGATGAGAGGAATGCTGTGAGGAGTTTGATCGATCGATGCGCGATTCGGTTGCGAGCCGACCGGGGTGACGTGCCGGGTTGGGTATTGATCACACTCATGACGGCGGGCCTTGTGATCGTCATCTGGGGGCTGGCGGGTCCGGCTCTCAGTAACGTGTTCCAACAGGCCATTGCCCGTGTCACTGGTTTCTAGACGAGGGATTGCGGGCGAAACGGGGTCCGCGATCGTTGAATTCGTGCTCGTTGGCGCGTTGCTTACCGTTTTGACACTGTCGGTTCTGCAGCTGGGGCTCGCTCTCCACATCCGAAACACCATTCTTGACGCGGCATCGGAGGGCGCGCGTTTTGCAGCACTCGCCGACAATGATCTCGCGGACGGCGTGGCACGAACTCGCGATCTGATCACTACCGCCATCGGGCCTGCCTACGCCAAGGACATAGAGGTATCGAGGGGCAGCTATCGAGGACATCCCGCTGCAATCGTGACGGTCGTCACACCGTTGCCGCTCATCGGACTCGTCGGGATAGATCACGGACTGGAGGTGCGCGGGCATGCTGCGATCGAAGTGCTTCCGTAGATTCCGGCGATTCGGCCTGCTCGATGACAGCGGGTCTGCCTCGCTCGAGTTCATCACGGCCGGCCTCATCCTGTTGGTGCCGATGGTTTACCTGATCCTTTCGGTGTCTGCGATTCAGGCTGCGTCGCTGTCGGTCGAGGGCGCATCGCGGCAGGCTGCGCGAGTGTTCGTACAAGGAAAATCACTGAAGGATGCGCGAGTCAGCGCACAACTGGCAGTTGAGTTCGCGCTCGCTGACTACGGTCTCGATCCCGATCAGGTGAACGTCACGATCAGCTGCACACCACATCCGTCACAGTGCCTAACCCGTCGGGGGTTCGTCACGGTCACGGTGTCCGCCTCGGTTCCGTTGCCTTTGAGTCCGCCGGCACTGGATATGAAGGCGCCATTGTCGGTGCCGCTGCGGGCTACCGCAACGCAGCAGGTCTCGCGATTCTGGGCCGGACGATGAGGCTGGCTGCGCAGGACCGCACGACGAAGTGGTCGGCGCCGCTTGCGAGGCTTCGGCACGACGATGGTTCGGCATTACTCCTGACGATCTTCTACGCGGCGCTGTCGCTGGCTGTCATTCTTCTGGTTGTCGCGTCGACCTCCCTGTATCTCGAGCGCAAGCGCCTCTTCACGGTGGCAGACGGAGCGGCGCTTGCGGGCGCCGAAGCCTTCGCGCTGGACGACGTGCATCAGACGCCTGCGGGGTTCCGCCCGCTGCTTCGTTCACAGGATGTAAGCACGTCGGTCGAGCAATACCTGCGCGACAACCCCGCCGACGGTTTCAGCGCGCTGCATGTCGATCGCGCGGTCACCGTCGACGGACGAAGCGCTACCGTCGAGCTTTCGGCCTACTGGTCACCGCCCGTAGTGAGTCTGTTTGTGCCAAACGGCTTCCGAATCACGGTCACCGCGGTTGCCCGCTCGGTCTTCTCGTGAATATGCTCGCCGCGTGCCTGTCGACACGCGGCTGCGATCGGCGGGTGCAGCTACGCTCGAGCGCTGCGACCAGTGTGCGGGACGTAGCGCGGCACATAGCGCAGCAGGATGCCTGCGCCAAGGAGCCCCAGCAGGCCCATGACCCCTGTCGCGACCGCGATTGACGCGACCGCCGTGAGAATCGAGACAATCAGCGGTG
>JAUZFR010000001.1 GCA_030840335.1 Actinomycetota bacterium | reverse complement strand
CCAAGCTAAGGCAGACCGCCGACGCCGAACCTTATTGCCGCCTCCCCGCTCGTCTCCGACGGTGACTTGACGCAAATGGCTGCCATCCCAGCGCGGTGACAACCATTTGCGTCAACTCGGGTTCCCGCGCGCCCGAACTGGGGATGAAACGGATGGCGCCCGCGCGCCCGCGCCAGAATCTTCGGATGCACCCTCCCGCCCCACTTCCTCATCCGCTGTCGAACGAGCCATTCCACATCATGGCCGCGCGGGACGCCGACATCACCCGCGCACGGCTGCGAGCATCCGACCTGGCCACACCGTTTCGCGGCGTCCGAACGCGATCGGATGTCGCATCCACCGTTCACGCGAGAGCGGCGAGTTATGCGGCGAAGATGTCCGATGGCCAGTTCTTCAGCCACACCACCGCCGCGCAGCTTTTGGGGCTTCGGATGCCCGAGAACTTCCAGTCGACATTGCTGCACGTCGCATCCACACCGCCGATGCGCGCGCCGCGCGACCTGGGCGTTCGGGGTCATCAACTGTCGCTGCGGCGCATCGTTACCGTCTCGCCCGGCCTCCGGGTGACTGATGCGATTCAGACCTGGCTCGATTGCGCGAGCATCCTCGCTGTCGACGACCTCGTGGTGATGGGCGACGGGCTCCTCCGTCGCAACGGCCCGCTTGCAACTCTCGGCGAACTCGCAGATGCCATCCGACAGCACAGTGGGCGCCGAGGCTTTGGGCGTCTTGTCCTCGCTTTCGACGATGTGCGGGCGCGAACCGACTCTGCGCGCGAGACGCTACTCCGACTGCTGTTGCAGCGGGCGCGTTTCCCCGAACCAGAAGTCAACGCTCCGATCGTGAACGCCTACGGCGCGACCATTGCGCATGGCGACCTCGTATACCGCGAGTACCGGACCATCCTCGAATACGACGGAGGGCAACATCGCGACGATGAGCGCCAGTACTACACCGACATCGATCGACTGGATGACCTCATGGAAGAAAAGTGGCGCGTCATCCGGGTTAACAAGAGTCTGATGTCGCGGAGGGCGACCCTGTTGGGCAAGGTCGAAACGGCGCTGCGGGCAGGCGGATGGCGCCCCTGAGCCCCTGGGCCGCGTTGCTCGGGGTGGCTAACCAAGTGACTTGACGCAAATGGCTGCCATCCCCGCGCGGTGACAGCCATTCGAGTCAACTCGTCGCAGGGCGAGGGTCCGAGAACGCGCCAAGCTCACGCCCGCGGCAGCTCCAACGCCTCAATCACGTCAGCAGGGTCGGCTTGCATCGCGTACGGTCCGGCGACGTCGAACCACACGGCCTCGAGCACACCAACGTTTTGCTTCAGAAAGTCGAGCAGCTGAGCCGCGTCATACTGCGCAACCGGATGCTCCGGCTCGGTCGGCACCATTGTGACGTAGGTCTCCGGCGAGGAGAACAGCAGCAGCATGTACTTGTCCGACTCGCCACGGCGAAACACCCGCACCTGGGGCGGTCCGTCGCCGGGCAGCAGCGGCACGACGACTCCGTCGTTGCGGAGGGCGAGCGCGACAGCGACGGCATCCTGTGATTGGAGGGCCGAAGCGAGACTGGGCGAAACGGATGCCACGCTACTTCAACACGAACTGCTTGGACTTCGCCGACGCGTCTCCGTCGACAGACACATTGAGATGGTAGCTCGCGCCCTTCGCGATGACCTGGGGCCGCGTCGTCGACTTGCAGGTTGAGGGGTCGGAGCGCGTGCGGTCCCAGGCGAACGGCGTGCTCTGCACGGGAGTCCCCGGCTCGAGCTGCTTCACCGCGGCGGCCGGATTCTGCTGGCAGTCCTTCGACGACCAGATCGTCTCGGAGCCACTCGTGATCGTGTACACCTGAACGTCGGTGCCGACCTTCATGTTGCAGGCCACAGAGCCGGTGTTCGTGATGATCAGCGACAGCTTCGGATCAACGCCGGCAGCGTATGAGATCGCATCCGTCTGCGCTTCAACGGTCACGTCTGACTTCTTGCAGTCCTTGATGACGGCGGGGGATGAAGCTGAGGTGCTGGGGTTCGGCGTGTTGTGAGCGGCCGGTTTGCCCGATCCTGGCCTCACGAGAATGAGCACCACAATGATGACGACCGCGACGATGCCGAGGATGACCAGCAGTCGGCGGCGCCAATAAACCTTGCTTGGCTGCGGGCCGACGGGTGTTCGAAACGTCGACATGCCTTCAGGGTAGCTACAGGACCTTCAGCATCCGGGTATTGCCGAGGGTGTTTGGCTTAACCCGACTCAGATCGAGGAACTCCGCGACGCCCTCATCCTGCGATCGAACGAGCTCCGCGTAGACCTCCGGGGCGACGACATCCTCACCGATTGCGTCGAAACCGTGACGCCCGAAGAAGTCGGTCTCGAACGTGAGGCAGAACAATCGAGAGAGGCCCAGAGCGGATGCCGCGGACTCGATGCTCTCGAGGATGGCGTGCCCGACACCGTGATGCAGCCATTCGTCCGCGACGGCGAGCGTTCGCACTTCGCCGAGGTCCTCCCACAGAACGTGGAGCGCACCGCATCCAATCAGGTTGCCTTCGGTGTCTTCGACAACCCGGAATTCCTGCACCGATTCGTAGAAGACGACTCGATCCTTGCCCAGAAGGATGCGTCGCTGCACGAGTGGTTCGACGAGTGCCTGAATGAGGGGAACATCGGAGGTGCGGGCTGGGCGCACGGTGAAAGTCACGTGAACAGCCTATTTGTTGACGGTTGAGTAGCGCGCGAGGAACGAGCACGCCCAATCGTTGGTTGAGTAGCGCGCGAGGAACGAGCACGCCCAGTCGTTGGTTGAGTAGCGCGCGAGGAACGAGCACGC
Source organism: Actinomycetota bacterium (assembly GCA_030840335.1). Classification (GTDB taxonomy): domain Bacteria; phylum Actinomycetota; class Actinomycetes; order Actinomycetales; family Microbacteriaceae; genus Galbitalea. The sequence continues at coordinate 1,009 of JAUZFR010000001.1, read as the reverse complement.
GTAACGAAACCCCCGCCTCCCGAGAGTGTTCTCAGGTGACGGGGGTTTCGTTACGGCCGCGGGCGGCCTACTCAACCGGCGAACCGGGCGGGCGGCCTACTCAACCAGCGAGGTGGTTATGCCTCGACGGCGATCGGCTCCGCTTCGGTCAGTCCGGTCTGGCGGCTCGTGACGACGACGAACTCGTCATCCACGAAGTCGACGTTGACGTGGTCGCCCGCGTTCAACTCGCCATGCAGGATCTTCTCGGAGAGACGGTCTTCCACCTCGTGCTGCACCGCGCGGCGAAGCGGCCGGGCACCAAGCGCCGGGTCGAACCCGATCTTGATGAGGCGCTCCTTGGCGGCGAGGGTCAGTTCGATCGTGAGGTCACGATCCATGAGCCGAACCTTGAGGCGGTTGATGAACAGGTCGACGATCTGCAGCAGCTCCTCAGGGCTGAGCTGCGGGAACACGATCGTCTCGTCGACGCGGTTCAGGAACTCTGGCTTGAAGTGCTTCTTCAGCTCCTCGACGACCTTGCCGCGCATGCGGTCGTAAGTCGTCGCGGAGTCGCCCTCGAGCTGGAAACCGACGGGACCACCCGTGATGTCCTTCGTTCCGAGGTTGGTCGTCATGATGATGACCGTGTTCTTGAAGTCGACGACGCGACCCTGGCCATCCGTCAGGCGTCCCTCTTCCAGAATCTGGAGGAGCGAGTTGAAGATGTCGGGGTGTGCCTTCTCGATCTCGTCGAACAGCACCACGGAGAACGGCTTGCGGCGAACCTTCTCGGTCAGCTGGCCACCCTCTTCGAACCCGACGAATCCGGGAGGAGCACCGAACAGTCGCGAGACCGTGTGCTTCTCGCCGTACTCGCTCATGTCGAGCGCGATCAGCGCATTCTCGTCGTCGAACAGGAACTCCGCGAGCGCCTTGGCCAGCTCGGTCTTACCGACACCGGTGGGGCCGGCGAAGATGAACGAACCGGATGGACGCTTCGGGTCCTTGAGGCCTGCGCGGGTGCGTC
>JAUZFR010000167.1 GCA_030840335.1 Actinomycetota bacterium | reverse complement strand
CCGACGGCCACATGGTGAGGTCGAGTCGCAACCGATCTCGTGGCCGATCTCGTGGCGCGGCGGAGTGCCGCCTGCTGGCGGTGTGTTTGGCTGCCTGCCGGGCTGGGTATTCTTCGGCGAAGGAGCGTCACGATGACCTCGGGTACTGTTCGGGCGGGCGCAACGTCACCGTTACCCCCGTCCTCGAAAAATACCGGAGACAGATTCGTACCTTCAAGCATTCGCATACCCCCACTTAGGGCCGCGGATCTGGAGTTGTGGCGCTCTTTCGGCAGCACCTGCTTGCAGGAGGTCACGCATTGCAGCACTCTTCGACCTCATCAGCACGGCAACCTGATCGGGGTCAACATTCACCGGCGGGGTGAGCCAGTACTGTCCCAGCTCATCGCGCGCGATCTCCCAACCGTTGTTGTGGGCGAGCAGATGGTGGTGCTTGCACAGGAGGATTCCGTCGTCGATGTTCGTCTTGCCGCCGTCGCGTTTCCAGAACACGACGTGATGGGCCTCACACCAGGATGGCGGTCTGTCGCAACCTAACCACATGCATCCTCCATCCCGAACGGCGAGCGCTGTGCGTTGCCGTCGAGTGAACAGCCTCTGTTCTCGACCGACATCCAGCGGTCTGCCGGTTTCGTCAAAGATGACCGGCGTCTGCCCGCCCTCGCATGCCAACCGCTCAATGGTCGACATTGAGATCGGGTCGGCCTGACCTTCGATACGACCATGGCCGCTTGAATTGCCGAACGCACTGCGCGTAACGGTGACGCGAATCACGGGCGCACCGCTGCCAAGCAGGAAGTCGGGGTTGGTCGAGGCGCCCAGTCGGATCAACTGCAGAAAGTCGTCAGACGCCAGTTGCTGAACGGTGCGGACGTCGGCGAAGATGCGCTCCGCGCGTGAATCTGTTGCTGACTTGATCGCATCACTGCTCACGAACCGAGGACCGCCGCGCTTGGGCGAAGTCGCGCGATCGTACGTCTCTTTGACGATGGCAAACGTTTCCGGATCCATGCGCCAGGTGAGCAACCCACCGCCATCCGGGAGTTCGCTCAGGCGGAGCCCGCGCACTTCGCGCCGCTCTTCTTCGCGGATGGCGATGCCCGCGGCATCCATTTCGTCTCGGAGCTGGCGCGCACGACGCGTGAGACGGTCGGGGTCGAGCGAATCGGCCTCGCGGCACAGTTGCGCCGCCGCCCTCGAAAGCATCTCGGCGGACACGGCTGAGTTGGGGTTACCGAGCCCCCGCCGGATGGCGTCGGCGGCTTCGAGCGACAGCGCCTGAGCGGAAAGCGCTGCGGCGACGGGTGCAAGCCATGGTTGGGTGGGCGTCGCGACCTCGCCCGTTGCGGCATCCACATCGCCGGCTGTCGCGGCTTCGTGCGCGAGACGCCCGATTCGAACCGAGGTCGAGGCGTCACGCCCAGTCGACCCCGTGGTCACCTTCACCAGCTCTTCGGGCGTGCGATACCCCGTGCGTTGAGCGAGCCCCTGCGACCCCAGCTCGGGCTCTGAGCGATGCGCGACTTCGCCCGCGGCCACGGCCCCGAGTGCGCCGATCAGTTGATTCTCGCGACCGATCAGTCGATTGATCTCGAGGAGAACGGAGTCATCGAGCGAGCGATGCGCGTCGACATCCGTAGGGACTTGTTCCAACGCCGCCACCGCAGCGCGATGGCGCTGAAGGAGGTCGAGGCTGGGGTTTGTCATACCTCTATTCTCGACCTTCGAACATATGTTCGGGTCGAAAAGTCAAGGAATGTGGATAAGTAGGACGCCCCAAGTCGGGGGCAAATGCGGCGTGTCGGGCATGAAGCTCGCTGTCAGGCATGACACCCCGCGTCTCCCGTCAGACGCGGCCCGAATTACGGCCTAAGAACCCTCGATGGCAGGCGATGCAGCGCCAGCCGATGCAGCGCCAGCCACCTGCGGTGATGATTCATCCGGCACTCGCGGAGCTGAAGGCCCGAGAGTCGATGCCCTGTCGCCCGCTCGCGTGCGCGGCATAAACAGCGCCGCAACGACGGTCGCGAGCACGACGATCGCGACCGCGATGAACACTGCCGCCGACGAAGTGACGACCACTCCGACGTTGGTGCGCGCGAGTCCGGATGACGCGATAATCCCGTTCGCCACAGCGCCGAAGATGGCCACACCAACCGCACTCCCGATCGACCGCGAGAACAGGTTGGCGCCCGTGACTACACCCCGTTGATTCCATTCGACGCTGGACTGCGCCGCAATCAGTGACGGCACGGCGATGAAACCCATACCCACTCCGAGCACGAAACAGCTCGCCGCAACGACCGCCACAGACGGCGCATTTGCCGTCAGCGCGAGCGTAAGCGACCCGGCGATCGCCGCAGCGAGACCAATCAACACCGTGTTACGGAATCCGATCCGAAGATAGAAATGACCGGAGAAGGATGCCGCCAGCGGCCATCCGATCGTCAGCGCGGCCAGCGCGAGGCCGGCCACGATCGGGGGAACTCCTAGTGACCCCTCGAGGTACGTCGGGACGTACGCGCTCAACCCGATGACGATTGCGCCGATTCCGAGCCCGACGAGCGACGTCGACAACAGCAGTCGCCGCGAGAACACCCACAGCGGCAGTACCGGTTCCCTCGCTCGTTTCTCGACGAAGACAAATGCGACCAGGAGGAGCGCGCCAACGGCGAACGCGGCGATGCTGATGGGCGCATCCCACGGCCACGCGACGCCGCCCTCGAGCACGGCAAGGATGATGAGGGTCATCGAAATCGTGATGAGGGACGCCCCGAGGTAGTCAATTCTGTGTCGCCGACGTTCGATGTTTTCATGAAGGGCGCGGGCAATCATCCATGCGGCAATGATGGAGAGCGGGATGTTCACGAAGAAGATCCAGCGCCAGGATACGAACTGGGAGAAGACTCCGCCGAGCGTCGGTCCGACAACCGAAGCGATGCCCCAGACACTGGCGATGTAGCCCTGGGCTTTGGCGCGCTCCTCGATCGTGTAGATGTCCCCGGCGATGGTGATGGACATGGGCGCCACGGCGCCTGCGCCGAATCCCTGTACGACGCGGAACGCGATCAGGGCTGGCATGCTCCACGCGAAGCCGCAGAGAATCGAGCCGAGAAGGAACAGCCCGATGCCAATCAGCATGATCGGCTTGCGCCCGATCGTGTCGGCGAGTTTCGCATACACCGGAACGGAAACCGCTTGAACGAGCAGGTAGACGGAGAATAGCCACGGGAACGCGGCTGCCCCGCCAACGTCTCTGACGATGGACGGTACGGCGGTCGCGATGATCGTTCCGTCGATGGCGACGAGCCCGGTGGCGAGCATCAACGCGATCAGGATCGGGCCACGATCGGATCGGAAACCTACGTCTGCTCTTGTCGCGCTCATTACTGGTGCAATTCTGTTCGATCGGTGAGAATTCCCGGACTCGCCAATTCAGTCAACATTCGAATCGACCAGCGAGTAATCGACCAACGAGCACTCGACCAACAAGCAAAGGGATGGATGCCCGGTGAGGAGCATCCATCCCTTCTTCTTTGGGTCGTAGCTATCGCATCAGGCTCGGGAGCCACTGCGCCGGACGATGCCCCAGATGGCACTGACGATGACGAGGACGATTCCGATGATTGCCAGCCAGATGAGGCCTTTGACCACGAACCCGAACACGCCAAAGATGAGGCCGAGGATGAGCAAGAGAACAATTATTCCAACCATGTTTTTGACGCTACGCTCGTGAATTTCCCGGCGAAACCCGTTGACTTTCAAGAGATTTGATGGAGTATTCGGGAGAGAATGACAGCGTGCAGCTCGCCCTCCTCTCGCTCCTTCTGGTTATTTCCGGTGTGCTGGTGGTGCGCGCATCCAACCGGGATCGGCGAGACTATCGGCGCTTCAAGAAGCTGAAGTCGACGCGAAAGCGCCAGCGCACGTTTGCGAAATGGCTGCGTGAATCCTTCTTCCTGTTCGGCGGTATGACCTGCGTCGTCTTACTTGCCGCCTACTCGTTCGTACCCCTGGTGACACAGGATGCGCTCGCCTCGCCGCCGTTCGCCTGGATCGTGTCGAGCCTCACCGGCGGCTTCGCGACAGGCTTTGCGATCGGCGCTGGGATCGCCGTGCTCGCCTTGTTGATAGTGCCCGTGATCCTGCTGCGCAAGCACCTGCAGGAGGTGCCAACCGTCGGCGACATTGCGGCCCTACTCCCCCGCACTCGAGGTGAACTCATCTACGGGGCGGGCTTGGCCATCAACGCCGGTGTGGTCGAAGAACTGTTGTTCCGCCTCGGGTTGCCCGCGCTCATCTTCGGCATCTTCGGCAACGGGCTGATCGCGTTCGGTGTCGCCTCGCTGTTGTTTGGGCTGCTCCACATCTACCAGGGGCTGCCGGGCGTACTCGGAGCGACACTTCTCGGCATCCTCTTCTCGGTCGTCTACCTGCTGACCGGATCGATTGTGGTCGTGATCGTGTTGCACGCTGTGATCGACCTGCGAGCGCTGGTGTTGATCCCATTGGTGCGTGGCGTCTGGCGGGTGCACCAGGTGGCCAAGTTGCCGAAAGTGACCCCCGCCTCATGACTCAGCGAATGCCCATTCGGGCATCATCCCGTTTGAGAGCATTGCGTTCAGAACCTCGACCATGCCGTAGTCGGGTCGAATCGAACCAGCCTCGTCGAGGTATCTGCCAGCCTCGGTTCCGTGACCGATTGCCCAGCTCAACCAGGTCAACATGCAGAGCGGAGCGACGCGTTCTGCTGCGTCTGCTCGAGCGACCACTGCGCGTAACAGCTTGATTCCGCGATCAATTCGATCGAGGTCGGGACGAGGCCCCACGCCGATCATGAGGTCGCCAAGGAGCTTGTCAGCGCCCGGATGAGCACTTGGGACCTTGCACCCGGCTGCTTCGGCTTCGTCGAGTATCAAGTCGGCGACCCATATTTCAGTGGCCCATTGCAGCATCGTCATGTCCCGAATGGGCGGACCCTGCCACGCGAACAGCAACAGCGCGCATTTCTTCGAGATCTCGGATTCGTCCCACTCCAGCGCTCTCTCCATCAACTCGGGCAAATCCTCGAGAGGCTCGAGCTCTGGCGGAAGATCGACGGTGTCTTCCGCCTGCTTCACGAGTCGCTGGTATCGAGCGAACTCAGTCTTGACTCGACGCTTCTCGGATGCGACCGCATCCGGCACGCGGGACGGCGGAGGCGGAGCCGCCAGCGCTCGTCGTACCTCGGGCGGCACTGATTCGGGCGCGTCGGAGTCCGCGATCTCGCTGAGGGACCGCCCGCCCGCGGGGAGTTCGGCGTCGAGGTACGACCCCCACCCGTCGCTCGCCTGGCATAGAGCGTCCTGGACTCGCAATCCGGATTGGCGAAGGCGGGCAAGCATCGTCTGGGCGAGCTCCCCCGAGGGCGGAGCGGACGAGCATCCAAATGCCTCGTTGGTTACCACCACGAGGATCACGGAGTCCACGCCACGAAGCTTGCACAGCGTGCCAACCACGAAGGTGGCGAATCGCTTGTTAACCGCTGGCGGACCGGCACTCGGAAGATCGAAACGGATCGCGCCGCACGTGCGCTTTCCGCGAAACGGCAGAAGCACGACGCTCTGCTGCGGGGTGAATCCCACCAACGCGGGGACGAGGGCGAGCAGGTCAACGGGACTCTGAGTTTTGACAACTACGGGCATGCATCCAGTCTGTGAGGCGACCCATCCGCGTTCCGCCGCGAAGCAGAATCTGTGGAGAACTGGGTCGCGTCAACACCTGTGGACAAGCAATCATCCGCGGTTTCTTTGCTGATCAGAAGGCGTTCAGCACCCCCACAACTGGCCGCAGCCAACTTTTGCTCACTCGGCCACAATGAAATTGCAGCTACCGGCCGGGCGGCTGCGTCGGGGGAAATACAAACATGTCCGCAGGTCATTCAGCAGCCGACGAGGCTGCTCGCTACAAGCTGGAAGCCGAACAGGCCGATTTCGTGGCGCAGACCGCGCGCGAGATGCACCGAAGGTATTCGGCCGCGGCCGACTCCGAGGCGCGCCTTGGCAAACTGCTCGAGCCGCTGGAATCGCAGGGCTTCCACGTTCTGTCGGATCGCCGGTGGCCGGGTTCGCGCAACGGCAACGTCGACTTCGTGGTCGTCGGGCCTTCCGGCGTGACGATCGTCGACGCGAAGTCCTGGGGCGACGTTCACGTCGGCCAGGACCACGTGTATCAAGGTCAGGACGATGTCACCGATCGGTTCTCAAATCTGGCCGATCTCAGCAGGTACGCCGAAGCCGCCCTCGCCGAGATCGGACTCGCCCCGGGCGAGATTCGCGTCGTTGCGGTCTTCATGGGCCAGCGGGGACTCCACGGTCGGGTGGCTGGCGTCGATTTGATCAGCGAGGATGCCGCCCTTCGATACCTGCTGGGGCGCGGGTCGCGACTGCGGCCATCCGAGATTCGTTTGGTGCACGGGGTCGTCGAAGAGATCTTTCTGCCAATGGCGATTCGTGATCGGCCAGTCGAGTTGACCATGCCGGATGTCGTTGTTCCCACCACTCTGCAGCAAGCCCTGATCTCTGTCGGAGAAATCGAGCAAGCGCTTCTTGCGGGAGTGCTGACGAAGCCTGTGGAGGATTGGATGGCGTTCCTGCATCCGGACCAGGCACGGCTCGCGCGTCGGTCGTTCAACGGTCCGTCCCGCATCCGTGGCGCCGCGGGCACAGGCAAGACGGTGGTCGGCCTGCATCGGGCCGCGTACATCGCGCGCACCAGGCCAGGCAAGGTTCTGGTCACCAGTTTCGTTCGAACGCTGCCAGTCGTTCTCTCTGCCCTGATGGCCCGGATGGCGCCCGAGGTGTCCGGACGAGTCGAATTCACCGGCGTTCACGCGTTCGCACTGGATGTTCTGAAGTCGCGCGGCGTTTCCCTCTCCCTCGACGGCGCCAAGGCCGACAAGGCGTTCGACGGAGCGTGGTCCGCCGTTGGCAAGGACAGTGTGCTGGGGAGAATCGATCCCCGAAAGGACTACTGGAAGGAGGAGGTGATCGGGGTCATCAAGGGCCGCGGACTCACCAACTTCGAGCAGTACGCCGGGCTCGCGCGAGTCGGTCGCAAGCGAGCCCTGACGACCGAAGGCAGAACCGCGGTCTGGGCTCTGCACTCCGCCTATGACGTTGCGCTTCGCGCGGCCGGTATCAACGACTTTGCGGATGTCATCCTGCTCGCCGAGAAGTCGCTGCGCGCGCATCCGCTCGAGGGCTACAGTGCGGTAATCGCGGATGAGGCGCAGGATCTGACCTGCGCAATGGTGCGGATGCTGCACGCACTTGTCGGGGACGCGCCCGACGGTCTCAACCTGATCGGCGACGGCCAGCAGACGATCTATCCGGGCGGTTACACGCTGAGCGAGGCATCCGTTTCAATTGCCGGTCGCGGGGTCGTCATGACGAAGAACTACCGGAACACGATTGAGATCGCGGATTTCGCCGCAAGCATTGTGGCCGGCGATGAGTTCATGGATATCGAGGGGTTGCCATCTCTGGCGGATGTCACGAGCGAGGTGGTGCGGCATGGAGCGAAGCCGCGGGTTTCGCGATTCTCGTCGCGGGAGGTGCATGACCGGGCGTTCATCCAGCAGGTGCGATCGTTGATTTCGGCGGGAACGAGCGGTGGCGACATCGGGATTCTCGCCCACACGAACTATGCGGCTGACGACGTGATCAAGGCGCTCACGGCGGAGGGGATCCCGGCGATCAACCTGCACGACTACGACGGACGCACCACGAGCTCGATCAAGGTTGGGACCATCAAGCGTGCGAAGGGTCTCGAGTTCAAGCAGGTGATCGTGGTGAGGACGCCGGCGAAGCTTCTCGAAGCTCCCGGCGACCAGGTCGAGGCAGCGATCGCGGAGCGCCGTTCGCTGGATCGGCGCGAGCTCTACGTCGCGATGACTCGTGCGCGCGATGGGCTTTGGGTTGGGGTTGCTTAGTTCAAAATGGCGTCTCGACCTAAGCACGCTACTTGAGGAGTAACGAGCATCCGTCGCAATAGGCTGGGGCACGAGCAACCGCCAGTGAGTGCTGTTGACACTGTGTGCCTCGCTCGGCACAAAGGGACCGAATTGCAGAAGCAGATCAATGTCGTAGGCGCGGTAATTGTCCGTGACGGCTACGTGTTTTGTGCGCAACGTGGCCTTGAGGGAAGCCTCCCCGGAATGTGGGAATTCCCCGGCGGCAAGGTCGAGCCGGGTGAGTCCCCGTCGAAAGCACTCGAGCGAGAAATCCGTGAAGAGCTCGACTGCCGTGTGCGGGTCGGCGCGGAAGTTACTTCGACGAGCCACGCGTACGAGTTTGGGATCGTTTCGTTAACGACCTTCTATTGCGAACTCCTAGGCGGAGAACCCGCACTTTCCGAACACGAGGCTGCGGTGTGGCTTCCACCTTCGGAGCTGGGCTCACTCGATTGGGCGCCCGCCGACCTGCCAGCGGTTGTTGCCATACAGCGAGAGACGCTTCCCAAGTGACCGTCGACCTGAACCAACTCGAACCGTTTGGACAAGACATCGGCTTCGGGTATCTCGATCGTGCAGTTCGTTCGCCCCGTCAGTTTCAGCCACAGCTCATCCTCAACACGAAGAGCGATTCAATGCTTCGCGCGCTCCGGCGAGAGCTGAAGCACGCGACATCGTTCACATTTTCGGTCGCGTTTGTATCGCCCCGCGCAATTGCCCTACTCAAACAGGAGCTTGCGGACTTCGATGGTGTCGGTCGAATTATCACGTCCGACTACTTGGGCTTTAACTCTCCACGCGCCTTTTCTGAGCTTCTCAACCTGACAAACATTGGGATTGATGTTCGGCTGCACAGTGAGACGGCCTTCCATCCGAAGGGATATGTTTTTCAGCGCCCTGAAGGCGTCACGGCGATCTTGGGCAGCTCGAATCTCACTGAAAGTGCGCTCGCCAGCAATCACGAGTGGAATCTGCGGGTATCGGTAACACGCGAGAGTGATTTGGCGGCGCAGTTCTCAAACCTGCTCGACGAAGAGCTGTTCGCATCCACGCCACTTACGCAAACGTGGATTGACGAATACGCCGCGATTTATCAGCCGCCGGTCAGCACGACCGTTCGAACCATCCGGCGCGGCCTCGAGG
>JAUZFR010000157.1 GCA_030840335.1 Actinomycetota bacterium | reverse complement strand
GGAACAATGGCGGCCCCTCCGACAGCGGTGATCGCCTTGTCGAGCGAGACGGTCGATGCCGGCGCAATGCCGAAGTTGGCCTGGGCACGGAGCGCGTACACAGCGCCCGCGGTGTTCTCCTGGCGATATTTCATGAGGTTGGCGGTGATGTCGACGGCCGAGGCGGACGATGAAACCGTCGTGACCAGCGCGCTCACATACAGCACGAGCTTTTGGCCCTTGTCCACGAACAGGTCTGCACCGGCGCCGCTCGTGTGGCCGATGTTCCAGGTGGGAAGCGTGGTGCTGGTGGGCACAGAGACATCCGCGGCCGGGACGGTGCTGGCAGCGCCCAACGCGTAGTCTTCGTACACCGATCCGACCGGCGCGAAGTCCGTCACGCGGGCGTTGCGCGTCTCCGTAGTCGAGGAGAAGTTGACGGTCAGTTCGAAGCACACTCGGTCGCCGAGCGCGAACGACGGCGCAGGCGTGACGGGGTCATCGCTGACATAGCTGCCGGCATGTGTCGCGCAATCGGCGGCGCTGGACACCGGGGTCCGCGGCAGGATCTTCTTGCTGATCGTCGGTGCCTGCGACACCTGGGTGGCGCTCGAATCGTCGTTGACCGATTCCGACGGCAGCGGTGCGAGTGCAGGGATGACGGCGGTCGTTCCCGCGATCGTCACATTGTTGGTGAACGAGTCGCCCGCGGAAGTGGGGTCCTCCGCGCCGGCCCCGTCGTAGTTCTCGCGATCGTGCACGGTGTAGTCGATTGTGAAGCTGGCGTCGGGCGCGGTCGAAACCGTCGGTGTGAAGATGACGGTGAAGGTGCCATCCGCATTGGATGTCACGGAGTCGACGGTCGCGTTGCTGACCGCTCCCGTGGCCAGGCAGTCGGCAGGAATCGGGCGTCCGCCGAGCACCGGGGTGCCTGCGGGAAGATTCGGGCAGAGTCCGTTCGGGATGACATCCGTGATTTTGACGGCGCTGGACGCCGTGTATTCGCTGGTGCGGACGAGCAGCTGGAAAGCGGCGTCTCCGCCGGAAGTGAAGTCAGGGGTCGTCGTCGACTTGACGATGGAGAGGTCCATCGACTTGACCGTGTCCGAGTCGACCGAGGTGACCGTGGTGGACGACCCCGCCGCAACTACACCCGTGTAGGTGCCGGTTGCCGTTGCCGTGTTCGTGTACGACTGCCCCGCGGCGACCTGCCGGGTCTCGGCGCCCGTGTTGTTGTCGAGGTTGGATGCCTGGCCAAGGCTCGCCGCGGTCGGGGTCGTTCCCGGCCACGACATCGTGTTGTAGTGGAGCGGAATTGCTGCCGCGTACACGATCGTCTTCGTCTGTCCCGCGGCGATAGTGCCGAGATTCCACACGACGTGGGTGTAAACACCTGAGGGGTAGCCGACCGGGTTCTGAACCGTGTCTACCGAGACGGGAGTGACACATGCGGGCACGGCAGGCGTCACGGTCAGTCGTGGGGCGCCCGTGTACTCGAGGCTGCCGGCGGCGGAATTGTCGGCAGCACCGCACCCGAGAAACTCGAGCCCGGCGGGAAGGTAGTCGTCAACCGTGACACCGGTAGTCGGCGACACCGCGGTGTCCTGAACCTTCAGTGTGTAGAGGGTGGAGTGATCGTGCACTCCGCGCATGAGCTCGTGTTCGGGCTCCGGGTCGGTCTTCGTAATCCGAAGTGCGCTCACCGCGGTGCTTCCCAGTGTCGCCGTATCGGATGCGGTGAACGTGCCGGCGATCACATCGCCCCCGGAGGTGAACTTGGGAACGAGCCGCGCATCCGCCTGCGCGTAGGCGCCGGCCGATCCGGCAAACGTGCCGCCGACCGGGTACGCGGTGGTGTTGGGCATGACGCCAAACGTGAGGTCGACTTCGTCGCCAATGGGCAGGTCAGCCGCGTTCGACCAGATCAGCACCTGGTGGGTGACAAGCGGAATCGTGCTGTCGGTCACCGTATCGATCGTCGGATCACCGAGCGAAGACGGAGAGGTGCTTCCCGCCGCGTAGCTGACGTTGGCGGGCAGCTGGTAGCGAAACGAGAGGTTGAACAGATCACTCGACGTGATGTTGTTGGCCTTCAGAGTCACGCTGGCAGCCTCACCCGCAAGCACGTTGCCGGTAGCGGTCGCGGTCAGTGTGAGATTGGAATCCGCATTTGCGGCGTCAAGGCCGATGCCAGCCACGAGGGTCGCGGCGGTCAGCAGAACGGCGAGAACGGCTGCGGTCGCTCGGCCCGCTGCTCCGGAGATCAGTCGATCGAAAAAGGAAGACGGCACCGAACGATCTGATTTTGCGAAACTCACGCGGATGAACTCTCGTGTTGCAAGGTGCGCCCATCCCCCCATGGGTGAGCCTCGAGGCCACGCTACGGTGACAATCGAATTCCCGGCAGCACCAGTAAGGGGGGCTCCTCCCCCTTCGCCGAGTGCTGCCAGTTGTCGCGAGCGCGGGCGTTACAGCACGTGCAGTCGTGACGACCGGCAGCACTCGGCGATTTAGCGGGGGGAGGCGTGCTGGCGGATCCAGGCGTGCATCGCTACCGCCGCCGCTGCGGAGGCGTTGATACTTCGGGTCGAACCGAATTGGCTGATCTCGACCACCGCATCCGCCGCGTCGAGAGCTTCCGCACTGAGCCCCGGACCTTCCTGCCCAAACAGCAGGATCGCGTTGAGCGGGAAGTCGAACGTCTCGATGATGACCGACCCGGGAACATTATCGATCGCCACGATCGGCCGATCGTGGGCGCGAGCCCATTCGACGAAGTCCGCAACGGTCGAATGGTGGAGAACGTGCTGGTAGCGGTCGGTCACCATCGCGCCGCGCTTGTTCCAGCGCTTGCGGCCGACAATGTGAACGGTCTCGGCCGCGAAAGCGTTCGCACTTCGCACGATGGAGCCGATGTTCATGTCGTGCTGCCAGTTTTCGATGGCCACCGAGAAAGGATGTCGCGTGCGGTCGAGGTCGGCGACGATCGCTTCCATGGTCCAGTAGCGGTAGCGGTCGATCACATTGCGTGAGTCGCCTCGCGCGAGCAGGTCGGGGTCGTATTGATCGCCGACCGGATGCTCGCCCCGCCATGGCCCGACGCCGTGCGTCGAGAGCTCGACGCTGGGGTTCGGGCTCTCGTCGGTCACGGTTCCATTCTGCTGCAAGGCGCCGGGCGCCAGGTCCGCACCGAACGGGATGTTAATGTCTGAGAATGACCGAGCCGCTGTGGACACCCGACGGCCCCGATCTCATCGTGCTCGGGGACAACCTCGCGACGACGACTCGGCTGCCCGATGCGAGCTTTCGGCTGATCTACCTGGATCCGCCCTTCAACACGGGCCGCACGCAATCCCGCCAGACCATATCGACCAAGCGCGCAATCGGAGGCCGCCGCGTCGGGTTCAAGGGCCAGAGCTACGACACGGTGAAGGGAACCCTCTACTCGTACAACGACGAGTTCGCGGACTACTGGGACTTTCTCGAACCGCGACTCGACGAAGCCTGGCGACTCCTCGACGATCGCGGAACCCTTTACCTGCACCTCGACTATCGCGAAGTGCATTACGCGAAGGTGGCACTCGACGCGCTCTTCGGCCGTGACTCGTTTCTGAACGAGATCATCTGGGCCTACGATTACGGCGCGAAGCCCTCGAACAAGTGGCCGGCGAAACACGACACGATCCTCGTCTACGTGAAAAACCCGAAGACGTATTACTTCGACAATTCGTCGGTCGACCGCGAACCGTACATGGCACCCGGGCTGGTGACTCCCGAAAAGGTCGCAAAGGGAAAACTGCCAACCGACGTCTGGTGGCACACGATCGTGAGCACCAACGGACGCGAGCGCACGGGCTACGCGACGCAGAAGCCCGAGGGCATCCTCCGGCGCATCGTCCAGGCTTCGAGCGCACCCGGTGACTGGGTACTGGACTTCTTTGCGGGCAGCGGAACCACGGCATCCGTCGCCCGCCAGCTCGGCCGGCGGTTCGTCGCGATCGACGCGAATCCGGATGCGGTCGACGTCATGCGGGCGCGACTGGGCCCGGATGTCCGTTACATCGTCGAAGCCTCCCCGTAACCAGCCGCCAGTACGATTGCCCAATGACCGACCGCAGCGAAGTCGACAGCTGGCTCACCGACATGGATGGCGTGCTCGTGCACGAGAACCACCCAGTCCCCGGAGCAGCCGAACTCCTGCAGCAATGGCGTGACCAGGGCAAGCCATACCTGGTCCTCACCAACAACTCGATCTTCACGCCACGCGACTTGAGCGCTCGACTGAAATCCTCAGGGCTCATGGTGCCCGAAGAGAGCATCTGGACTTCCGCCCTCGCGACCGCCGATTTCCTCGCGGCGCAGATCCCCGGAGGTTCGGCCTTCGTGATTGGCGAAGCCGGAATGACGACGGCGCTGCACGAAGCCGGATTCGTGATGACCGAGAGCGCACCCGATTACGTCGTGATCGGCGAGACACGCAACTATTCGTTCGAGGCGATCACCAAGGCGATCCGACTGATCGTCGACGGTTCGCGATTCATCGTGACCAACCCGGATGCGACAGGCCCGAGCGCGGACGGACCGATGCCCGCGACCGGCGCCGTCGCCGCCCTGATCAGCAAAGCGACCGGCAAGGAACCCTATGTGGTCGGTAAGCCGAACCCCATGATGTTCCGTTCAGCCATGAACAAGATCGGCGCCCACTCGGAGAGCACGGGCATGATCGGCGACCGCATGGACACCGACATCGTGGCGGGCATCGAAGCCGGGCTCCATACCGTGCTCGTCCTGACCGGAATCAGCGACCGGGCCGAGATCGAGCGCTATCCGTTCCGCCCCGACGAGGTACTGAACAGCGTCGCCGACCTGCTCGAAACCGAACCGGTCGAATCCGACCTCTAGCCCTTCCTTACCGCGAGGTCACCAGGCAGGTTGCCGCCCGACTCGCGCGACACGAAGCAGTAGTAGGTGCGATCGCCGCTGCTCCACGCATCCTGGTTCGGCGGGTAGGTGAAGCTCAGCTGGATGTCGTCGTCCTTTGCCGCCGCCGAATAGTTCAGCGCGGTGCGCGCGGAGCACAGCGGCATGATCTTCTGGGAGAACTGCGCGCCGGTCGGATACGCGGCTCCAGACGCATCCGTCAGCGAGCCTTTCACGATGGCCTGCGCATCGTGAGGGGTGGAACAGTCGACGACCGTAAAGGTCGCCGCCCACGCGGAGGTGAAGGGCTGGATGCACTCGCCGCCCTTGAGCGCGCTCCAGAGTTGAACTCCGGGGGCCGCCAGACCGTTGGCCGTCGTCGTCGGCTTGGCCGTTGCCGCAACTGAGGGCGCCGTGCTCGTCGCCGAAGTCGCACTCGCCGCACCCAGCTTCGTGCCCAGCATGAACAGCAGCACGAGAGCGAGCGCGGCTACGAGTCCTCCCGCTGCCCACAGCAGAGCCTTCTGGGTCGATGAGAGCGGTGCGCGCTCTACGACGGGCGCCGCGTAGTACCGGTCATCTGCGGCACCGGTCGTCGTGGGGATAATCGGCAGAAGGCCGACCTCCTCATACTCCTGGAACTGGTGGTCACCGAAGAGTGAGTCGATTGCCGAGGTGGGATCGTGCGGGTCCGCGTGGGCCGGATGCTGGGCCGCATGCTGGAACGGGATCGACGGAACCGGCGGCACGTAGGCCACTGTCTCGAGCGGCTCGGCGGCCGGCGCAGGCGGCGGCGCAGGCATCCACGGCTCCACCGTGTAGGTCTCGGTCGGCAGGTCGACCGAAGACACGGGCGGCTGAGCGATCGGACCGCTCTGGGTGGCGAACGGGTCCCACACGGGCGGCGCCTCCGCTGGCGCAGGTGCCGGGGGCCGCTCGATCGCCTGGGTGGGGATGTCCACTGCGGCGAGCGGTTGGGTTGGCGGCGGTTCGACCAGGGCCGGTCGGGGCGGCTCGACCAGCGCGGGGGGCGGCGGCTCGGCGGCGCTCGGGCGAAGATTCCAGCTGAAGCCGTCCGGCGAGTCTCCTTCGTCTTTGTCGTCAGCGGTCACGGCGCCAACCCGAGATCAGCCAACCCGATCGCGTAGAGGTACGGGTAGCCTGCGGCCTCGATGATCTGCTGCGCTCCCGTATCACGATCGACCACGACGGCCACCGCTGCGATTTCCGCACCGACCTTGAGCAGCGCCTCCACCGCCTTGAGCGGTGATCCTCCCGTCGTCGAGGTGTCTTCGAGCACGATCACGCGCTTGCCCTCGAGATCGGGGCCTTCGACCTGCTTGCCGCGCCCGTGATCCTTCGGCTCCTTGCGCACGACGAATGCGTGGTATCCCTTGCCCAGCGCGACGCCCTGGTGCAGGACCGATGCCGCGATGGGGTCCGCACCCATCGTGAGGCCGCCGACGGCGTAGACATCCGGAATCGTCGAGATCAGGTCGACCATGACCTCGCCGATGAGCGGCGCTACGCGGTAGTCGAGGCTCACCTTGCGGAGGTCGATGTAATACGTTGCCTTCTTGCCGCTCGTGAGCGTGAAGTCTCCGTGGAAGACCGCGTCGGCGGAAATGTGCTCGATCAGCTGCTGCTTTGCGGTAGTCACACCACTCAGAATACTGAGCGGCCGGGCGGCGAGCCATTCCGGACCGCCGGGTGGGTACCTGTCGGCGCCTCGAAACCAACTAGCGTGGATGTCATGCGCGTAGCGACCTGGAATGTCAACTCGATCCGCAGCCGCGTCGGACGGGTTGTGGACTGGCTCGGCCGCGAGGATGTCGACGTTCTCGCCATGCAGGAAATCAAGTGCAAGCCCGACCAATTCCCTTACGAGGCCTTCAGCGAAGCGGGCTACGAAATCGAGTTGCACGGGCTCAACCAGTGGAACGGCGTCGCCTTTGCCAGCCGCCTGCCCATGACGGATGTCTCGGTCGGCTTTCCCACCTCGCCGGGCTTCGGCAAGGTGGATGACGCGGGCGACCTCCCACAGGAGGCGCGCGCCCTCGGCGTTACCGTGAACGACATCCGGCTCTGGAGCCTCTACGTGCCGAACGGCCGCGAACTGGACAACCCCCACTACCCCTACAAGCTCGAGTGGCTCGCCAAGCTCGCCGCCGAGACTCGTCAGTGGCTCGCAGACAAACCGAGCCAGCCGCTCGCGCTGATGGGCGACTTCAACATTGCACCGCTCGACATCGACGTGTGGGACATCGCCGCGTTCGAAGGTCACACCCACGTGTCCCAGCCCGAGCGCGATGCATTCACCGCATTCGAAACCGCTGGGCTGATCGACGCATTTCGCTCCCGCGGGGTCGAGGGCTACACCTACTGGGACTACCAACAGCTCAGGTTCCCGCGAAACGAAGGTATGCGCATCGACTTCGTGCTCGGTTCGAAGCTGTTCAACGACCTCGTCACAAGCGCACGGATTGAACGCAACGAGCGCAAGGGCGCCGGCCCCAGCGATCACGTTCCACTGGTCGTCGATCTCGATCTCCAGACCGATGATGACGACGACCGGCCGATGATCTTCTAACAGCGATCCCGCCGCGAGGACTGCTAACTCAGCAACGCCGCCGCGACCACGAGCACGGGGATCGACCCGATCGTCGTGATCAGCACGGTGTCGCGCGCAAGGATCTCTCCGCGGTCGTATCGCTGTGCGTAATTCAGGACATTCTGGGCGGTCGGGAGGGCAGCAAGGGCGACGACGACGAAGAGCGCTTTCCCCTGGAGTCCGAAGATGAATTCGCCGGCAGCCCAGGCCACCACCGGCATCACGAGCAGTTTGATTGCGGTCGCGACAACCACATCCCTGCGGTTCGAACCGGCGCCGAGGATGCGCTGTCCGTGCAGAGACATCCCGAACGACAGCAGGACTACTGGCACCGCTGCCGCGCCGATGAGCGAAAACGGTTCGAGTACCGGCTGCGGCAGCTTCACGCCGGTCACGGCCACGATCACGCCAAGCGCCGACGCGATGATGAGCGGATTCCGCACCGGTTGCAGCAGGATGCGGCCGATCGATGCCTTTCCGCTTGTCGTGATGTCAAGCACGGTGAGGACGATCGGCGCAAGCACCAGCAGCTGCAACAGGATGACCGGTGCCGGGTAGGCGGCGCTTCCGAGCACGTAGACCGCGACCGGCAGCCCGATGTTGTTCGCGTTGACATACCCGGATGCCGCCGCCCCGACGGTCGCCTCTGCGAGGGGCCGGCGCCACACAACGAGCGCAACGACGAGGAAGAGGGTGACCGCCACGAACGCGGCGATCGCGGAAACCGCGAGCAGCCTCGAGAACAGTTGATGAACATCCGCTTCGCTGAGCACGGTGAACAGCAGGCACGGCGACAGCACGAAGAACACGATCCTGCTGAGGACGAAGCGCGCGCTGTCGCCGAGAATCCCCATGCGCCCGACGACATAGCCAATCAGAATCACGACGCCGATGATCGCGAACCCCGTCAACACTCCCACCACGGCACTAGTCTGCCGCAGCGGGAGCGAGGCGCCTTACCAGGTAGCGACGGCGAAGCCTCCGACTGGCAGGTGAACGAGAGCGACGCCCTTCGCCTGCGTTGTTTGCACCAGCAAGCCGTTCGCGTCGTAGACCCGCACCGTGCTCGAGACCTTCGCGGCGCCCATGGTCGCGGTCTCAGCTTTCGTCGAGGTCGAGTGAGCCAGCTGCGTGGTCGCGTGCGTTCCGGTGAGAGTCAACCGCTCGACCAGTGGACGCGTGATGACCGCATCCAGCACGAGCGTGCCCTGCGTGACCTTCACGGTGACCGACCTTGCGGACGTCGAGCCCCCCAGCGTCTGCGGCAGCAGCGCTCCGGGAACGGCGGTGATCCCCTGAGCGCCGACCGATGAGGTCAGCGTCCCCAGCGACTGGTTGCCGGCCGACCACGTCGACTTCACCGTCGAGCCGCTTGGTTCGAAGATCACCGGCTGCACCGAGACCGCCCCGGATGCCGTGGCGAGCGGGATGGTGGCCGTCTGTCCGGCGGAGAGCGAGAGATACTTGCCGCCGCTGTACTGCGATTCGCCGGTCCATGCGGAATCCGGTGTCACGACCGTTCCGGTCGTTGCCGACGCGGTTTCGGCTTCGGCGACAGTGAGGCCGGTTCTCGAGGCGACGTGAGCGGCGCTCTGTGCGAGCTTCGCGACATCCGGATTCGCATCCAGCGCCAGCATGGACAGCAGGCCGTGAATGGTGCTCTCGGCACCGCTGTTCCTGTTTACGGTGCCGTCGGCCTGAATGCCGTCGAAGGTCACACCGGTCGCCGGGTCATAGGTGGGCTTGCCGGAACTGTTCATTCCGAAATACCAGGCGGCTTCGATACCCGCGAGCTGCTGGATGCCCGCACCGTGCGAGGCTTTCGCTACCGCGAGGAGCGACTGCAGCCGTGAGTCCGCTCCGTAGGCGATCTGCGTCGTGTCGATCGCGGTCGGGTACCACGCGTTGTCAGGACCCCCGGCCGCGAGTTGCGTCGCCGTGAAATTGACCGAATCGGTCACCGCTGGCGCCAGAAGCGACTTGTCGTGCAACGTCGTGGACGCGTTCGCCAGGGCCGCGGGCATCTGCGAAGCCCAGGAGTGATACATCGAGCGCGACTGCGCCCACGGCAGGATCGCGCCGTACGGCCAGGTCTGCGAACTGCCAGAGCTCATCAACGCGATGCCCCTCGCGAGCTGCTTCGCCGCGGTGCGCGGCGCGGCATCCGAAGGATTGGCCCCGGTATACGCACTGAGGCCAAGAAGCGCTTCGGCCGATGCATCGGCGCCATCGACGATCAGCCAGGCGGGAACCCTGACGCCATCAGCGACCTTGTAGGTGCCGTAGCTGTTCAGCACTTCACGATTCAGGGCGCTTACGCCGAGCTGGATGCGCTGCTGGAGGAACGACGCGAACCGCGGGTCCGCGTCTTTAAAGGCTGCGTACCCCTCGCCGAACGCCCAAAGGCTCCGAGCGAGCCAGTAACTCGCACCCGAATCCGAAGGATTTGGCAGCTCGACCGGCGTCGGGCTCGGGTTCAGCGATCCGTCCGGCTGCATCCAGAGCACGACGTTGCCCGCGTTCGGTCCGGTCGTCGTCTGGAAGTATGCCGTCGAGCGCAGCAGCTCGTACGCCTTCTGTTTCGCAGCCGCGGAGTGCGTCTGCTTCCAGTCCCGGACGTACACGACCGCGGCGCGCGAGACGTCGTCGGCATCGAACGAACCCTGTCCCCAGTGCCCGGTTGCGGCGTCGAGATTGCCGCCGCCCACGCGGGTGAACGTGCCGTCGCCCTGGGCGTTGGCGTAGACCCATGGGACGGTGATCGACGGTTCAGAATCGATCTTGTAGGTCGTGTGACCGGCTACGGCAGCGGGCGTCGTTTGGTCGAGCAAACTGTTCAGATGGGCGAGATTGGTCAGCGGCGGCGCGGCCGCGGCGACGGCCGGGCCCGACACGAGACCAAGGCC
The DNA here is from genome assembly GCA_030840335.1 of Actinomycetota bacterium. Taxonomy (GTDB): domain Bacteria; phylum Actinomycetota; class Actinomycetes; order Actinomycetales; family Microbacteriaceae; genus Galbitalea. The sequence continues at coordinate 6,784 of JAUZFR010000157.1, read as the reverse complement.
GGCGGCGAGGGCGACGGCGCTCACGGCGCCGAGCAAACGGATGCGTGCAGTGTTCGACATTGAACTGTCCTTTGTCTTGCGATTGAGATGCGAGTCAGATTGAGCTGGGGTCAGGCGGCCACGCGATTGAGGCGTGCCACGCCGATCTTCGAGTCGGCCATTCCGTAGAAGACGAACAGCTGGCCATCGATCTCCTCGATCGCGGTGGGGAAGACCACGTTCGGGACGATGCCGCTCTTCTCGTCTTCGGTTTCCGCCGCCAGCAGCGGCATCGAGGTGCGAGCCAGTACCGTCGACGGGTCGGTCGCGTCGAGGATCATGCCCCCGGCGGCATAGTTCACCTTCTGCTGCTGGTCGGTGCCGCGGGCGAGCTTGCCAGTGACGCCATGGTGCAGCAGCAGCCATCCTTCCGGCACCCGGATGGGCGGCGGGCCGCCGCCGATCTTGAGCTCCTCGAAGGGGAACTGCGGGCCAGCGACGAATCGATGGTTGTGCCACAGCGCGAGTTCGGCGATGTCCTGCTCGACTGCGGAGACGGGAACGTAACTGATCCAGATGCTCTGGCGGGCATCCGTGATCCCCGCGGGCAGGCGGATGCCCTGGCCCACCTTGATCTCGTCCAGGTCCCACATCGGGCGGTGGAGAACCGCGAAGCTCTCGACGCCATCCGGTCCCGTCACCGGCTCCGGCAGAAACACCGTGTCTTTGTTGTGAAACAGGTTGAGATCCATGTCGAGCGCATCGTCGTACGCGAAGAGTGCAGGGCCGAGCCTGGTCCACGAGCGCAGATCGGCCGACGTCGCGACCGCCGTGCGGGGGCCAAGCGGACCGTACGCGACGTACGTCATGACGTGCAGGCCAAGCTTCGGGATGAAGGTGACCCGCGGATCCTCGACGCCGGCGTTGTTCGCGCCGCGCTCCCATCCGCGATCCGGCGCGAGCACGATTCCCTCGCGCTCGACGCCGACCGGGACGCCGTTGTCGATCACAACTTTGGCGAGCCCGACCCTGCTCACATTGCCGGTCGCGACAAGTCGCGGCAGCAGGTAGAGCGCGCCATCCGGCGAATGGCCGGTTGCCGGATTCAGCACTCCTTCGGCTTCGAGATCGTTGCCCGGTTCCGGCGACATAATCACGCCGGCCCTCTCAAGTTTGTAGGGGAAATGTTCTGTTGGTTCGGTCATAGCTATCCCTTCACGCTCGATCCGATGTCAGTTGAGATGAAGTACCGCTGGAACACGATGAACAGAATCACCACGGGTGCCGCGAGCACGACAGCGCCGGCGAGTGCCGACCCAAAGGGGTTGGATGCCGTTGCGGCGACGTTCGTGATGTAGTTCGCGAGCGATACGGCGAGCGGTTGCAGCGCCTGGTTCTTGGTGATCAGGAATGGCCAGAGAAACTCGTTCCATGGCCCGATGAAGGTGAGAAGTACCACCGTGATGAGCGCGGGTCGCACGAGCGGAATCGCAATCCCCCACAGAAGTTTGAGTTCACTCGCTCCGTCGATCCGCGCAGCCTCGAAGAGTTCCTTCGGAAGCTGCAGGAAGTACTGGCGGAAGATGATCACCGCGGTCGAGTTGATCGCGAACGGAATGATCATCCCGAGATAGTTGTCGGCCAGCCCGTAGTCGCGCGCGATGAGCACGTACAACGGGATGATCAGCAACTGGAACGGCACAACCTGCACGAGAAGCGCAAGCGCGAAGGTCACACCACGCCCGCGCCACTGCAGCACGGCCAGCGCGTAGCCGACAAGCAGCCCGAACACCATCGTGCAGACCAACACTCCACCCGTGAAGATGCCCGAATTGAGCAGCCCCTGGAACAGATTGATGCGGTCATTGATCTGCACGTAGTTCGTGCCGCTGAGGTTCGCCGGATTCGGCAGAAGGCCGCTTGTCGTCGAGTCGAGCTTCGTCTGCAGCGATCCAATCAGCATGTAATAGAACGGGAACAGAAAAGCGACCGCGCCGAGTGCGAGCACGACACTGCGGGCGATTCGACCGGAGCGGGGCAGGGAGTCGGCGTTCACGCCACGACGGCGTCGAGTCGCAGCCATCAGTCCCGCCCTCCCGCGAATCGGTTCTGCAGGAAAGCGATAATGAGCACGGCAATCACGAGGACGACCCCGATCGCCGCCGCCACATCCGGCTGCCCCTGCTCGATTCCCTTTTGATACATGATCAGAACGGGCGAGGTTGACGCGCCATCCGGACCACCGCCGTTGGTCAGCAGGTATGGCTCAGTGAAGAGGTTCGCGCCTGTCACCGTCGAGACGAGGAGCACAAGCACGGTGGCGGTGCGAACGCCCGGCACTGTGACCGAGAAGAACTTGCGAGCCTCGCCGGCGCCATCCGTCGAAGCAGATTCGTAAAGTTCCTTTGGCACGTTCTGCAGGGCAGCGAGATACAGCAGGATGTAGAACCCGAGCTGTTTCCAGGTCACGAAGAAGGCGATGATCGGCATCGCCCAGTGGTCGTTGATCAGCCATGACGGGCTTGGCGCGAGCGGTCCGAGGATCGAGTTCACCAGCCCATGACCGTTGAACAGGAAACTCCACACCGCAACAACCGCAATGCTCGCGGTGACGTACGGCACGTAGTAGCTGATCCGCAGGAAGGTCACCGCGCGCGTCGCTTTGTTGAGAGCTGTCGCGAGCAGTAACGAGAACACCACCGTGAGTGGCACGTTGATCACCAGGAAGACACCAACGTTGGCGAAGGAGCGCAGCACTGCCGGATCGGTCAGTGCGGTGACGTAGTTGGTGAACCCGACGAATGGCCGGGCTACCTGCGCCCCAGGTGCGGCGAAAAAGAAGTCATGGAACGAGATCCAGAACGCATATCCCACCGGATAGGCGAAGATCGCGAGCACGAAGAGCAGGTAGGGCGCGCTAAACAGCAGGCCAAGAGGATTGCGCCCAAGCGGGCGCCGCTTGCGGCGGCCCCGGCCAGGGGTGGCGCCGCCCGAAGACGGCACCACCCCCTGACGCTCTGCGAGAGTTGACGTCATGGCAGTGGCCTACGGCTGCTTGGCGATCGTGTTGATCTTCGTCGCGGCGGCATCCAGCGCAGCCTTCGTGTCCTGCTTCCCGAAGATGACCGACTTCGACCACGCGTCTCGGAAGGCCTGGAGCATCTCGACCGTGTTCGGCCCCGGCGGGACCTCCACGGTGCGCGACGCCTGGTCGCCGAATGCCTTGTAGGCCGGGTTGGCCTTGAAGTAGTCAGCATAGGTGGTGGCGAGATCGGTACGCAGTGGCATCTGCCCAGTCAGTTCGAGCAGCTTTTGGTCCTCAGCCTTGCTGGTCGAATACTTCAGGACATCCCACGCCGTCCCCTGGTTCTTGCACGCGGAATAGAGACCGATGTTCTTGGCGTCGCTGAACGTCCAGACATCGGATGCCGGCTTCGCCTCCTTGGTCGGAACGGGAACGGATCCCCAATTGACCTTGCCCTTGTAGACCGCGACGGCCCACGGACCGACGATCGCCATTGCGGCCTTTCCATCGGCGAACGCGTCGCCGTTGTAGGCCTCCTGGCCGGCCAGCTTGTCTTTGTACAGCGTCGCCCAGAAGTCGGCCACGTCGTAGCCATCCTGATCGGCGAAGGTCGACTTGTTGTTCGCCACGATCTGCTTGCCGCCGGACTCCGCCGCGTAGAGCGGGTAGAAGTCGAACTGGCTCTGGAAGAACTCACTCGTCGGCGCCGGCAAAATCGCGTTAGGAGCAACACCCGCAGCCACGAGCTTCTTCGACGTCGCGATGAAATCGGCGTACGTCGACAGCTTGGGGTTGTTGGGGTCGAGCCCGGCCTTCTTGAACATGTCCTTGTTGTAGAAAATCACGACAGGGTTGGACTTCCACGGCATCTGGAAGTAGTCGCCCGCGGTGTTCTTGTACTGCTCGGCGACCTTGCCGCTTCGCGCCTGGATGTAGCTGGAAGCGCCGCTGATCTTCGAAAGGTCAACGAGGCCGCCCTGCTTCTCAAACTGGCCGACAGCCGATGGCGCGGTGTTGTAAATCAGGCATGGCGCGTTGCCAGCGGTGATTGCGGCGCCGATGACTTCCTCGCTGGTCTTACCCGCGGGAATCTCCTGGCCTTTCACCTGCTCCTTGGGGTGTGCGGCGTTCCACGAGGCGACCATCTGCTTGCCCCAGGCCACTTCCTGCTCGTTGTTCGAGTACCAGATGGTGATTGGGCCGTGCTGCGACGATGTGCCACTCGAGCCACCGCCTCCGCTGCACGCCGTGAGAGCGAAAGCGCCCGCGGCGACTATTGCTGTGATGAGAACTGTTCTTCTGCGCACAGTTTTCTTCCTTTCGATAAGGGCGGCAGGAGTGCCGTCGGGGATATTCAGGCTTGAGGAGGTGCCGTCGATTCACGGAGCAACAGGGACGCGGGAGCGAGGTCAATGTCAGCGACGTCTTCTCGTGCGATCACCCTGAGCAGCAGTTCAGCCGCGCGCTGACCCCACTCGCCTGCGTTGGTGGTGACCGTGGTGAGCGCCGGGTGGATGAATGCGCCGACTTCACTTCCGTCGAAACCGGTGATCGAGAGATCACGGGGAACAGTGAGTCCGCGGCGCTGGGCGACACCCATCCCCGCAATGGCCATCGGGTCGTTGGCGTAGACGATCGCTGTCGGTCGGTCGCTCAACCCGAGCAGCTCACGCGTCGCCCGCGCTCCGTCCGAGGCGGTGAAGTCGGTTTCGACTACCAGGTCGTCGGGAAGTCCGTGATGAGCCAGCGCATCCGAGAACGACGCGCTCCTTCGACGCGCGTGCAGCATCCGGTATGGACCGGCGACGTGCGCGATACGACGATGGCCGAGTTCGACGAGGTGGTTGACCGCGGCGTGGATGCCTGACGCGTCGTCGAGGGAGATCGACGGAACGAGCGTGTCGATGTCTGGCCTGCCCAGCGTCACTGCGGCGAGCCCGAGTTCCGCGATCAAAGCGAATCGCTCATCCTCGCGGCGGAGATCGGTGATGATGACCCCGTCCACTCGACCGCTCTCGGCCAGCTGCCGGTAGCTCGCCGCTTCCGCGGCCTCGTCAGGAACCATGCTCAGCACGAGCACCTGGCCGGCGGGGGCCAGCGCCTTCTCGATGCCTGCGATGAATGCCGGGAAAAAGGGATCAGCCGAGATGATCTCCGGATCGCGGGCGATGACAAGACCGAGCGCGAAGGCGCGGTCGGTGCTGAGCGAGCGCGCTCGGAGACTGGGCCGCCAGCCGAGCTCGCTCGCAACCTTGAGGATGCGTGCCCGCGACGCCGCCGAAACTCCGGGCCGATCATTGAGGGCAAAAGAAACGAGACCCTTGCTCACTCCCGCCTCGCGAGCGACGTCAGCGATGGTGGGACGCTGTTTCGTCATTGAGCACTCCCCGTCGAGTCGCTGGCTCCGGCCTCATTCTCGAGCGAGCAGATTTGCCACGCTCACCTGAACCGGTTTAAGAGAACCTATACCGGTTTAGTTTTCGGCGCCACCCCCTTGACTTTTCCCGCCCGGAGTGGGCGCGCCTGAAGTAGCGTGGGTTTCATGCCCCAGTTGGACGTGAACGGCGCCTCCCTCTACTTCGAGACAGCTGGTTCGGCCGAGCATCCGGCTTTACTGCTTATTCACGCCGGAATCGCCAATCTGCGCATGTGGGATCCGCAGATCGCGGCGCTCGCCAAAGACCACTTCGTCGTGCGTTTCGACACCCGCGGATATGGGCGGAGCGAAACCCAGAACGTGGATTTCTCGAACCGCGCCGACGCCCTCGCGATACTTGACCACGTCGGAGTCCTGAAGGCCACGGTGATCGGATGTTCGCGTGGCGGCTCGATCGCGATCGACCTCGCGCTCGAGTCCCCCGGCCGCATTCTCGGCCTGGTGACCGTCGGTTCGGGGCCGAGCGGATTCCCGGAGGTCGAGCTCACGGATCGCGAAGACGAACTGTTCGATGGTCTCGACGCGGCGTATGACGCCGGGGAATGGGAGACCCTCAATCGGCTCGAGGCCGAGTTGTGGGACTTCGGACCCCTCCGCGACAAAGCCGATCTCGATCCGGCTTTCGTCGAGACCGCCTACGCGCTCAACCTCGCGAACCTCCCTCACGCCGAGGAACAGCCCATCCCGATCCCGCTTGACCCACCGGCCTACGGGCGGGTGACCGACATCTCAGTGCCGACCCTGGTTGCGGTGGGTGACCACGACATCACGCCGGCTCTCACCCAGTACGAATACCTGCTGACGACGATTCCGAACGCAGACGGATGCCGGTTTCCCGACGCCGCTCATATCCCCAGCGTCGAACAGGCCGCCGAGTTTGAGCGTGTGCTCGTCGACTGGCTGGCCACCCACTCGCTCTAGCTCACGCGCGCGGCTCGCTGAGTACCGCCATCCGACCCGTGTTTCGCTCGACTTGACGCAAGTGGTTGCAGTGGGCCCTATCGGACTGGCTAGCCCGCGAGCACCTCGACCAGCGTGCTCTTGGTCTTGTACGGCGTCGCGCCGATGGCCGACTTGCCCTGGACTGCCCAGGCTAGGGCGCCGCCGCCCGAGTCGGTCGCGCGCGAACCGCCGTGAGCGAGCATGACCTTGTCGATCTGCTCCCTCGCCGTCGCGATCGGAGTGGCGAGAATGGCGACGCGGAGCGTGCGGTCGGCCGTCTTGCCGTCATTGAAATGGATGATCGCAGTCGCAGTACACGCCACGTCGGTGCGTCCCTTGAGCACGTCGTTGAGCGGGAACGGCGGCTTCGAACCGAGTTCGAACGTTGTGGCGGTACCGAA